>NZ_CP018725.1:1344285-1680357 GCF_001908725.1 Xanthomonas vesicatoria ATCC 35937 | reverse complement strand
ACCATGATGGTGTGCACCGCCACCGCGTTCCTGATCCTGACCACCGGCAAGTACAACGTGTACGCGCCCGACGGTGCCAAGCCTGGCCTATATGCCGGCCTGAGCGGGGTGGAAGAAGGCCCGGGCTATGCACAGGCGGCGGTGGAATCGGTGCTACCGGGCTGGGGGGCGGGCTTTGTGGCGCTGGCGCTGTTCTTCTTCGCCTTCACCACCATCATGGCCTATTACTACATGGCCGAAACCAACCTCAGCTACGTCAATGGCAACCGCCGCCGCCCATTCACCGTACTGCTGCTGCGCCTGGGCATCCTGGGCATGGTGATCTTCGGCGCGTTCCATAATGCGCAGCTGGCCTGGGCGCTTGGCGACATCGGCGTCGGCGTCATGGCCTGGCTCAACATCATCGCCATCCTGATCCTGCACAAGCCGGCGTTGCTGGCCTTGAAGGATTACGAACGGCAAAAACGCCAGGGGCTGGATCCGGTCTTCGATCCGGTTCCGCTTGGCATCAAGAACGCGGATTTCTGGACACAACGATGAAACAGCATGATGGACGTGGCGCACGACCGCCACGCGACACCAGCGGCAGCGGCGCTACGCCGCTCAACCCATGGGGCCGTGCGGCGCCACGCGCACCCGCGCCGGCTGCGCCTGCGGCACGTACCGCCGCCGCACCGGCCGCTGCCAACGCAAACACCGCGCGCGAGCTGCGCCTGTACGGCATCAATGCGGTGCAGGCCGTGTTCAAGGCGCGTCCGCAGGCGCTGCGCAAGCTCTACCTGACCGAGGCGCGCATCCCGCAATTCAAGGCCTTGCTGGCCTGGTGCGTCGCACAGCGCATTGGCTACCGCGTGGTGGAAGACGCCGATCTCAGCAAGCTGGCCGCAAGCACGCACCATGAAGGCGTGGTGGCCGAGGTGCTGCGGGTATCGCCGCAGCCGTTGCAGGAGTGGCTGGCGGCGCTGCCGCAAGGCCCGGTGCTGGCGCTGTGGCTGGATGGCGTGGGCAACCCGCATAACTTCGGCGCGATCCTGCGCTCGTCGGCGCACTTTGGAGTGGCGGGCCTGCTGCTGCCGGCCGGCTCCACGCTAGGCCTGTCCGGCGCTGCCGCACGCGTGGCCGAAGGCGGCGCCGAAGCCGTGCCGCTTGTGCAACTACCAGAGGCCCCGCTGGCGATGACGCAACTGCGTCAGACCGGATTTGCGGTGGCCGCCACCCTGGTCGAGGGCGGGCAGGATGTGTTTGCTGCCGCGTTGCCGCAGCGCCTGGTGTACGTCATGGGTGCCGAAAGCGAGGGCATGGACCGTCAGTTCGCACGCGATTGCGATCTGCAGTTGTCCATCCGCGGCAGCGGGCTGGTGGAAAGTCTCAACGTGGCTTCCGCCACCGCTGTCTTCCAAGCCGCGTGGCGCGCACGCGTCAATCCCGGAGAGCTGTGATGCGCCTGTCTGCCTGCTTGCTTGCTGCCATCTGCACGTTGAGTGGCAGCGCGGTTGCTGCTGCATCCAGCGCTCCGCCAACGGCGCCGGAAGTGCGCACCGATCATGGTGTGGTACATGGGCAATGGCAGGACGACGGCAGTGCGGTGTTCCGTGCGATCCCGTTCGCTGCGCCGCCGTTGGGTGCGTTGCGCTGGCGCCCACCGCAACCGGTCGCCGCCTGGTCGCAGGCGCGCGATGCCACGCACGCGGCGACTCCGTGCGTACAGCCAGCGCTGGGCTGGAACAACGCCATGGCCAGCCGTGGCACCGAAGACTGCCTGTATGTGGAAGTGCAGACGCCGGCATTGCAGCCGGCCAAGCCGCTACCGGTGTTCGTGTGGATCCATGGCGGCGCCAATGTGGCCGGCGGTGCGGATGGGCATCTGCCCACCAATCTTGTTGCGCAAAACATGCTGGTGGTGACGCTGCAATACCGGCTGGGCGCGTTGGGCTTCCTGTCGCTGCCGGAACTGCGCGATGGCGACAACGAAGCGGCCGGCAACTACGCATTGCTCGATCAGATTGCCGCACTGCGTTGGGTGCGCGACAACATCGCGCAGTTCGGCGGCGACCCCGCGCGAGTCACGATTGCCGGGCAGTCGGCCGGCGGCCAGGACGTGGGCTTGCTGATGCTCAGCCCGCTCGCGCGTGGCTTGTTTTCTGCCGCGATCGAACAAAGTGGGACCGCCGGTTTCGGGCTGCCGGCGCGCAGCCTGGACGACAATCGCGCCCTGGGCGTTGCCATCGCCAAACGCGCCGGGATCGACGATGCCGCCACGCGGCTGAGCCAATTGCGCGCGTTGCCGGTGGAGCAATTGCTCAAGGCCGGACAGGGCGTGGACGTGCCGGCCCTGGACGACGACGGCTACATCTGGCTGCAAGCCGTCGTCGATGGGCGCGTGCTGCCGCGCGCCCCTGCCGAGCTGCTGGCCGGTGGCGCGCAGGCCAAGGTGCCGCTGTTGATCGGCTACGTGGTGCAGGAGCTCACCTACGGTGGCGATCAGGGCGCACAGGCGCGCCTGCGTCGCGACTATCCCGACCGCGCCGAGGCTGTCTTGCAGGCGCAACGCACGCATGCGGCGCAACGTGCAGAGCGTCAGGGCAACGCGGCGATGCAGCTGTCCACCGATCTCACCTTCCGCTGCCCGGCGGTGACTGTCGCCCAGCGCCAGGCCGCGCTTGGCGTGCCGGTATGGCATTACGTGTTCGACACCGCCGCGCCGGGCGGGCAGGTGACCCACAGCGCCGAGCTGCCGTTCCTGTTCAAGAACCTGCCCATCGGCCAGCCGCCGGTGAGCCTGCAACGCTATTGGGCGGCATTCGTGCAGCGTGGCAATCCCAACGCCAAGGGCTTGCCCGCGTGGCCGGCCTTCGCGCCGAAGCATGCCGCGCTGCAGTTCGATGCGCGTGGCGTGCAGCAGATCAAGGATGCGCGCCCTGCTGTTTGCGCAGATGTGGATTTGCCGTAAGCCGGCGTCCATTGCCCTGGCAATGGAAGCGATGCGTCCCTGCCAGCTGTGAAGCTGGCAAGGACCTCTTGCCACGCAAGCACCCATGCGCAAGCGCTTTTGCCGTGATGGGTGCTCTGTATTGGGCACGTCGATAAGTCCCCACCACTTGGGCGCACAAAGCGGTGGCACGTGTGCACGATAGTGGCGTCATCAGCATATCGATACGTCGATTATCTGCAGCCGAGATGGAAGGCGATGGCGGCGTGCCTACAAGACTCGCGGCACTGCGATGCCATGGCGAGCGCAACAACGGTGCGGCCGATCGATCGGTCGCCGGGGACGAAGCCTCATGCGGGTATGTCCGGGCGCCGAAATGAAACGCCCCGCACGCGGCGAACCGTGCAGGCCGCGCCATCACGTTGCAGGAATGTGCACGACTGGAGCCGGTAGCGCACGCCTGCGGTGAGGGGGTGCGCATCCTAAATCGATGCTGGAAAAATTTCCGCATGCATCGTTAGGTGCTGCCAGGTGTACGGCAAGCGCAGCGCGCCAAGCCGATGTCCGATGCGCAAACGCACTTGGCGACAGGCGGCGCAGTGCCGCTGCGCAACGGTGCGCACGATCGCGCACGTGGAGCTGCGGTCTTCAGCAAGTCCAATTGCTGTCGATCTGTCACCCAAGAGTTCAAGTGCGATAGCAGGGGCCGTCCCTGCAACTTACCGCAGCATCCGCAGCCCCCTCTCCCGATAGAAGAGGGGGAATGTTGTCCTATCGCGAATCGACCGCCACGCTTATTCCTTCTGCAGCCGCACTGCAGCGCCGCCGCTTGCAGCCAGTTTCAGTTGCAGGCTGTCGTCGCGGGTGAGCTTGCGAGTTTCGATGCTGACTTCGGTCGGCGCCTGGCCGTCGGCATAAATTGTTGCGGTCCAGCGGCCCTTGTCCAGGAACGACAACGGCACGTTCAACGTACGCGCCTGCTCGTTGGTCATCGCACCAACATACCAGTCCTTGCCGCTACGCCGCGCCAGTGCGATGTGATCGCCGATGGCGCCCTCCAGGGCGCGGGTTTCGTCCCAGCTTGCCGGGACATCGCGCAGGAACTGCGCTGCGGGCACGTTTTCGTATTGCTGGGGGCTGTCCGCCACCACCGCGAACGGGCTCTCGTAGACGACGAACATCGCCAGCTGCTGCGCACGGGTGGTCATCACCTGCGGCGCGATGTGCTGCATCTTGAACTCGGCCGGGCGTACATTGCGAAAGCCGCCCGGCGTGTAGTCCATCGGCCCGAGCAGCATGCGCGTGAACGGCAGCGTGAGGTTATGCGTGGCGGTGATGCGTGTTGTCCATTTGTTGTACTCGGCGCCGAGCACACCTTCCTGGGTCAGATAGTTGGGATAGGTGCGAGTCAGGCCGGTCGGGTGGTACGCACCGTGCAAGTCGACGAGCAGCTTGTGTTCGGCCGCCTTGCTTAGCAGACGGTGGTAGAAGTCCACCATCTGCTGGTCATCGCGGTCCATGAAGTCGACCTTGATGCCCTTGATGCCGATTTCTTGATACCACGCCAGCGCCTCGTCCATGTGCGCATCGAGTGCGCGCCAGTGCGCCCATAGCCACAATCCCACGTCGCGCTTGCGTGCGTAGGCCACCAGGCCTTGCAGGTCGAGCTGCTCTACCGGGCGGCGAATATCGGCATCGCTGTTGTATTGCCCGTCACCGGTGCTGCCGTAATACCAACCGTCGTCGATCAGCATGTATTGCAGCTTCAACTGCTGCGCATGATCGATGTAACGCTGGATCGTGGCGGTGTTCATGCCGGGCTGTTCCACCCCGCTAGCAAGGTTGCCCGACCACCAGTCCCACGCCGATTTGCCCGCACGCACCCAGCCCGCATCGAACGCCGGCGGTGGATTGAGCGCGGAAATCAGGTTGGATTCGATCAGGCTCACCGGGCTGTCGCCGAGCATGATCACCCGCCACGGCGTTGCGAAATCGCGTCCTTTCGCATCGAGACTGACCGCCAGCTTGGGGTCGTCCAGACGTGGCGATAACTTCGCCGACACGCCCAATCCACCATCGGCACGGCCGGTCAGATACAGGCCTGCGTAGTCGCGCAGATTCGCCTCGCCGATCGCCAGCGTGGTGCCGCGTGCATCGGTCTGGCACACCAGTGGTAACTCCAGCAGATTGTGCGGGCGCAGTTTGGACGCGGCAATCGCGTCGTACTCGCCCTCGTGGCTGGTTCCGAACCGGCCCAGGTTCAAGGTCCAGCAGGGGTAGTCGCGCGGAAACGCAAAGCCGGTGAGTTCGTCGCGGATGCGGACCTCCCCGGCATCGGGCAGTACGTAGCGCAACGCGACGCCATCGTCGTAGGCGCGCAATTCCACCGTGAGCCTGCGCTCTTGTTGATCGGCTAGCTGCACGCGCAACTGACGATAGTGATCGCGCGCCTGCTGGGTCTTGCCAACCGGTAACGTGAACGTGCTGTCGTGCGTGTCGGTGCTGCTGTCCTGCACGGTCATGCCGCGGCCAAGTTTGCCGGCCTTGCCAAGATCCAGCCCGAGCGGTGCATCGTCGAGCACCAACGTGTTGCGGTACAGCACGCGATAGCTGGGGACGCCGCCGTCGCGCAGGGTGAATTCCACTTCGGTACGTGCATCGGGCGATTGCACGCGCAGGCGCTGCGCGGCTGCAGGCGCTGCGATCACACACAGCAATACGTATGCCGCCGGTAGTGCGGACTGGATCAGGTTTCGCATGAGTCCCTCCTCCTGGGAGCACCAACCCTAACGCAGAAAGTGTTGTCGTCGATATCGCCTTGGGGTAACGTTACCTCGCACCATGGCCGCTGAAACAGGGGCGGCAGCCACGGGCGGCATCACTGAATACGACTGCGTCATGTCCGCTGGATATGACGCCGCTTGCGTCGATGTGGTGTGCACCGTTGTGTGGCAGTAGAGCTTGGGAGAGGCCTCTAATGCTGATGGTTCGCAAGGCGTTCCGCCGTGGAGCGCTGTGGTTGTTGTGTGGTTGCCTCGGTTGGACCGCAGTGGAGGCTGCGCCTGCCGAGATGGCCCCGCCAGGCCCTTACGATGTCCGCGTGCTTGCGGGCGGGATGGGATTGGCCAAGAAGTTCGCCGCCGATACGCCGTTGCTCGCCGCCAACGCAGACTGGAGCGTGTCGGGCTGGGTGCGTCCATCGCGTGCAACGACCGGTGCAGCGTTGATTGCCGGCATCGGCGCTCCGCACGATGCTGGCCGCTACTTTGCGATCGATAACGGCAAGCTTGGCTTTGTGCAGGGCGCCGACACCGTGTTGCGCAGCAAGCAGCCGCTGCCACCCGGCACGTGGACGCACATGGCTGCGGTGGCACAAGGTGGCCGTTTGACGCTGTATGCCAATGGGCGCCAGGTCGCCAGTGGTGCAGTGCGTCAAGTGGTGACGACGCCGGTGCTGATGTTCGGTCCGCGCGAGCAACCTGCGGCGTACACGCAGCACTTCGGTGGCGAGATTGCCGACTTCGTCGCGCGATCCGGCGCGTTGGAGACAGCGGCCATTGCGCAGCTCGCAACGCGGGCGCCGGATTCATCGCTACAACGTTTTGAAGACGCATCGCCGGCCTGGCCGGTGCAGGTGAAGCAGATGGCGGGCCAGTTGGCGCCGCAGGCCGCAGCCAGCTTGCCGCGCAGCGCCGCCGCATTCTCCGCACCGGTTGCCAAGCCGGTGCAGGCCGCGCCTGCATTGCAGCCCTTGGACGATGCAGCATGGCGCGTCGGTGCGTGGCAGTTGGCCGCCGCGCCGGAACTTGGGCAAGCCACGGGAGCGACGCTGTCGCGCGGCGATGCGACCGCCGGGAGTGCGGCCTGGCGTGTGGCGACGGTGCCGGGCACGGTGCTCACCACGCTGGTCGATCGCGGCGTGTATCCGGACCCGGATATCGGCCTCAATAACATGGCCATTCCCGAATCGCTGAGCCGGCACGACTGGTGGTACCGCAGCAGTTTCGACCTACCTGCCGCTGCGCAAGGCAAGCGGCTGGAGTTGCTGTTCAACGGCATCAACTATGCCGGCGAAATCTGGGTCAACGGTACCCAGGTCGGACAGACCCGCGGTGCATTCGCACGTGGCCGCTTCGATGTCAGCAAGCAACTGAGAGCCGGCCGCAATGTCGTTGCGGTGCGCGTGTCGCCGCCGCCGCATCCGGGCACTGCGCATGAGCAATCGATGACGGCGGGCGTCGGCGAAAACGGCGGTATGCAAGCACTGGACGGGCCGGCGTTTATCGCCAGCGAAGGCTGGGACTGGATCCCGGCAGTACGCGATCGCAATGCCGGTCTGTGGCAGGACGTGCAGCTGCACGCCACCGGCCCGGTAACGATCGGCGATACCCAGGTGGTGACTGCGCGCCTGGCGCCGGACCACCGCCGTGCCGAACTCGAAGTCACCGTGCCGTTGCACAACGCTAGCGGCGCTGCCGTGCAGGGAACGGTGCAACTGGCCATCGGCGAGGTGCGTATCCAGCGCCAGGTCAACGTGCCTGCTGGCGGCAGCACGCTCAAGCTCACCGCGGCCGACACGCCGCAGCTGGTCATCGCCAATCCGCGTTTGTGGTGGCCCAACGGCTATGGCGAGCCGGCGCTGTATGCGCTGCAGGTTGGCGTCGATGTGGCCGGCACGCGATCGGATGCGCAGCAGCTGCGCTTCGGCATTCGCGAGGTGACCTACGAGTTGTCCCTGTTCGACGATGATGGCGCGCTGCGCCGGGTGCTGGTCGATCTCAACCAGGCGCGGCAACGTGGCGAGCGCATCGTCGATGTACGGCATGAGGCGATCCGTGCGGTACCAGGCGGTAAGGCGCAATCGTTGTATCCGGGCGCATTGGCCTCGCCGGCGGTGCAGCAACTGCAAGACACCGCTTTGGCGCCGCATCTGGTGCTGCGCATCAATGGCGTGCGCATTGCAGTCAAGGGCGGCAACTGGGGCATGGACGACTGGCGCAAGCGCGTATCGCGCGAACGACTGGAGCCGTACTTCCGCTTGCAACGGGACGCGCATTTCAACGTGGTGCGCAACTGGGTGGGGCAGAACACCGAAGCCAGCTTCTTCGATCTTGCCGACGAATACGGCATGTTGGTGCTCAACGACTTCTGGCAGTCCACCCAGAACTACAACATGGAGCCGGCCGATGCAGCCTTATTTTTGGACAACGCGGCCGAGGTGATCAAGCGCTTCCGCAATCATCCGTCCATCGTGTTGTGGTTCGGGCGTAACGAAGGCGTACCTGCTCCCATCCTCAACGAAGGGCTGGACAGACTCATCGCCGAGCTCGATGGCACGCGCTGGTATACCGGCAGTTCCAACGAGGTCAATCTGCAGGGCAGCGGGCCGTACAACTACCGCGAGCCGGTGGCCTATTTCAATGCGTTGGCGCAGGGCTTTTCGGTGGAAGTGGGCACGCCGTCGTTCTCCACGCTGGAGTCATTCAAGGCATCGGTGCCGGCCGCCGGCGACCAGTGGCCGATCAGCGATGCCTGGGCGTACCACGACTGGCATCAGTCCGGTAATGGCGACACCGCCAGCTTCATGCGTTCGCTCACCGACAAGCTGGGCGCACCGGCCAGCCTGGCTGATTTCGAACGCAAGGCGCAGTTGCTCAACTACGACACCCACCGCGCAATTTTCGAAGGCTTCAATGCGCAGTTGTGGACCAAGAATAGCGGGCGTTTGTTGTGGATGAGCCACCCGGCGTGGCCCAGCAACATGTGGCAGATCTACAGCCACGATTACGACACCCACGCCGCTTACTACGGCGTGCGCAATGCGGCGGAGACCTTGCATGTGCAGATGAATCTGCCGGGTCACGAGGTGGTGGTGGTCAATAACGCAGCCCGGCCGGTACGCGGCTTGCGCGTGCGTGCCGAGGTCTACGGCAGCGACGGCACGTTGCTGCAGCAGCGCGAACAGGCGCTGGATGCGGCCGCCGTTGCGGTCTCTGCGCCGGTGCTGCGGTTGGCACCCTTGCTCAAGGACACCAATGGCCTGGGCTTTGTGCGCCTGCAATTGCTCGACCGCGACGCGGTGGTGCGCTCGCGCAACTTCTATTGGGTGGCACGCGACGCCGCCGCCATGCGCGGGCTGGATGCGTTGGCCAAGGTACCGGTGCAACTCACCACGCAAGTACAGGACGCTGCCGAGCCAGTGTTGCGCGTCAGCGTGCGCAATGCATCGCAACAGATGGCACTCAATACCAAGTTGACCCTGGTGGATGCGCAAGGCCAACGCATCCTGCCGGCGTACTACAGCGACAACTATCTGAGCCTGGTGCCAGGCGAGCAGCGCGAGGTGGACATCCGTGGACCGTCTGCGGACACCCTGCGCAACGCCACGTTGCAAGTACGTGGCTGGAATGTCGAACCATCAACCGGCGCTGCCAACGGGCTTCCATAGCGACACCAGCAAGTTGCCACGCCGTGCACGTGCACGGCGTCTGCACTGACGCACCGATCGGCGCGTCAGCCATTCCTGCATTGCCCCCCGGCATTGCCATTCGAAACGGTCGTGGATTGTCGTCATCCCTGGGAGGGGACCATGAACAAGCTGCATCGCAGTACGCGTCACACCCCGCTGGCCGCCGCGCTGGCGGCTGCACTCACACTGGTCGCGGCAACTGCCGCAGCGCAGGAAGCCGGCAACACCGCCGGCGTCACCGAGTTGGACAAGGTCATGGTCAAGGGCGTGCGCGGCGCGCAGGCCGAGGCCATCGAAAACAAGCGCACCGCCGCGCAGATCATCGACTCGATTTCCGCCGAAGACATCGGCAAGCTGCCCGACGTCACCATCACCGATTCGCTGCAGCGCGTGCCTGGCGTGCAGATCCGGCGCTCGGCCGGCGAGGGTTCGCAGCTCAACATCCGCGGCATGCCGCAGGTGCAGACCACGATGAACGGCGAGTTGTATCTGAGCGCCGGTGGCGGCGACCAGTTCGGCCAACCGAACATCGGCCGCGCGCAACCGGATTTTGTCGACATCCCGCCGACGCTGTTCAGCGGTGTGGACGTGATCAAGTCGCCCACCGCCGCCGACCTGGATGGCGGCATCAGCGGCACGGTGTCGCTCAAGACACGCCGCCCATTCGATCTGCCTGAAGGCTGGACCTTCAGTGGCCAGGCCGAGGGTTCCTACGGCGACCGCGTGCAGGAACTCAACGAGCTGTATTCGGGGCTGGCCAGCTTCCGCACCGAGCGCTGGGGCGCCTCGCTGGCGGTGTCGTACTCGGACGCCACGCTGGAAAACAAGCACCCCAGCGTGTATTCCAACGGCGCGCAGAAATCGACCGAACAGAACGTCGGCTTCGACTTCAATGGCGATGGCCGCATCGGCAGCAATACCGACCCGAGCAACCTGCCGCGCGACTATTTCTACAACTGGGTCGCCACCGAACTGGATAACCGCAGCACCGACCGCCAGCGCACCGGCGTCAACGGCTCGTTCCAGTTCAACATCAACGACTCCTGGACGGTGCTGGCCGATGCGGCCTACACCAAGCTTGAAGACCAGGACACCTCGGTGGCCGCGCAGCTGCATACCGGTTGGGCCACCAATCAGTTGCAGCCGGGCTCGGTGGTCGATTCCAACGGCGTGCTCGACTACGGCCAGTTTCGCTATAACCGCTTCCAGGCGCACTCGATGGCCGGCGTGGCCGATTCGGATTCGCTCAACACCAACTTGGAGTTGCGTTTCGATGACGGCGGCCCGTTCCGTGCGTCGTTCCGCTGGGTGCATGGCGATGCGCAGCGCACCTATGACGAAGCGCGCGCGGATGCGGTGGTGACACGTGGCGATCAGATCACGCGGGCCGGCGGCGTCACCCAATGGGCAAACGCCAATGGCCTGCCCACGGTGGACGCTTCGGTGGATTTCCGCGGCACCTACCCCGCGGTCAACCTGGGCACCGATGTCTCTAACCCGGACAACTGGCAGCTGATGTCCACCTGGGCGCAGGGCAACAAGATCGAAGCGACGATGGATGCGTTCCGCGCCGATGGCACCTTCGAGTTTGACGAAGGCGTGGTGCGCGGCTTCCAGTTCGGTATCCGCTATGGCGAGCGCGAGGTCAAGCTGGATACCTATCGCTATCTGTCGCCGGTGTCGACTACCTGCGCAGACCCCAACCGCTCGCTGTATTACTTCAAGGACCCGCTGATTTCCGACACCTGCAGCGGCGTGTCCGAAGCGCGCCTGCTGCCGTTCAATTCCATTCCCGGTTACTGGGCGTACTTCAACGACTTCGATCCGCTCAAGGTCACCGGCCTGGGTAGCCAGGGGCTGCCGGCAATCAACCCGCAGGTCATGAAAGACCCGGTGGCGTATCTCAACAGTCTGTATCCGGGCAACGTGGCTTACCAGCAAGCTGCCGATTCGTACAAGGTCACCGAAAAAAGCACCGCAGCCTATTTCCTGGCAAATCTTGAAGGCGGTACCGGTAGTGCGGTGCCGTGGACGGCCAATATCGGCGCACGCATCGTGCAGACCAAGCTGGCGATCGATCAATACCTGAGCAGCGGCAATGTGTTTATCGGCAATGTTGAATGGAACGGCGTCAGCCCGGCGATTGGCACCAACCGTCTGAATCGCCAATACACCGACGTGTTGCCTACCGCCAACCTGTCGCTGGATATCACCGATGCGCAGAAACTGCGCTTTGCCTACAACAAGGCGGTGGCGCGTCAGGACCTGCCTGATCTCGGTCGCGGTCTGGTGAGCTTCTACGCGGTCAATGGCACACCACCGCGTAACCCCGCGCTGCCCTCCGATGCGGTGCTGTTCCTCAATGGCCGCTCTGGTAACCCGGATCTGGATCCGTATCGCGCCACAAACTATAACGCGTCGTGGGAATGGTATTTCTCCGATGCGTCGTTGGTCAGCGTAGGCGCGTTCCTGATCGACGTGAAGTCGTTCCCCACCACAGTGACCAACATCGAGCCGCAGCCCGATGCCGATGGCGTGGTGCGACTTGGCGGCCCGGTGGAGCGCATCGTCAATGGCGGTGGCGGCAAGATCAAGGGCTTCGAAATCGGCTATCAGCAAGCCTTCGATTTCCTGCCCGGTTGGCTGAGCGGGTTTGGTACCAACATCAATTACACCTTCTCCGATGCCGATACCGACAACACCGATATCGAAGGCAACACGCTTCCAATCGGCGACAACTCCAAGCACCAGGCCAATGCGGTGCTGTGGTATCAAAAGGACAAGTTGCAGGCGCGTGTGGCCTACAACTGGCGCAGCAAGCGCTTCAGTCAGGTCAATAGCGGTGCGTGGGGCGATGAGCTGGCCATCTGGAACGACGACGTCGGCTATCTGGATGCCTCCTTCAGCTACGACGTCAACGATCATCTGACGCTCTACGCCCAGGCCACCAACCTCACCGGTGAAAGCGAGCGGCGCTACGCGCAGTGGACCAACCACTACTACGATCAAAACATCTTCGAGCGTCGTTACTACGCCGGTCTGCGTCTGCGCTTTTGATGTCATGGGCTGATGTGATGTACCGATGTGCGACACGGCGCACCCCCGCGTCGTGTCGCGCATGATCTTCTGTTGTCCCTCTCCAAGCGGTCATTTCGCTTTCTTCCCGTCACCGGCGTGCCGGTGCTGCACGACGCCCGACCGCAACGTCGGGCACCCTCCCATTCGGCTGCATCGTCGGGAAGCGATGCGGCCGTTTTTTTGTGCGTGATGCCACATACATTTGTGCAGTAATGCCTGCTGCTGAAATGCCGTTGCGGGCATTAGCTGGATCTGTGCCCAACCGCAATGTTTGACGATTGCTTATGCCAGTTATGCGGCGTAGTTTCCGCAGGGCGAACTCACCACCTCCGTTCGCAGGCACAGCATCCACGCTGATCGCTCAATCGCTCCCTGGAGATACTCCGCATCTCACGAAGGCAACCGTTGCGACGATAACGTCGATGCGGCCGCATTGGCCTTCAATGAATCTTGGTTCTTAGGTCATGTCTCGGGACACACACAGGCCATTGGCTTGCGTGTCTGTGCAGATATTGCCGACGTTATGCCATGCAAATGCTCTTCGGCGGGACGCCGACGGGGCGTGTTTGGGTGGCTCAAGACATCTCTATCGGGTGCCCTGAAGAGGAAGAAAGCAGGCCAAAGAGGCAGCGCTTCATCGATTTCCGCATAACCACCCTTCGATCAACCAAGGTGAATCTCATGAAATCCAGTAAGGGCATCCGTTGCACCCTCACGCGCAAGGTGGCGTTATCGCTGCTGGCTGTAAATCCGTTAGTCGTCGCGAGCGTCTGTGCGCAGGTTCACGTCGATAATCCTTTTGTCGGCGCAAGTGGGTATATCAATCCCGATTACGCCAAGAAAGTCGACGCATCGATTGCAAAGGTGAAAGGTGTGCCGTTGAAGGCCAAGATGGGCGTGGTGAAGACCTTTCCCACCGCGGTCTGGCTGGATCGCATTGCCGCGATTTCCGGAGGGTCGCAAAATGCCGGGCGGCTCGGTCTGAGAGGCCATCTGGATGCCGCATTGGCACAGAAAAAAGCCAATACGCCGATCACCGCCAGCTTCGTCATCTACGATCTACCGGGCCGCGATTGTCACGCGTTGGCATCCAATGGCGAATTGCCGCTGACCCCGGCGGCGCTGGAGCGCTACAAGAAAGAATATATCGACGTCATTGCGGCGATTTTTGCGGATCCCAAGTACAAGGATATCCGCATCGTCAATGTGATTGAGCCCGATAGCCTGCCGAACCTGGTCACCAATTTGAATGACATGCGTTGCGCGCTGGCCAACTCCACGGGCATTTACGAGGAAGGCATCAAGTACGCGCTGAATAAACTGCATGCTGTTCCAAACACCTACAACTACCTGGATATCGGTCATTCTGGCTGGTTGGGCTGGGATAGCAACCGCGGCCCGTCGATTTCGCTGTATACCCGCGTGGTACAGGGAACAAGCGCGGGGCTGGCAAGCGTGGATGGCTTTGTGACCAATACCGCCAATACCACGCCCTTGAACGAGCCCAATTTGCCCAACCCCGAGTTGAGCGTGAACGGGCAGCCGATCAAATCGTCGAAATACTACGAATGGAACCCGTATTTCGACGAGACCGATTTTACCCAAGCCTTGTACAACGGGTTTGTCGGCGCGGGCTGGCCCAGCACGATCGGTTTCATCATCGATACTGGTCGTAACGGGTGGGGCGGACCGAATCGTCCGGCCGGCGCGTCCGGGAGCGACATCAATACCTACGTCAATACCGGCCGCATTGATCGTCGCCTGCATCGTGGCAACTGGTGCAATCAGAGCGGGGCAGGGATTGGTGCGCTCCCCACCGCAGCGCCGGGACCGCATCTTCATGCGTATGCGTGGGTCAAGCCGCCGGGCGAATCCGATGGCTCCAGCACCCTCATTTCCAACAACGAGGGTAAAGGCTTCGACCGGATGTGCGACCCGACCTACACTACGGCCGATGGCGTGTTGACCGGCGCGCTGGCCGGCGCGCCAATCTCCGGTGCCTGGTTCCACAATCAGTTTGTCGAGCTGGTGAACAACGCGTACCCGGTGATCGCAACCGCAGGCACTGCAGTGGCCACGGCCGCACTGCGTGCACCGGCCGCGGTGCCGAGCGCGACGCGCGGCCTCACTGCCACTGTTGGCAATAGCCAAGTCAAGCTGAGCTGGTCGCCGGTGCCGGGGGCAATCAGCTACACGGTGCAGCGTCGCGCAGGTGTCACGGGTGCATTTACGCCAGTTGGTTCAAGCGTTGCCGCATCGTATGTCGATCGGTCCGTCACCAATGGCGCGGACTACGACTACGTGGTGACAGTGAACAGCATGGCCGGGAGCAGTACGCCATCGGCTGTCGTGCGTGCCAAGCCGGTCGAGTGATGCGGCCGGATGGATACCGGCGAGGCCGGTGTCCATCCGTCGCGGACGGCACAGGTGGCGGCGACGACACCCATCGTTGTGATGACCCGATGGCGCGTTGAACCCATGGCGGCAATCTGGCCGCCATGGTCGTTTGTACTGAGTGCGAAGTCATGTACGTGAAAGCGCGTATTGCGGCAATGCGGTTGCTGCAGGGTGACGAATCTGTGCGCGCTCGCAAGGTTCCTGGCTGATCGCTAGGCGTAGCTTGGTTTGGCGAGCGCGACCATGGCCGCTCGCGTCACGCGTCACCGATTGTGCGAATGCCCATCAGGGCGCACCAAACCACTCCCCAAACAGGATGTCGCTCATGAAGATGCTGTTCTCGCTGAAGAATCTGTTGGCTTCCAAGAAAAGTCTGAAGTCCTACTCCTGGTACATCTGGTACTGAGCACGCCGGCAAGCGCGGCCGAAACCGCCTTGTGTGTCGTGTGATATTGGTCATGCCCGCCCGCGCGAGGCAAGCATTTTGCCGGACGCGGGCGTCACGAGCGCAGAGCGATCCTGATGTCTCTATCCACTAGCGCTGACTTGGGCCGGGCGACTGTTTTCGCGCCGCGTTTGCTGGCGCTGCTGCGCGAGCATAGAGGCAAGGACGTCTTTCGACTGGATGGAGATACCGTCGGTGTTGCCGGCCCTCTAATGACGCATCGTTTGCTCGCTGCGCGTCCTGCGACCGAAGCCGAGCGGCCGACCTTCAAGCCGCTGCAGGGGCGATCGATTGCTCGCACGCACGCGTCCAAGCTGATGCAGGCAATCGGGCGCGATGTGCGCGAGGCATTGAAGCGTCCCATCCCGGTAGACGTGGATCTGACCGGCTCGTGGCCGCATGTGGGGCACGCCTATTTGCGCGATCTGCTGCTGGGTGGCGACCCGCTGCGGTTGCGCATGTTGATGGACCGCATCCTGGAGCTGACGCCCAAGCTGACCTGGGCACTCATCGCGGCCGGTGCAGTGAGACCGCTTGCGCTGCAACCCAACGCGTCGGCACTTGCGGCAGTGACTGCCGCAGCAGACGGCTACGATGCACGTCGCTTCGCCATGGGGTTGTATCGAAGAACCGCCGCGCCGGTGTGCTTCACGATTTCCACCTTGGTCGCCAACGCACTGTGGCTTGGAGCACCGTTCGATCCGGACATTTCCAGCCGCACGATCGTCTACGAGTCGCTGCGTCTGCTGCCGCCATCCTGGAATATCCTGCGCAACGCATCGCCGGAGTATCCGCTACTCGATACCCGTATCGGCGCGCAAGACGATGTATTGGTGCTGCCGCTGCTGAGCCATCGCGACCCTGCGCTGTGGGACGCACCGGATGAATTTCGCCCACAGCGCTGGAATCAGCTGGATCCGGATCATCA
Organism: Xanthomonas vesicatoria ATCC 35937; assembly: GCF_001908725.1. Lineage (NCBI taxonomy): Bacteria > Pseudomonadati > Pseudomonadota > Gammaproteobacteria > Lysobacterales > Lysobacteraceae > Xanthomonas > Xanthomonas vesicatoria. The sequence goes on along the minus strand of NZ_CP018725.1, from coordinate 1,664,111 downwards.
GTCTGGGTATTTCCCGTTCGGTCACGTGTCGGAGCGCTGTTGGGGCCGGCACATGGTGATGCCCCTGGCGGAACAGTTGCTGGATATCCTGCGCAATCAGGGAGCGACCGTCAGCCCGCGGCAGCGCCAGGCACAGGTACCGTTGGCTGGATTGCTCGGGGTCTCTCAGGTCGATGTCGTGCGTGGTTAGTGGATGCAGCTTGCTGACCTGCGTGCATGCGGCGGCGAGTGGGCTGCATCGGCGTCGGTAGACAGTGCGAATGACCGTGTCGCCCATCGCAGGCGCACACTTCCACGGCATCCAGGCTCAACCAATTCGCTGCACGCTGGTGCGTCAACGCATCACTCCTTGGGCGGCGCTGCCGTCGAGCCGCGCTTGACCACGGTGTACTTCATCACCTGATGCACGCCCTGTGCGGCATCGCCCTTGCGGCGCTGGCGAATCGCATCTGCCAGCAACGACACTGCCGCGCGTCCCATCGCGGCGACCGGTTGATGCACGGTGGTAAGTTCGGGCCAGATGGTGGTGGCCACCGGCGTGTCGTCGAAGCCGGCCACTGAGACATCCTCGGGCACGCGCAGGCCCAGTCCGTGCGCAACCGCAACTGCGGCGGCCGCCATGTCGTCGTTGCTGCAGAAAATGGCGGTCGGTGGCGTAGGTTGGGCCAGCAGGCTGCGCGCAGCGAGTAGCCCGGAGTGATACGTAAACAGTCCCTCGGCGATCAGGTTCTCTGCAATCGCCAATCCTGCAGCCTGCAGGCTGTCGAGATAGCCGTTGGCGCGCAGCGCACTCGGTGTGTGTTTGGGGTCGCCCTTGATCAGCGCGATGCGGCGGTGCCCAAGTTCGATCAGATGCGCGACGATGGCGCGCGCGGCCTGGTAGTCATCAATGCGGACCGAGCTGATTTGCGCCATCGGTGCGCCGCTGGCCACCGCCACCACCGGGATGCCGCGCGCATCCAGTTCGCTGATGGTCTGGCGCGAATCGCACAACGGCGGTGGCAGGATCACCCCATCCACGCCGGCGGCCAGCAAGCGCTCCGTCGCGGCGCGCTGGCTGCGGATGGCGCCGCACTTTTCCACCAGCACCTGGCTGCCGTTGAGGCTGCTCTGTTCGAGCAGCCCGAGCATGAATTGATTGAGGTAAGCGGCGCTGGGGTTGCTGTACAACACGCCGATGCGCAACAGGCCGCTGGTGCGCAGCGAGCGGCCGGCAAGATTGGGCCGGTAACCCAAGGCCTGCACCGAGGCTTCCACGCGCACCCGCATGTCCTGGCCGACATGCGGGTGCCGGTTGATCACGCGCGAGGCGGTCATCGGCGAGACGCCCGCATGTTTGGCGACGTCCAGCAACGTGGCCGCGGTATTCGCACTACGTTGCCGCTTGACCGCCATCGTGTGTGCTCGTCCTGGAGTAAAAACGCATTCGCAGCGCTGCGTTGCCAGATTACTCGTTCGGCGGTTGCACGGACTTGGCACGGCTGCCGAAATCGCCATCGGCTTCGGCTGCCAGATACGCAAACACGGTGTAGGCGGCAACGTTCTGCGCGAGCGCCTTCGGGTCGATCTTGTCCAGCGTGTCGTCGGCGGTGTGGTGCAGGTCGAAGTAGTCGGTGCCGTCTTGCGCCAGCCACGCCCACGCACCACCCTTGGCCGAGATCGGGCCCACGTCCGGGCCGGGGCCGCCCTTACTCGGCGCATACTCGATGCCCAGCGGTGCCAGCACGCCGGCAATCTGCTTGGTCGCCGCGCGCGAGGCATCCGGCGCTGCAGAGCCGGTGTTGAACGCGTAGATACGGCCCGCACCAAAGTCGCTCTCGGCGCCGATCTGATGCAGCGCCATGTCCTTGGCATCCTTGCCGTGCGCGGCGGCATAGGCCTTGCCGCCGTAGAGCCCTTGTTCTTCGTTGGCGAACGCAATGACGCGGATGGTGCGCTTGGGCGCCTGCTTGAGCTGGCCGATCAGATGCCCGGCGGCCATGGTGATGGCCACGCCAGCGCCATCGTCGATTGCACCGGTGCCCAGATCCCACGAATCCAGATGTCCGCCGATCACCACCATTTCCTTGGGCTTGCTGCGCCCGGTGATCTCGCCGATCACGTTGTACGAGGTCGCGGTGCCATCCCATCCGCAATCCAGCGCCAGCCGGATACGCGTGGTGCCCAACGCGGCCAGACGTGCCAGCTGATTGGCATCGGGTACCGACAAGGCGGCGGCGGGTACCGGCGTCAGGCCTTCGTCGAACCGGGTGATGCCGGTATGCGGCACGCGATGCGAATCGGTGCCTGCCGAGCGCATCACAAAGCCGATCGCGCCCTTGCGAATCGCCTCCGATGGGGCCTTGCTGCGCACCGCGCCGCCGTTGCCGTAGTCCTTGCCGTCGCGCGCCTTGACCATCTGGTAATCGACAAACGCGATCTTGCCGGTCAGCGACCCCGCAGGCGCGGCCTGCAGTGCGGCCAGGTTCTCGAAGCGCACCACCTCACCTTCGACGCTACCGCCCGGGCTGCCGCCCAGGGCGGTGACGGTCAACGGTTGCGCGTGCGCGCCGACGACTGCGGCGTGTTCGCTACGGCGTTCCCACTTGGGGAGGGTCACCGGCTCGGTCCACACCTTGTCGAAGCCCAACGACTGGAATTTGGCTTTGGCCCAGGCCACCGCGCGCGGATCGGCGTCGCCACCGGCAATACGCGGGCCCACTTCGGTGGTGAGCGATTCCACCACTGCAAAGCCGGTGTTGTCGGCCAGGGCCTGCTCGCGCAATTGCGCAGCGGTACGCAGCGCGCTGTCGGCAATGGTGGTCTGTGCCGCAAGCGCGGAGGAACAGGCAAGCAGGGCAGAGATGGCAACAGCGAGGCGACGCATGCAGGGCGGCTCCAACGACAAGGGGGACCCCGAGCTTATCAGCGCGAGGTCCCCCGTCGGCGTGCGAAAAGTCATCCCTGTGCGCGAAGATCGCGGTGGACGGGTGCGAAACGTAATCCCCATGCGCGATGCGCCTGGTGGATGTGTCCGCTTACAGCGTGTTCGGCGGCTTGAGCGTGTCGTTCTTCAGCGAGTCGCGAATCTCGCGCAGCAACAGCACTTCTTCGCTCGGGCCTTTGGGGGCGTCCGGCTTGCGATGAGTGAGGCGGTTGATCAGCTTCACCACCAGGAAGATCGCAAAGGCGATGATCACGAACTGGACAACGGTGTTGATGAAATCGCCATAGCCAATGGCTACGGCCGGAATTTCCTTGCCGGTGGCATCGACGCCCGCTGGCTTGAGCACCCACGCCAACCGCGAGAAGTCCACATTGCCGATGGCCCAGCCGATCGGCGGCATGATGATCTTTTCCACCAGCGCGGTGACGATCTTGCCGAACGCCGCGCCGATGACCACACCGACCGCAAGATCGACGACGTTGCCACGCATCGCGAATTGCTTGAATTCGCTGACCATTCCCATAGTGCACTCCAGAGGCGGACGCGGACCGACTGCCGCTGCGCCGATCCTAGCCCGGCCGATGTCAGCCCGCGATGATGCCGTGGCGTTCGGCCACGTTCTCCAGCCGCGCACTGAACTGGTCGCCCGGCAGCAACGGGCCGACACCTGCCGGCGTGCCCATGAAGATCAGATCGCCCGCGCGCAATGCGTAGAGTTTGGAGAGTTCATGCAAAATCTCCGGCACGTTCCAGATCATCTGATCCAGCAGCGATTGCTGGCGTACCTGTCCGTTGACCTCCAGCGACAGGTTCAAGGCCTCCAGCGCGCCCACTTCGCCGGCATGCACCAGCTCGCTGATCGGTGCGGAATGATCGAACCCCTTGGCGATGTCCCACGGTAGGCCCTTCGCCTTGGCCGCGGCCTGCAGATCGCGACGGGTCAGGTCCAGGCCCACGCCGTAGCCGTAGATCAGCCGTTCGGCTTGCTCCACCGGCAACTCACCTTTTGGTGCATCGCTGCCCAACGCCACCACCAGCTCTACTTCGTGATGCAGCTCGTTGGTGCCGGGCGGGTAGGGGATCTGGTCGCCGTGGCCGACCACGATGGCATCGGCAGGCTTCATGAAAAAGGTCGGCTGGCCGCGCTCGGCCTTGGAGGCCGGTGCGGTCGCGCCCATCTCGCGCGCGTGATCGGCAAAGTTGCGGCCCACGCAATAGATGCGGTGCACCGGAAAGCTGCCGCCACCCACCACCGGAATGCGCGGAATATCGGCAGCGGGAATCACATCGTGGGTCATGCACGCATCCTCGGAACGGGACGCGTGAGTCTAGCCGCTTGGCCGTGTAGGACGGAACCGTCGCTAGTGAAGTGCGTACCAGCACATTGGCTTGCCCGACAGCCAGTCAACCGGTCAGCGACCAAAACGCGAATCGGCATGCCTGCGGGCATGCCGATTCAATGTGTCGACGATTTGAACCTGTAGCGAGACGCGCTGGTGTGCAGCGGGCGCGATGCGCTCAGTGCGACATTGGCAGCGCGGGCTTGCGCACTACGCGGTATTCGGCTTCGACCACGCGCGTTTGCTGCGGCGTGCGGCGGTTGGACTTGCTCAGCAATTTCCAGGCGACGCCGCCCAGAATCATTGCCGCGCCAACGAACACACTGAAGAAAATCAACACCGCAAGAATGGCCAAGCCAGCGAGACCGGCTGCAACGCGCACCAACGGGTGGCGCGGCTTGCGTGGCGCAAACAGGTGGTGGAGGTTGCCGAATTGGAAGATGCGTGCAGGCATGGCGGTGGGCTGCCGGGCAGGAAACAAGCGCGCAGTATCGTTGCCGTTTCATGTCATTGAGTGAAAAGTTCGTTAATTCGAGTGCTGTTTTGTTAAATGCATCACGCTGCGCGTGCTAACCAAGGGCAGCCATACGGGCTGATGCGCGGCTGTTCCCAAACCACGTCACGCGTGGTGTTGCATCGACATGGCGTTTCACTGCGTACGGTGAGGGTGCTCGCACATGCCACAATCGGCGACCGTTCTTCGCACTCGTTGCTCATGTCATCGTCCTTGCCGACCACGCTGGCCACCTTGGCGCAGATTCCCGATGCCGGATTTCTTGAAGTGGAAGCCATCCGGGACGATGGCGCAGAGTCGCTGGTGCTGTATCGCGAAGGTGCGCAGGTCAGGGCGTGGTTGAACGTCTGCCCGCACGCCGGACGCCGGCTGGACTGGGCGCCGGGGCAGTTCCTCAAGACCAAGGACGGCCACCTGGTCTGCGCTGCGCACGGCGCTGCATTCGAGCTCATTGCGGGCGAATGCATCAGCGGCCCGTGTCGCGGTCAATCGCTTGTTGCCGTGCCGATACGCGTCGATGGCGAGCACGTGCTGCTCGGATAAGGCCCGACAATGCCGTCGCGCTGCAACCCGATGGCGGGTGCGCCGCAGCGCTTGCTGCCAGATCGAGGATGCAGAGCCGCAGGTAGATCGGTCAGTAGGCGTGAGGTTATGCGGCATCAGCACGCGCCGATAACTTGCGAACCCGCAACACGCCAACCCTCAGCGCGCAGCCCACCAGAACATCAGATTGATCATCGACACCATCACCACGATATAGATCAGCGATAGCGGTGCGCCCACGCGCCATAGCTCGCGCGGCTGATAGTTGGCCGGGCCGGCCACCATCGAGATCACCGGGTTGGAGGCGGTCATCAGGTTGTTGGACGCCGACAACGCCACGATCAGCGCAAATGCAGTGGGATTGCCGTTGGCCGCCAGCGCCAGGTTGACCGCGATCGGCACCATCACGATGGTCGCGCCGACATGGCTGATCACCAGCGAGAATGCCGTGGTCAACAACGCCAGGCTGATTTCCAGCGCCCACACCGGGACGCCTTCGGGCAGGCGGTCGATGGTGTGGCCGGCCACCCAGGCCGCGGTGCCGCTGCTGTCCATCGCCCAGCCCAGCGGAATCAGCCCGGCCATCATGAAGATGGTCTTCCAGTTGATCGAGGCGTAGGCCTCGTCCATGCGCAGCACGCCGCTGACCAGCATGCAGGCCACGCCGGTCATCAGCGTCAGCGCCACCGGCAGGCGCGAGGTCAACGCGATCAGGATAGTGAAGGCGAAGATCGCCATCGCGATCTTGAACTTGTGCGGGCGTTGCTCGCCTTTGGGGAAGTCGGTAACCGGCACGAAGTCACGGGTTTCCGCCGCCTGCGCCAGGTCCTGCCAGATGCTGTGGAACACCAGCATGTCGCCTGCCCGCAACGGCACGTTGCGCACGTCCTCGCGGATCACCTGCTTGTCGCGGTTGATCGCCAGCAGGCTGATGCCACTCTGCTTGCGCAAGCGTAATTCGCCGGCGCTCTTGCCGATCAACCGTGAGTTGGGCGGAATCACCGCTTCGGAAATACCCGCAAGGCTGGGGTTGAACAGGTCGCCCAGATTGCGCAACCGCGAGGACATGCGCAGGAAGTGGTTCTGCGCAAAGTCTGTCACGTCCTGGCGCTTGCCCATCGCACCGAGCACGCTGCCGACCCAGATGCGCATGTCCGCTGGCGGGGCAAGGCGGGTGTCGTTGCCGGTCTTCAGGGCCAACAACAGCGGCGCGTCGTGAATGGCTTCGGCTTCGCCCAGGGTCATGCCGACCAGCGGGCTCTCGGCGGTCACGCTGAGCTCGAACACATCGCCATCGATGCCGTAGGTCTTGGCGAAATAACTTTCGGTACGCGACGGCGTGACGCCTTCGTTGATCAGGCTTTCCTCTTCGATCAGCTTGCGATCGCCGTAGAAGCGGAAGTACAGCAGTGCGGCAATCAGCAAGGCCACGCCGATCGGCAATGGCGCGAACATCGTCAACGGCTCGATGCTGGCCATGCCCGAGGGCAGGTTGTTGTTGGCCGACACCAGCAGGTCGTTGAGCAGGATCAGTGGCGAATTGCCCACCATGGTGAGCGCGCCGCCCATCACGATGGCCGCGGCGATGGGGAGCAACATGCGTTGCAGGGTGAGTCCGGTGCGCGCGGCCAACCGTGAAGCTACCGGCAGGTACAGGGCCATCACCGATGGGTTCTGCATGAACGATGAGTTCAAGCCGGAGATGGCCAGCGTCATCATCATCAGGCGTTGCTCGCTGCCGTGCGAACGCCGCAGCAGCCAGGTGGCCAACCGGTTCAACGCGCCGGTGCGCTCCAGCCCTGCACCAAGAATGGTGGTGGCGATGATGCTCATCACCGCATTACCGGAAAAACCGCCGAATAGTTCTTCCGGCGCCACCAGCCCGGTGACGCCCAATACCACCAGCACGATCAAGGCCACCACATCGGCGCGGATGCGCTCGAACAAAAACATCGCCATCGTGAAGCCGACCAGCCCGAGGACGAGCTTCATATCGTTGGTCAGCGTCAGCGCGGTATCCATTGGGGGCCGGGAATGGGGAATCGGGAATGGGGAATTGGCAGAGCGAAAATTGCTGACGCTTTTGGTTATCCGGGCGACGCGGGCAGTTGCCCTTGCGATTCCCGATTCCCGATTCCCGATTCCCGGTCGTAGAGCAGATCCCACACGCCGTGCCCAAGCTTCTGGCCGCGGGTTTCAAAGTGGGTCTGCGGGCGCCAGGCGGGGCGTTCGACGTGACCGCGCGGTCCTGCGCGGTTGATCAGCCCTGGTGTGGCGTCGAGCACGTCCCACATCTGTTCGGCGTAGTCGGCCCAGTCGGTGGCGGCGTGCAGGCGGCCGCCATCGCGTAGTTTGCGCACCAGCAACTGCGCAAACGCCGGCTGGATCAGGCGACGCTTGTTATGGCGCTTTTTGCGCCACGGGTCGGGGAAGTAGATACGCACTTCGTCCAGCGCGCCATCGGCGATCTCGTGTTCGAGCACTTCCACCGCATCGTGGTGATACAGACGCACATGCGTGCTGCCGTCATCGTCCAGTGCGTTGAGCAACCGGCCGACGCCGGGTGCGTGCACTTCGACACCGATGTAGTCGCGACTGGGGTCGTGTTGCGCAGCAAAGCGCAACGCGGCGCCATTGCCGAAGCCGATTTCCAGCACTTTGGGAGCAGGACGGCCGAACGCGGCATCCAGGTCGCGCGGCGCACCGGTGTAATCCAGCCCGAAGCGCGGCCACAGCTCATCGAAGGCGCGTTGTTGCGCGGGCGTAAAGCGGCCCTGGCGCAGCACGAAGCTGCGCACCTGACGGCGCCCCTCTTCGATGGTGAAGGGCTTGGGCGGCATCTTCGCGCCGTCGCTGGTAAACGGGTCGGTCATGAAAGGTCAGTCACATCAAAAGACAAAGCCCCTCTCCAACGGGAGAGGGGGCGGGGACGGGCGAAGCGGTGCCGGCTACGATCACGCCCATCGTCGGGCGGCCGCCGTCTGGCGGTTGCGCAATGCAGACGGTCGAACGCAATGCGTCAGCAGACCGCCCACTCATCCAATCACACCATCGACCGGGCTCGATGCAGAGGCATAGCGCTTGCGTGGAATGCGCCCGGCCAGAAACGCCTCGCGCCCGGCTTCGATCGCCTTGCGCATCGCGCTGGCCATCAGGATCGGATCGCGCGCGCCGGCAATGGCGGTATTCATCAACACGCCGTCGCATCCCAACTCCATCGCAATCGCCGCGTCCGATGCCGTGCCCACGCCGGCATCGACAATGATCGGTACCTTGGCGTTTTCGATGATTTCCAGCAGGTTGTATTTGTTCTGGATACCCAGGCCCGAGCCGATCGGCGCGGCGAGCGGCATCACCGCCACGCAACCGATCTCTTCCAGGCGCTTGGCCAGGATCGGGTCGTCGGAGGTATAGACCATCACCTCGAAGCCATCGGCCACCAGTTGCTCGGCGGCCTTGAGCGTCTGCACCACGTCCGGGTACAGCGTGCGCTCGTCACCCAGCACTTCCAACTTGGTGAGGTTGTGGCCGTCGAGCAGCTCGCGGGCCAGCCGGCAGGTGCGCACTGCGTCTTCGGCGGTGTAACAGCCGGCGGTGTTGGGCAGCAACGTGTAGCGATCCGGTGGCAACACATCGAGCAGGCTGGGCGCGTTGGGATCCTGGCCGATGTTCACGCGGCGAATGGCGACGGTCACGATTTCGGCCGCGGCGGCCTCGGTGGCCAGGCGGGTTTCGTCCAGATCCTTGAACTTGCCGGTGCCGGTCAACAGGCGCGAACGGTAGCGTTTGCCGGCGATGACCAGCGCATCAGAGGGGGCGGAATTCGTCATTCGGCAATTATCACCGATCGGGCGCGGATGCGCCGGCCGGGCAGGGCATCAACCGCCGCCCAGTGCATGCACGATCTCCACCACATCGCCCTCGTGCAGTGTGTGCTCGGCATGCCGCCCGCGCGACACGATTTCGCCATTGACCTCCACTGCCACACGCCGCTGTGCCAGCCCTTCCTGCTCGAGCAGGGCTGCCAATGGCAGGTGGTCGGGAAGCGTACGCGGGGTGCCGTTGAGTTGAATGTTCATGTCATCATTGTCGCATCGCGCGCCGTTAGGACGCGCGTTTTTGCGTTATGCGGCGATGCAGCGTGAGCGCGGGCGGCGAGGGTGAAACCATTGCCATTCGCCGGCGTACGTATGCAGCCCGGTCCGGTCCCATCCACTTTCAAGCAGGCACTCCCATGGCTTCAACACTTCGCCCGATCCGCTCCCTGATGGCGGTTGCCATCGCTATCGCGGCCACCCCGGCCATGGCCGAGTCGGCCTTCGACCAGACCGTCTTCTTCGGTGACAGTCTCACCGACAGCGGCTACTACAACCCGTTGCTCCCGGCCGCCTCGCGCGCAGTCACCGGCAAGTTCACCACCAACCCGGGTTGGGTGTGGGCCGAATATGTCGGCGACCACTTCGGCACCAACGCGGCGCCCAATGGCAACGGCCAGACCGGCGACAACTACGCTGCCGGCGGCGCGCGCATCCAGGCCAGTTCGGTCAGCGCGCTGGGCGCCGCACCGTCGGTGACCAGCCAGATCAACACCTACCTCACCGCCAACGGCGGCCGCGCCAACCCCAACGCGCTCTATACCGTTTGGGGCGGCGCCAACGACCTGCTCGCGGCGGCCACCGCGCCGGCCCAGGCGCAGGCCATCATCGGCAGCGCGGTGACCGCTCAGGTCGGCGCCGTGGCGACCTTGCAAAATGCCGGCGCGCGTTACGTCATGGTGCCGACCATTCCGGACATCGGCATCACCCCGCGCTTCCGCGCTGGCGGCGCCGCCGCCATGGCCCAGGGGACTGGTGCCGCAACCGCGTACAACACCGCGTTGTTCAACGGCCTGCAGGCGGCCGGCCTGCGGGTGATCCCGGTCGACACCTTCCACATGCTGCAGGAAATCGTCGCCGCACCAGGCACATTCGGCTTCAGCAACGTCACCAACACCGCGTGCAACCCGGCCGTGCCGCTGCCGGCATGCAACCCGACCAGCCTGGTCGCCGCCAATGCGCAGAACACCTATGTGTTTGCCGACGGCATCCACCCGACCACCGCGGTCCATCAGATCCTTGGCCAGTACGCGATCTCGCTGCTCGAAGCGCCGCGTCTGCAGCAGGTGCTGACCCATTCGGCGCAGGCCGGCGGCCGCGCACGCGCCGACCAGGTGGCCTGGCACCTGGACGGCAAGCCGGACGCCGATGGTCTGCGCTGGTGGGGCAGCGTGCGTGGCGATATGCAACGCTACGACCACGCAGACCTGTACGACGGCATGGCGCCAGCTGGCCTGTTCGGCGTGGATTGGAGTGCCGGCGACCTGGTGTTCGGCGGCTTTGCCGGCTTTGGCCGCATGGATGCGGACTTCGGCAACCGCAACGGCAGCTTCAAGCAGGACGACACGACCCTGGGCGGTTTCTTCGGCTGGTACACCGGCCCGGTATGGGTCAATGCCCAAGTCAGCTACAGCTGGCTGAGCTACGACGTCGACCGCGAAGTGCAGCTTGGGCCAGCCACGCGGGTCCATAGCGGCTCGCCGGACGGCAGCAACCTCACCGCCGCAGTCAACGCCGGCTATTCGCTGGGCGAGGGCAACGTCAAGTACGGCCCCGTGGTCGGCCTGACTTGGCAGAAGCTCAAGCTCGACGGCTACACCGAAAGCAACGAGAGCGCCACCGCGCTCGGGTATGCCGACCAGGACATCGACTCGCTGGTCGGTCGCATCGGCTTCCAGGTGCGTCTGGACGGCGCAGCCGTCAAGCCGTACGTACAGGCGACCTACGACCACGAGTTCAAGGACGGCGGCGAAGCCAGCGCCTGGCTGCAGTCGATGCCGGAAGTGGGCATGTACACCGTCCCGGGCCAGAACTTCGACCGCAACTACGCCACGGTGGTGCTGGGTGCGCGTACCGGCCTGTGGGGCCTGCAGAGCAACGTGGGCCTGAGCACCACCACCGCTCAGCGCAGTGCCCGCGACGCCACCTTGTTCGTAAATTTCAGCGGCAATTTCTGACCACGCCGACTGGTTTGCTAGGACTTGGGTAAGGCACGAGGGCCGGGCAACCGGCCCTCGTCACGTCTGCGCATTGCGCCCAACACCCGCACCCGCCTAAACTCTCTCCCACGCCACGCGGGCGTAGCTCAATGGTAGAGCTGTAGCTTCCCAAGCTACTGACGTGGGTTCGATTCCCATCGCCCGCTCCAGAGCTTCCATCAAGTCTCTAAGTGCCTGACTTGGCTGGATATTTTGGCCGATTGATGATTCCGAGCGATGCCCCTTGAGGTATCAATCGAGGTATCAATCTTGCCCAAGCCTCTGATGATGTCGCGCTCGGCTGGCCTGTATGCGCGCTTCTTTGTTCCTACCGATCTTCGGGCCTTGATTGGCTCGCGTTACCTTGTCCGATCGCTGGGAAACCGTCGTGGGGACCACGCCAGGCTGGCGGCGGCCACGATGGGAATGGCACTATCGATGGCATTCGATGCCATGCGGAAAGGGATGACCGTGGATCTGGAAGAACTGCTGGAAAAGGTTCGCAATGGGGACATCAAAGAGTTGACCCTGAAAGATGTGACGCTGCCGGACGGCACGCGCATCGCGCAGGCGCAGCTGGACAACCCCGCCGATGCCGGGATCTTCGGAGATCTCATGGTGCGGGCGCGCCAGACGGAGCCCACTGAGGTCATGGCGGCGAGGGTGGCCAAGCGTCGGCAACAGTTGCGCGAGGGCAGTCAGCGCATATCCGGCGGCGGCGATGCACCCATGGCGCTCATGCTGTCCAAGGCGATGGCCGATCATTTGAGGGACCTGGCCGGGGCACGTCTGCATCAAAAGACCGTGCTCGAAAGCCGCCACACGCTGCGCCTGTTTGCCGGGATTATCGGCAAGGACGTGCCCGTGGCCTCGCTGACCCAGGATCACGTGCGGGCCTTCTTCGAGGGCGTGCGCTATTGGCCGTCTAATGCGACCAAGCGGCCGGCTTACCGCGACCTGCCGGTGCCCGAGGTCATCAAGCTGGCGAAGAAGAACCAGGAGCCAGAGCCGGCGGCGTGGACCATGGCGAAGCACCGGCAACGGTTGAGCGTGTTCCTGGTGTCGCTGGTCGAGGGCAAGCATCTGGCGTTAAACCCGCTGGCAGGCATCCGGGCGATTTCCACGCCTGACTCGGAAGACACGGGCTCGCCTTTCACGGACGCCGAGTTGAAGGCCATCTTTGACCCGGTAGAGTTCCCGAAGTGGGCGTCGAAGTATCCGCATCGCTGGTTTGGCCCGATCCTCGGGCTTTACTCAGGGGCTCGGGTCAACGAGATCGCGCAGCTACGGCTGGAGGACATCGATACCATCGACGGGGTGCCGGGGTTCTTCGTCCGCAAGATCGGGAAGAAGCAGAGCATCAAGAACAAGCATAGCCGGCGGTTCATCCCGCTGGCTCAGCCGGTGATCGATTGCGGCTTCCTGACCTATGTGGAAGAGGCGCGGCAGGCTGGGGTCGAGCGGTTGTTCCCAGACCTGCCCAACTCGACAGGGCTGGGCTATGGGCGGCAGTTGAGCCGGCAGTTTTCCGTCTACATCAAGCGGCAGGGAGTGGCGGAGAAAGGGCAAGGCTTCCACGGGTTCCGCCACACCATTGCTTCGAAGCTGGACGAGGCCGGGGTTTCGGCTTCGGCGATTGGAGCGCTCACTGGGCACGGGACCGGGCAGACGGTCCTAGAGAAGTTCTACATTGACCGGCGGAGCTTGCCTGACCGAGTGGCGACACTCGCAAAACTACGTGGGCTTGCCGAACTGCCCGTCTATGAGCCCGGGAAGTTTGAAAGAAATCTCAAGCAGACGAACTAGCGGAAAGAGGGAGATCGGATCGGATCGACTCCAACCTAACCTCTTGACCCTGTAGCAGATCGCAAACCGGACATGTGTCCTGTGTTGTGGCCCACTATTTTACATCTACTTCTTCGTAAACTTGGAGGTGCTGGTTCCAGGCTTATCCTCATGTTTGGTCGGCCCCGGAGGCTTGCTCCTCCCTTCTTGCCATTCGTTCACGGACATTTTGAAAGTGCTAGACAGTAATGCCTCTGTTGTGGAGGGCTCCTGAGCAGGTTCTGGCACAGGTTTTGGAGTTGGACAAGATTTCGTTGGGAGAAGAAGGCCATCCTTAATTTTTAGAGTCTTGTATTGCTCGGACAGCCCTTCAGTCCACCCGATTAAGGGTGCCCACTTCATGTCTGGATTGACGTGTGCTTCGTAGAGGTCATATAAATCCTCGGCTGATTTTACGAAGGCGGCGATTGCGCCAGCCGAGCTAAGATTCAACCAGCCAGGTTCCTTTTCTTGCGTTTGGTTGCACCCGTCTCTGAGGACATCAACAAAGTTCAGGTAAGGGTAGTCTTTATAACTTATTGTTCCAGGGCTATCGCCTGCCTCTAGTCTCTCTTCAATAACAGTTAGAGAGCTCACTGGAGAGCAGTAGGCGGCGAACGGTTCATAGATAAGGTAGTGCGCCCAGTAAAGTTTGGTGGCTTCAAGCGCTGCGGCGTCCGGCATTTGGGACGCGGACAGGATGCTAAAGCAGTGCCTTTTCAGTCTGACATACTGGGGTTCTTCAGGGAGTTCTAGCACCTCCGGAGAGATGTGGCCTGCTTTAAAGCTTCCCTTCTTCGACTGACCATTTTTTGCTTGAAATATTGCTGCCCTGGCGAAATCTTCTTTATGGCGAATGATGAGGGCAAAATCTGCGCCAGTTGCGGATTCGCCGATGTTGTTGCCGCTATTCTTATTGTGTCTTCGCCATGTGAGCGTAGACTTGTTCATGGGGGGCATTCCGGCAGCGCATACTCGGCAGCTTTGGCAGAATGATCCAAGTAGGGCTCCGGTAAAGCTCTCTTCATCAACACCGTTCGACACACCGGACTGAAGAAGATGTAATACGGCGAGCTGAAGTGCTCCGCTGAGGTAGTTCTGCGGCGGCTCGCGATCAAAGACTGCTAGTTCTTGAAGAATCCAGTCGCGAATACTTAGGTTCGTCACCACTCGGCTCGCATTTTCCAGTCGGGCTGCCATGGTATCTATATTTGGCCAGAGTGCGGTAATAGCAGGCTCTTCTAAGTGTCCACTCGTCATGCACAGGCCCGAGTTCGCGTGCTTGTTTGATGATTTCTGTCTTCCAATGGCGTGGATGAGTGTATTCGGGTAGGCTGGCCGTCGCTTCCCTAAGCTGGGTCGGATATGGCGCGCGAGTCGAAGGATCCAGCCAACGCGCTATCGCGCCAACAATCTCTGGATTTGCCTCCGCCGCTGCTTTTATGGATTCTTCAATTCGGCGGACATGATATAGGATGTAAAGGCTATGTGCCGTCCATAACTTCTCGGCATCCTTCAATGTCCGGAACCGTAGTGTTGGCTTTGACTCGCCGATTGGCCGTGAAGCCCAGCGATAGTCATTCTGCTGCTCCTTGTTGATTGCTACTCCAATCTTTTTAAGGAACTGCGTTAGCTCGATTTTTGTCATGTTCCGCCCCTGATGTTTACCGAACTTATATCGGCGGCTGACTTAGTCAAGAGGGAGCGGGTCATGAAAAAGAAAAGGGCCGCCATATGGCGGCCTCTTCAGTAGCGGCTTACTGTGCTTCAGTGGGTCAGTTGAGCGTAGATCACAAGCAAGAACATCGGCAGCCCGCTCAGCAGGCCAAACACCCAGAAAGCGCCCATCAGAGTCAGCAGCGTCATGACCCACACTGTCATCAGGCGAACCCCCGTGTGTCCTGAGCCTGGGCGACAAGATTATCGGCTGGGTAAAGGCGTTCCACCTTCCGTGTTTCCCGCAGGGCCATCAGCGGCCCGACGATGAAGCCTAACGGCCCGGGGAGAGCAGGATGCTTGTAAAACTCACCGGGTCAGCTGCACCCAAAGCACGACCAGCACCATAGGGAGTCCGCTGAGCATCGAGCTTACCCAGAAAGCCCCCATGACAGTCAGCGGCGTCATGACCCACCACTGCCACCAGCTGAAGCCACGATCGCGCTGGCGAGCCATGTGAGCCTCGAAAGCGTGGAGGCGCTCTGCTTTTCGCAAACCTCGTCGAGCCATCAGCGGCCCAACGATGAAGCCGAAGGGGCCCAGCAAGAGCAGGCTCAGCGAGAACCACCAGAAAAAGCGGTTGTGCGGAGTCATGACGTTCCTGGGAACAGCGCGCAGCGCGGCGTCCCCGCCAGCCGCCAAGGCGTCGACGGACGTTCCTGCCATCGAATCGGTCTTCATGCTCATTTGGCGTAAGCCCTCCAGGTTCCGGATTCCTTGGCATACCTCAGGTTCTTGCTGACGGGGATCGGCACCTGCCGGCCCTCAATGTTGAGCAAGGCTTGGCCACGGGTGTCGCACCGGTAGCCCTCGGCGTCCTCCGCTTCCACGCAGGCGGAAAGCTCGAAGTTCTGAACGTCGGTGACTTGGCCGGCGCCGCTGTCCTTCAGCAGCCGCACGAAGGCCTCCTTGGCGTTGGCAGATGAGGGCTTGCCGCCGCAGGCGGTCAGGCCCAGGGCCATGGTCAATGCGGCCAAGCCAATCCATGCGTTTTTCATGTCGTTCCTTTTTGCTGGGGAATAGTGATGGGGAAGCCGGGCCAAGCCGGGACCTGCTACTTGTCGCGGTTCCCGTCGGGCTTGAAGCCAGCGATCCAAAGCCTGGAATCTTTGAAAGGGGTCAGCATTCCCGAGGCATCGGGATGCAGATCCGCGGTCTGAATGAACCCAGAGACCCAAGCCACGCGCAGCGACACGTCCACGGCGCGGTCAGCAACCCCTGGCCGGCTGACGTTGACGACGAACGGTCGCGCCGGAGGATTGGGACCGGTGGAGCGCTGTGCGCCCGTGTTGGGCTTGCTGGGAGGCACGCGGATGCCGTTGAGGGTATCCCTGCCTTTCCACAGAGCGGAGGTGTTGAGCTCGGCCGTGTCGCCCAAGTCATCGGTCTCCGTCACGGCGGCATCGAAGCACGTGCGGAAGGTCTCCGTGGTCGAAGCCGTGGGGCTGGTCCAGATGCGGGCTTCTACAGTCCAGCAGGGCAGAGAGACGCCCCATTCCTGGAACGTAAGCGCCACCCGGGGCCATTCCAGCTTTCCGCCCTGCGCCGCTTGGTGGATGTCGCCCTTGAAGAGGTTCGGCAGCTTCCCGGCGCCATTGATGGGCGTATAGATCGAGCCCGTTCCCTGGCTCCCAGCCTTCGTGCCGGAGCTCGGCTGGATGCCAACCATCTGCTTCCCCGAGTTGGCCAAGCTCTTTCCGAGCTGGCGGAAGAAGCCAGACTTCGGGGGCTGGGTGTCCTGGGCGTAGGTGGTAAGCGGCGCGGCAAGCGCCAACGCCAAGGGCGCAGCGAACGCTCCTTGTCCTGTGTGCTTCATGAGGAGCCCCGGTAAGGTCGCCACACTGGCGACGTTTGCCATATTGGCAAATGCAACGCAAACTTGGAACAGTCAGACTGCGGGCTCAGTCAGCAATCGTTCGATCTTTGCCACAGTGCCCGCTCCTATTCCTCCTGCCCGAACATTGGGACGTCGCCTGCGTGAGGCACGTCAGGCCAGGGGGATGACTCAAGCTGAGTTGGGAGCGGTGCTTGGCCTGGAGGACGAGAACTCGGCAGCGCCGCGGATATCGCGATATGAGCGCGGGGATCGGATGCCGGATGAAAAGACTATGGAATCGCTGGCGAAGGCGCTTGATCTACCGGTGGCGTATTTTCATGCCACCTCCGATGTCATTGCTGATGCGATCCTCTTGATTGCGGGCTTACCTGTAGATAAGCAACAGGAAGTTTTATCTAAACTTCGCGAGTGGGTCGCATCAGGAAAAGAGTGACGGAGGAAGCGTGGCACATCGAACGTTTTCAGTAGGAGATAGGGCTGTTGAGCACAACTTGGAACGCTTGGACCATTTGTCGCGTCAAGACTACCCCATGGAAGAGCAGTTGCTTGACGACCTCGTTGTCGCAGTCATCGAGTCCTACGAATTGCTCCCTGAGACTTATAAAAAAGTTATTCGCCTTTCCAGTTGCTATACCCACGGGACTCACTGGGGGACCACCCAAGACCGTCGTGATGCCATTTGGGCGCGGGTTCGAAGCGAGTTGAATGCTGGTTTGGATGTAGTGCATTCTCAGCAAGAAAATTTGGCACTTGGATGCGCCGACCCGCCCCAAACTAAGGGGGAGCGAATCCTCGCATTGATAGAGGAGTTCCGAGCGCAAGGTCCTGATGTGCGGACTGCACGGCAGTTAATATTGGAAGGGGCTGGAACGGACGTAGCAACAGATGCGCGGAAGCTAGTCAAGCTTCTTGACAAAAAGCGAATCTCGAACGGAGACGCTCACTACTTGGAGCTCGGTCGTTTAATCATGCACATTGAGATTGTGGCTCGTCGTCTCCATCACTTCAAATAGCATCCGTTGGATCAAATAGGCCGCTATTCCGAAAGTCCTGGTTCAAGAGTGCCCAGAGAATGATTATTGCTTGTGATACCAGCCGTTCGATGTAAAGGGGGGGCTTGTCTGGGGGAGTCGGCTCTCTTGGTATCAGGGCTGTTGAATGACTGGGGGAGCTAATTCTCCCCCGAGTTATGTGTTGGAAGAATTGAAATTAACTCTTCGTTCTCTTGTTGCTTCTCCTTCCCTTGGTTGTGCCTGACTCACCAAACATATCCTCAGTTGAGGGGCGCTGCATGCGCACAATGCTTTTAGCTTTCTCTGCGTATCTGTGTAGCTGCTCAATCACTGCTACAAGCTCTGGAGAGATCCCTGTCTCCATGGGTGGAGGCGAGACGGGCGGGGGCGTATTGGGCTGCTTGCGATTGTCGTCCGTGTGTAATCGCATCTGGCACGACACTCCGGGGAATATTTCGATCGAAAGTGAGGTTTGCACTTGTCGCGAGATTCCTTGAAATGCCTTAGGTCCTCGAATGGCATTGGTGATCCAGTTGTGTTCAATCCAAGAAATGTCGGAGATCGGAGGGTCAGACCATGAGAAAGATGCTTTTACGTGCTTCTCAACTCCTTTCAGGGCCTTAGTCCAGGCGGCGTCCCAATATTTTCGGCCGGCCAGCCCGGCAATTAGGCCGAACCACACTTGGGCCAGAGGGGCTAGTTTGTCGGACTTCTTGATAAGAAAAGCATGGCTAGTTCCTGGTCCAACGAGAAAGGCAGCGGCTGCAATAATGGCTGCGTGTTGTGAAGCATGGTTGGGCGAAGTCTGGCTGGTCTTTAAAATGAGTGAGACTAAATGCTGAAACGCAATCACGCGTTCCTCGATTGATTCGCTGCGAAGGCCCTGGGGAAGGGCCTCTAATGATACTGGAGTGTGTTCTTTTTTGTCATGGTAAGCACTTGCAGCTGACGCAATGAATTCCGCTAATTCCCAAACATCGGACACAGGCCCGATGTTTGTGGATGCTAGCGACCAAATCGGCACCAGAGCATCGACATTAACGCTGCGTCTTAGGAATCTGGGGTCAGACTCAATTGCTCTTAATCTCTCTGTTGATGCGCGTGTTACCTTATGTGAGTCATAAAACTTATGAGCTCGCGCAATCGCTATAGAGAAGCAAGCTTGCACTCTCGAAAGGGAAATTTTATCAAGGCTAATGTCTTGTTCGCTCTGCGCAAGAAGCTCTCCGAGAACAACGCTGGCCCACCGGTCGTCGCGGAATGAATAGCTTGGACTGTCCTGATTTGAGATCATCTCCCAGTCGTCAAAAGAAAGCACTCGGCCAAATTGGCTCAAGGGAAATGCTTCGGTGGCGTAAACACGAAGCCAAGAGAGAGTCTCGGCAGCACTTTGTGTTTCGAGCACGAATGCTGTAGGGGCTTGATTCTCTATCTCGTCCAGCGCCTCCCAGGAAAATCCCGCGCTTAAAACCTTGCCGGAATTTGGAATCAGCAAAGGTGCGTTATCTTGATTCTTTCCGCGATATAAGCTGGGCCCATTAGTGGAGTCTGGAATTTCATCTCGGCTCAATTGATACCATGCAAATTTTGGGGTATTCATTCAGTGAGCGCCTGGGAATAATGAGTCAATATCAAAAGGCTTATTTTCCGAAAAAGCCTGTTCCAGCTCAGGATTGGTTTTCCCTGAGGTGTAAGCATTCAAGGCGGTCTTTGCTCGGGTGACCGCAGTGTAGGAAAGCGTTGGGTTGTTCATATGTCCGTGCTTTAATTCTTCAATTCCGAACATGTGAACTGCCCTGAATTCACTCCCTTGGATGAGTGCATGGTCATTACGTGTATCTGAGCATCGTTGGAGAAGTCGGTTCCCTCTATAAGGTGGCTACAGGAGGTTGTGCCCAAGTCAGAGGCCAACAATCGCCCAAAGACTTCCTCTGCAGTGCTTCGCTTGCCGCATAGGACCCCAATTCGGTCACCTGCATAAGCCGATACCTGGACGTTCAATATCTCCAGCATCTTCTCGAACTGTGCGTCTCTATCAGGCAATCTATGAAGTTCCGCAGTTGACTTTCCTAGTTTCTTCTCATTGTAGTTCGAAGTGGCTTCAAGAGATTCAGCAGCTGATGAGGGGGCGATGATTCGATCGGCAACGCGCGCAATTCGATGGCCAATTCTGTAATGATTAGAGAGTGTGTATTTTGTGAGGCCTAGTGTCTCCGCTCCATTTAGGCCAGTCTGATGATAAATGCTTTGCTTTATGTCGCCGCAAACGCATATGTTATCTGAAATTTCCGCAAGGCATTCGATTTCCTCAGTCGTCAAGTCTTGCGCCTCGTCTATAAAGACAGAGCTAATCAATTTTTTCGTCGGAATCTTCTTATTCGCTTCCCGTAAGAGTTCTACAGTGGCCTTTCGAGTGGCTTCATCAAAATCTCCCCCGTCAACGATGTCTTTGTTTAGGTAGAGTTTTACATGTTTACGGGCCCATGAGTGGAACGTGCGAACCTGGTCATCTTCAATAAATCCTGTGGCTACTAAGCCGCTTCGCAAGAAGCGACTCAGGGATTTCGTATAAGTCACCACTAACACATTTTTGTCTCCTTGACCCGCGACAAACTGGGCGCGGAGAAGAAGGAGATTGGTTTTTCCAGAGCCAGCCGGCCCTTCAAGCTGGTATCGTCCTTTAGCGGGAAGATTGATGAACTCTAACTGGGTTGGGTCTAGATCATCCTTTGATTTCCACCAGCTCGTGATCATAATTCCTCTCCTTTTGGGCCTGCCGACAGCAGATCCATTTCATGAATTTCATCGCGGCCCTGGTTGGCTTCCCAGACGTCGATGGCGGCTATCGTTATATCTGCTATCTTGTTTGCTAGAATGTTTGCAGAAATTTCTTCTGAGGCACCGATCGTCGCTTCGGTTATGGGTATTCTTGTTAAATCCTCTGGAAGATTTTCAATTGAACATAGCGCTGCTTGGAGCATTACGGCCGCACGTGTAGTGTTGATTTCCGAGCCCCAATCGAATGAAACATTGCACACAATGCTGGGTCCCGAAGCGCAGGCTACCTCGTATACATATATGGCTGAAGACGTTTCCTCAAGTGGATGCATTTTTATACGAATCCGGCTGTTGCCGCTTGAGATAAGTTCTATTTTAGCGGAGTCACACAGGCGTTTCATAAATGTTGTGCGTTCGAATTCGATCCTTCTCTCCGAAGCAGTCAAAGACATCGCGCCTGCGGAGCTCTGTATTTTGCTAAGACGTGCGTGGAGCGCTGATACTCCGTCGGCTGGTGCATCGATATCAAAATCACTCCAGCTTGCTATTTGAAGCCGGACATTGCCGTCCTTCGCGAGGCATCTTGCCGCGAGCGCTTTCTGACGAGCTAGCCTGGCGGGGTCCGCATCTGGAAACGATGGGGTTTTCTCCAAGACCGCTCGAGCGAGTAGCCAGCGATTGCCTTTGTCTACTTCTTCTTGAAAAAGTGGTCGCTTGTTTATCAGGTCGTGCAACACCGCGCCGACTTGATAAATGTTGAGTGCTTTCCATAGGGTTGGAGATGCTTCATCCAGCCTGAATAGATACTCTGGGGAGCTGTATTGTGCGGTAGATATAAAAGGGCGTGTTTCTCCGTGGTCGGTGCCTTGTCCAGAATCATCCTCATCATTTCCAATTTTTCTTGCTACGCCTAGATCTAAAAGCGACAGCTTGGAAAAATCAGGTGAGACATGGATTTTTTCCGGCTTTATGTCTCTGTGCACAATTTCTAGTTTCTCGAGATAGGTTACTGCCGATACAAGTTGTTGTATTAATGTGGATACAGCGCTATCCGGGACAGCGGAAGTCACATCTTTAAGTCTGGGCCATTCCACAAACTCCATCTCCACAAAGGCTGTTCCTTCACTTTCGTCTACAGAATAGACTATGACTAACTGTTCGCATGAGTGGCCGATTAGGCTGCGCTGGAGGTCGAGGCGTCTTCTCGTTGAGTCGGCAATGTCGCCCGATAGGAATTTGGGGTCATAACCCTTAATGGCACGCTTCCCGTGAGGCGTCATCACAGAGTATGTCGCTGCTGACCCCCCTGCTGCGATATAAGTAATAGAGTCATAGCCATCTCTTGAGGCGATATATCGACTCAGTCGTTCTTGGATGTCTTGGCACACCTCGGTAGGCAAGTCCGGCACTTACTGTTCCTTCAGTTCTTCGAGCATAGGCCCAAGGCTAGCAGTTCCCAAGTGCGGTGCGTATCTCAAGTCGTGGAGCCCGCAATTGGTTGAGGTCGGTCACCTGGGGCGACTCGCTACTTCTGAAGGGGTCTACCGCCGTCAGACGATCGGGTTCAGCTAGTCTGGATGTGCCCGAGGCCCTAAGGATAGAACCTGCTCGGATCAGCCAAGCACTGGGCAAACTGCCCCCGCTCATAGCGAGGCAGTTCCACGTTGGGCTGATAGAGCTCCAAGGCGCTGATTTGCTTGCTTCGCGTCACCTGCGGTTTCTTGTGGAGGTAGTGCTGGCGCAAGACCTGGACCCGGTCGCGGGGATCGGTGCTGTGGCCCGTGACCAGGGCAATCTCCTTCTCCGGCACGTCGTTGACGTCGAGCTCGGTTGCCAGCGTATGGCGGAAGGCGTGAAACCCGATGCCCTTCGGAAAGCCCAGGCTCTTCAGGTAGCGCCCGAAGTCCACGACGAACTGCTGGCTGTAACGTGCGTTTGTTTCCCCGGTGGTGCGGTTCACCCCAGCAGAGAGCAGCGGGAACAGGCGAGGGTGGCCGATCGCTTTCATGTCTTCCACGAACTCCAGAAATCCTGCCTCCAACAGCGACTTCGCGATGGGTATGATGCGCATGCACCCACTGCCTTTCATGCTTTGTCGGCTGCGGCGCCTTTTCTTCGGGTCCGCATCCAGATCCTTGTCCACCGTTTTCTGGAAGGCAATGCACCAGATGCCACGTTCCTCGATGATGTCAGTCAACTTCAGTTGGCAGACTTCGTTGACCCTGGCTCCGGTGTATAGGCCGATCATCGGTGCCCACCAATACTGCGGTTTTTTGGCCCAGGGAATGAATGTCGCGGGGTCAAAAATGGCTTGCAGGTCTGCGTCCTCGAACAGGCGGATCGCCTTGTCTGGATCAATGGTGTCGTCCTTCTTGATCTTCCGGAAGGCTTTCATGGGCGAAGACACGATGGCCTGTCCGTTGACCAGATGGTTGAAGAAAGCGACGAGGAACCGGCGATGACGCTCCTCAGTGGCAGGCGCCAGCGGTGGCACGTCCTGCGCTTTCCCCATGGCGATGGCTTCGTCAAAGGTGAGGTCCTTGAGCAGCGGATCCGACACCAGGTTCCTCGGAGCCCAACGCAGCAGCGTCCAGAGCGCTTGGATGTGGTGATAGTCCACTCGAGCCGCGGAGATGTTGCCGCAGGTCAAAAGGAGCAGCTTCAAGGTGCGCTCGGTGGCCAAGACGGTCTTCGGGTCAAGCTGCCGGCGGCGCATGTCTTCCAGGTGGTCCTCGATTTCCTTGGCCAAGGGACGCGACGGCGTGCCCATAGGGAGCTGGGCGGGATAGCGTGTGTTGCTCTTAAGGCCGCTCTTTCGTCCGGTTTCGTCGAGCGCGGCGAGGATGCATTCTTGGAGATTGATGGCCGCTTCCCGGCCGCGGATGATGGCGCGGTCGATGCGGAACCGTCCGATGTGGATGCCTTCCAGATGCAGGAGGCCAAAGGGCGAAGCGATGTAATCGTTGAGTGCTGCGGAGGGTAGAGCGGTCATGGGTCACTTCCATCGGAGATGGAAGTAGGGATATGACACCACCGATATTCGTCAACGGGGGCGATACAAAAATTTGCGGCGGCGGCGCAGTCCTTAGGTGTTGGGATATTCCCAATGGAGTGCTTCCCGGGTCCGCCAATTCGTTATCCGGCGAGAAGCCTTGTAAACCAAGGATTCCAAGGGAATTTGTGTCGATTTATCGCAGTCAATTGCGTACTGTTTGCAGTAAATAAGCTAACTAAATGAGCTTTGATGGTCGGTTCTAAAAATGAATTTAAGTTAAATGTTAGCTTATTATTGTTAGTATTATTTGAATATTGGGGCGGATATAAAGCGAATTAAAACGCTACTGGCTCATCATTGCGTGAAGACGTCATCAGAAACCGGTCCTGGTTACTGTCTCCGATCGCTACCCGTGACGGGGAGAAGGTGCATAACTCGCAAGAAGATTGAGTGGCGTCGGATCGAATCACTTGAACGGCATGCGCCCCGCTGCTCATGCCAGTTTGTCTCAGTCTATGCGACGGCACCGCCTATACTGAGGCCTTGGATGCGAGATCGCCTCGTCTTCGATGCCTCGACACCGTGAGTAGCCCTGTGCCGCCACAACAACGAGCTTGCAGAAGGCGAGCTGATCTGCAAAAATTTGCTTCATAGGACTGCTTATTAGCAGCTGTAATGGATTTACGAGAAGGTGAGATGGGCAACAAAGCAGTAGCGCTAAGTGCAGCAGCACTGGCCGTGGTAGTCGCTGGCATCGTCTGGACACATGAGGCGCGTAAGGTCGAGGTCCCAGCACAGGGCATCTCTCAGCATGAGACCCCCAAGGCGTCAAACGAATCAGTCAAAGATCAGGTCGTGTCCCAATCCGTTGACAGGGGCTCTCATCTGGCGACGGGCTCTCGTGTCAGGCATCCGTTTCCAGAGGTTCCACGAACCCGAGATGGGATGAGCTTTGATAACGACCCGGGCTATGCCGAAAGCAAGGCCGAGCAGAAGTGGCTAGATCGTCATGGCTTTCCCAATGAAAAACAGCTCGACGCCTACATGGGCGCGCCAGAGGCGCTGCTGAAGCAGGCCTCAGAGGCAGGGGATAAAGTCGCACAGACGATCTTAGACGCGCGATTACTCGCTTCTGATCCTATGGCGCAACAACGTCTGGTAGACGCCGGAGCGGAAGGAAACCTCTTTGCTTTAAACATGCTGGCGTCCTTCCAAGGCGGCAGCGCAAGCGGGGACCCTGTTGCGGCGTATGCCGTGTCGCGTGTGGCGGAAATGCGTGGAGATACCCGTGCGTCTGTTACTCGGGAAGTGATGATGTCTAAGTCACTTTCAACAGCGCAAAGAATGCTCGGGGAATCTGAAGCCTTGCGACTCAACGCCGAAATAGACCGGATCTACACTTCGAAGTATGGCAGGGCACCGGTAGTGGATAAACGTCCAATCGGTCAGTAAGTTTTGTTGGTCAATTGTTTTTAAAAGGAGTGGGGCGTAAATGGGGATTATGAAGAAGGTCGGCATCACAGCGATGTCGTTGACGGGACTTATTGGTGTTGCATTCGCGTGCTCGGAACTCCCGATGCCGCCACTGGTGCCAATTCAGGTGCCCTTGACGCAGTTGCCGAAGTTTAGCGACAGCAAGAATCCTGCCAATGCCCTTTTTATGGATAGGCTTGATTCGGCAGCATCCAAGCTGCTGGGTGAGGGAAATTGGGTCACAAACTCCTACAAGGGGTATGTTTCCTACACCGTAAAGATTCTCAACTATACTGGCCGTGGCATGGTCTACATTGAGAAGCCTTGCGGAAAGAAGGCAAAGGAAATGGCCGAGAAGATTGCTCAGCAGACTTCGAGCGGCGGCGGTGGTGGCAGCGGCTCCGCTGGAACCGGTGGTGGTGGTGGTGGTGGACTGCTGATTGGCGGCGGTTGCTACGGCTCTTGCGGCGGCAGAATTCCGACCGGTGACGTGGGTCCCATCGAAACCCTGCCGAGTTGAGATCAGGTCGAGCTTTTCTAAGAACGCCCCAGTTCAAAGCTGGGGCGTTTTTCTTTGTCACCAGGAGATTCTCGTTCTTCAAAGGGTGAGGGGAGCCAGGTGGCGCTGGCGAGGCTGAAAGCGTTTCGTTGGCCTACACGTTAGGGCTCTGTGGGCGTTACCAGACTTTGAGAAGTTCCTCAATGGAATGCTTGAGCAGCGCCGCGGTGGCACCCGAAAATTGATTCCACGCTGCATTGGCGGCGATGCGTCTCACGCAGTGCGACAAGACCGCTGATACTCAAGCCCATGAACAGAGCTGAGCTTCGCCGTCACCTTGAGCGTCTGGATACTGCGGTGCCCGCCCTGCGGGCCTCAAGTCCTGATCGCCGCCACTTCTGGCAAGCCTTTGCGAGCATGACCGCCGCCATCAAGAGCAAGGCAGCGACGAGCGAGGACGTGCAGTTCGTCGGCCGTCGGGCCGAGGAAATCGTGTCCTGGCATGGGCTCGAAAACATGGACGATCACGTCTGAGTCCATTGGTGCCGACCAGCCCATCCCGATGCCTGCGTGCTTCTCCTGCGCAGCGATGCTGCGTGGGACAAGCATGCACAGGTTAGCAGTAGTTCGATCACTGGCTGCAAAGCCCAGCCATTGCCTGCTGACATCAATCGACCCCGTCCATCCGAATACCGTTTAGCCCGCAGGTCTTGTAGGGCATGCATGGTGCTATCTCCACCAGCGCTGGGCCTCTGAAAGGGACCTTAGCTTCGCTGTCCCGACCGCAAGGGCGAGCCTCCTTCTCGACGCTGACGCTCTGTTGCGGCCCTCCGCTGCGCGCCTAAGGCTGCTCACTCCCGGGTGCGGTCGGGCCGGACGCTTCGCCTGTCGGTTCCCACGAGGCGCACAACGCGCTGGTGGAGAAGAACCGATGAAGCGCACCCAAGACCGAGTGGTCCAATACCAAACCAAGCTAGACGAGGAGGGCATCCTGCTCGCCGCCGCGACCATCTTGGAACAGCGCCTTCAACGCCAAGGCCGGATCCATAGCCCCGACCAAGCCGGCAGCTACCTGGTTGCCCGCTGTGCTCACCTGCCGCACGAAGTCTTCGGGGTCGTCTTCCTGGACAACCAGCACCACATCATTTCTACCGAGCACTTGTTCACCGGCACTGTCGACGGCTGCTAAGTCCATAGCCGGGTCGTCGCCAAGCGTGCCCTGGAGCTCAACGCGGTCGCTGTCATCCTCTTCCACAACCACCCGAGTGGCAATCCGGAGCCGAGCGAAGCGGACCGCAAGGTCACCGAACGCCTGCAGCAAGCGCTGGGCCTCCTGGACATTCGGATCATTGACCACCTGATCATCGGTGGCCGGCAGCACACCAGCTTGGCAGCCAGGGGGGGGCATAGCCCGCCCCTTCACCTATGCAGTCAGCCAACGCTAGACTGCGAAGGCAGATCCACATCCATGGAGCAGGAATGAAGGCGTTTCACGTGCGCGGGATCGTGTGGGAGACCGATGGCAAGCATCCTGTATTGCCCGCTGAAGCCACGGTCGAATGCGCGAGCGAAGAAGAAATCGCCGATGCGCTTAGCGATGCTTACGGATGGTTGGTGAGTGACTTTACTGTCGTGGGCAGATCCAGTAGCGGTCGCGGGCCAAGCGCTTAATTCGGATCTAGAGATGCGAGCCATCCTGCTTGTTAGGCTAATGGAACTACTTGGACCCGAGGACCATACAAGCTGCTTCTCTTCGCCTGCGAGGCTCGGGTGGAGCTGCGGAACTTTGATCTCCTGCTCCAAATCTGGTTTGCAAAAAGGCCTCCACGATTGACAAATCAGCACCCGTCTTTAGGATTGCCTTACTGGAAAAGAGCGAAATTGTGACATGAGCGAGGGTAAGGACGGAAACTTTTATAGCCCTCTGCGTTACCCAGGTGGCAAAGGCAGAATGGGGCCTTGGCTCGCAAGGCTGATGCGTGAAAATGGCTTGGAAGGAGGATGCTATGTCGAGCCTTACGCGGGTGGGGCTGGGGCTGCACTTTATTTGCTTCTGCGAGGGCATGCTAAGCGAATTGTGATCAATGACGCAGACCCAGCTATTCACGCTTTCTGGGAGACTTTAGTTGATCGCCCTGACGAATTGATACGCCTCATTTGGGCGCATGCTCCCACGATGGAAACCCGGCGCTGGTCCCAGCAGGTGCTGCGGGATTTAGCGAACCACACAACTGCTGAGGTCGGTTTCGCCGCTTTCTTCTTGAATCGAACCAGTCGGTCGGGAATTCTAAATGGGGGCGTTATTGGGGGGAAAGAGCAAGCCGGCCCTTACAAGTTGGACGCGCGCTATAACCGTCAGAGATTGGTCGCGCGCATTGAAGCGGTTGCGGCTTATTCGGACCGCATCCAAGTGCATGGCCTTGATGCGCTAAAGCTATTCTCAAAAATAAGAAGCAAGCTTCCCAAGAAAACGCTGATTTACATGGATCCACCTTATTACGTTAAAGGGTCTCAGCTTTACCGAAATTGCTATGGGCATGATGACCATGCTTTGGTTGCCCAGGCAGCCAAGCGGCTGGAGCAGCCTCTTGTGATCACCTACGACGACACTTCTGAGATCCGTAAGATTTACAAGGGGATGAAGTCGACGCTTTTCTCGCTTACCTACTCAACGCATCTGGCCCGCCCATTGGCGAGCGAGGTGCTTTTCTACAACAATCTCACTCTTCCAATGCCCCCTACGCTTACGCGTCGCATGGCCCTGAGTGAATGCGCTTAAGAAGGAAATAGGCATGAACGGACTTCTTACTCAAGTTTTGTCGAATACTCCGCTGTCACGGCTGATCGGAAAGCCTAGCCAATCTTTCGTTGGCTACGTCTATCGTATGTCTTACGACGAGTGTTTGATTCAGACAAACGACAAGTTCAAGCATGAAGTCAACGGCTTGCCTCACAATTCATTTCTTGTTGCCGCTGGGTTCGACCCAGAAAAATTTTCCGAGTCTTTTGAGGTTGACCGGGAGGTGGTGTTGTTGCGTGTGCTCGGCCCATCGCCGTTACCTCAGGACGGAGATATGGTTCGAACACGCATCGAGCATCACCAGCGACGTTTGGAAAATGAGCGTTACCCTGGCGATAAAAATGATGGTCTTGACCCCATGACAGCCAACGAGTTGCAATGGGGTGGCATGCGCTGTCGAGTGCTCGGAACCTTCTATACCGGTCCTGACGGACAACTACGGCTGGGGAGTGATCTGGAAAACTTCATGAGCTTGTCAAGGATGCGCGCTTACAAGCCGCGCGCCGAAGCCTTGGAGATGATCGTCAATCACATGAATCCGGAAGTCAAAGCCAAGGCACAAGAAGAGGCTAAGAAATCAGGATTTGAAGAAGCGCCCCGACCGATTGACATTGGTCAAGTTCGTTACACCTCAACCGATCGGTTGCATAGAGGCAAAGACGAGGTGCGTGTCCCAGTGCGTATCCAGCCCGCAGACTTCTTGGCGCGGCGAACAGCAGTATTGGGAATGACCCGAACCGGTAAGTCCAATACGGTAAAAACGAGTGTTTCTGCCGTCGCATTGGCCGCTTTAAAATCGAATATTCATGTGGGACAGTTGATCTTCGATGTCAATGGTGAATACGCAAACGCTAATCATCAGGACGATGGGAGCTCTATCGCAGCGGTTTTTGGCCAGGAGCGCGTGGTGCGTTACCGAGCCATGACCACCCAGGGCTTCGAGGATCTCCGGACCAACTTCTATCAGGAGCCCGCGCAGGCAATTGGTTTGATTCAATCGCTCTTTCGAGCGACTCCCTCGTCCTACTCTGGCCAAGATCTGGAAGCCTTTATGGGCACATCTTTGGAAGAGCCGAGCGCACAGGACAAAGGAGATCACGTGCGGTGGGAGAGGCACGTCGCGGTCTTTCAATGCATTCTCTCAAAGGCAGGTTATCGCGCGCCATCAAACTTCGTCGTCAAAGTCCCGCTTAGCAAGGCCTTGGTCAAGCAGGTAACTGACACAATCGATGGAGTTCATGCCCCGTCTTCCGAGAAATCTTCTCTTGAAGATGCTTGCGTCTGGTTTGAGGCCATACGTTTGGCTAATCGAACCCTGAAAGAACGGCAAAAGGAAGAAAGTAAACCCACGATTGGTTTGGAGTCCTCGACCAAAGGAAAGTCTTGGGTAGATCCCACGCTTGAGGCTCTTTTAAACATGCTTGCGCGTGAGAACACGCGCGGCCAACCATTCGGAGGCTACAGGGCTGTTCAAGCGTATACCCCATACCACTCTGAACGCCGTAGCGCCGATGTAACTGTTGAAATCATTGCCCATCTATCAAAGGGTAAGATTGTTATACTTGATTTGTCCGTCGGGCCGGTTGAAATTCGCGAAGTTTTGTCTGAGCGCATTGCGCGTCAGCTCTTCGAGCGTCAGATGAGCGAACTCAATCAAGGGAAAGTTCCACAAAATGTTGTGCTTTATGTTGAAGAAGCTCACAACTTGATTGGCAAGAAATCCGAACTCACTGCCACTTGGCCGCGCATTGCCAAGGAGGGTGCGAAAGCAAAGATCGCATTTGTCTATGCAACTCAAGAACCATCCTCTGTCCATCCGAACATTCTGGCAAATACAGAGAACTGGTTCGTTACGCACCTAAATAACGATGACGAGCTGCGGACGCTCGGGAAATTTTACGACTTCGGTGATTTTCTGCCGTCGTTGAAGTCTGCTCAAGATGTAGGCTTTGCCCGGATTAAAACCCTCTCAGCGCCCTTTGTGATTCCTACGCAGATCAATCGCTTTACGCCTGAGCAGGTTCGCGAAGAAATGCAGCAGCTCGGTGTGGATGCTGGTCAGCTTGGACTTGGAGTTGTTTGACGATGCCCTACCCAGGTGAACCGGCAGGTAAAGGCGGGCATGCGGACTTTGTTCGCAACCCCGATGTGACCACATTTTTGAAAAGCTGTGCTTACCTTCGACAACCTTCCGAACAGGAAGCCGCAAAAATTGGGGCTTTATTTACTACGGCCCCCAGTAGCCC
This sequence comes from Xanthomonas vesicatoria ATCC 35937, assembly GCF_001908725.1. Classification (NCBI taxonomy): domain Bacteria; kingdom Pseudomonadati; phylum Pseudomonadota; class Gammaproteobacteria; order Lysobacterales; family Lysobacteraceae; genus Xanthomonas; species Xanthomonas vesicatoria. Next base: position 1,633,534 of record NZ_CP018725.1, on the reverse strand, counting down.
GGAGCCGTTGCTACCACGCATGGTCATCGCCTCAGATGCCAGTAAAAGTGACACGCCGATAAGTGAGCGGCTGCCCAGCACGCAGATCGGATTTTTAAAGGTTAGCCACGTTCTTGTGAATATGGAGAAGTATGCTGGTCTGGTCCCTGCCGGAGGCCGCTTCGTTGACCCTTTTCGTGCTGCTGAGATCCACAGGGAGGCGCACCCAGTTACTTTTACAATGCCAGGAAGCAATGTTCGTTATAAGGGAAGCAAGGGTGTTAAAGACGGCTTCCGGCATGCACTTTTCGATCACCTGCAGAGAGTGGGGAGTGAAAGTCACCGTGGTCAGACACTGCTGAAAACCTTGCGTGACCTAGAAGTAGGTCACATTATTTTATCCAAGTGTCCAAGTTGCCAGGAAGGAATTTCTTTAGTGTTTGACGGTGCTGCCAACGAGTTTGCCTGTCCGCTCTGCGCGGCTCCGATCTATATTAGTGATTCCCTCCGCCTACACGAAGGGATCAGTGATTTTGGCGACAATAGTTCAGCGATGACCCGCATGATGAATGCAGTGGAGCATCTGATGCTTGCTTCTTTCGTCAAGCAAGTCCAGATAGAAGACGTTTCTCGTCTTTCTGATCTTTCTTTTGTGGTGGATGGGCCTCTAGCAATATTCGGTGAGCCCGCAAAACTTTCCCAGCGCCTTCAACGTTTGATATACCAAGTCAACGAAGAGCTTGCGTGTCGGAATCTTCGGCCCATGCTTGTCTTGGGTCTTCAGAAGACTGGGGGTTTGATGGATCACGCAAAGTTGATTGAAGCGCATATTAGACCTGGATCGTTGCGGGTGGTTGACGATGAGTATCGAAATCAATACATCACTGGTGCTGAGTCGCCGTCTGATAACTTCGGCAATGAGACTTATTACGGTCAAGACTTTCTATTTCGAACTGAAAGTGGGCGGATTTTCAACTTTGCAATACCTTATCCGTTTCAAGACAAGACCTGTGCCAAGGGCGGATCGGGGTTTTCCAAGGCTAAAGTCGAGGCGGTTCGTTATGGGACCTTGATCCAGCAGGCCTGTGACCTCATTAGGCATTTCGAGATGGATTTGTATGAAAGTGCAATCGTTCCCGTTGCACTAGCGCATCGTCACGCCTCGATTAGCCTATCCCCTGGAGGAAAGGTTTTGGATCTGATGGTTCGAGCTGGATTGAAATAATCGCGTTTAATGGTTGGTAGAAAAATTCTACGTGGCTTCTCTAGCGAGGTGCTCTTTTCAGCAGGCGTATTGGCGTAATGAAGACGTGGCGGTAAGATTCTTGGTCAGCTGAGAGGTAGTGGAATGTTGCATATGGAATCGACAACCTCCGGTCGTCCAAAGTCCGGCGAGTTTTTCATCCTTGAGGCGGGCAAGATAAACGGGCCGACCAACGGCGTGGTCTTCGAAAATTTAGACCGGCTGCTTTCGCCACCGCGGTTGATTCTGCTCCCCGAAGGCGGCGGCTTCCCACCACTTCGCGAGACCCCGCGCTTGGTCTACAACCCCAGCAAAGGCCCGCCACCTTTGGACCTAGAACCTGGGTTCAGCGGCTACTGGCTGGTGTCTGAGCGGCTCCAGCAAGTCATGGCAACGGTCGATCCCCACGCGTTTGCGTTCGCAGAAGTGGACTACCGCCTTGCCGACGGTAGTGCTGGTCCGCGACATTTCCTTTGTGACGTGGTCCAACAAATCGACGCGTTGGATGAAGTGGCCTCACAACTCTTTGTTGACACCACAGAGCCGTTCGTTAACGGCAAGTTCTACGATCTGACGGGCGGGGCCAGCGTTACCTTTGACCGCCAGCGTTTGGGCGACGCTCACGTGTTCAAGACCCCTTACACCGGTGCAGTCTTTTGCGATCGGGTGTTCAAGGACGCCGTGACGGCGGCCGGAATGGCGACCGATACTGACGCCGACGGCCTTTGGCTGATCGACGCTTCGGATATCTAGTCGCGCAAGCCCGACGGTTTAGGAAGGAACCCGACCCATGCCTCGCAGCAGGCCTGTTTTCCAAGACCACCACGCCATCGAGCAACAGACGCTGGATCGAAGCCCCTTGCTCAAAGCGTTGTCGAACGCGGGGCATTTCGATATTCACGCGCCGGAGAACCGACTGTTCCTGCCATCGAACCCCGCGTTTGCGCAGACCCTGGGCATCACCCCGCATAGCGGGGGGCCTATCGCTGACTACCAAGTCGGGCTACGGCAGAGGTTATGGCGCTTGGAGCAGACCCCAGACGGAGTGGGAGCGCTAGCGGGCGATGCGGATGCCCTGGAGCGCATCGCCGGGCGTGTAGAAACGCTGCGCGATACCGTCCGTGTGGGCCTCATTCGAGGCGACCTGCACACCAACGCTCCATTGGGGTTGAAGCCTGACGACATCCGTCCAGGCGTCCAGAACTTCTTTCGCAACGAAGTCGCTTATGGGAAAGCCCACGCCGTGCAACTTCATAGTCTGAAGGGCTATGCGGCGGTGGATAACGGCTGGGCGGCGGTGACGCATACAGAAGCCCGTGTGGCGAGCACGCTCCAGCATATCCAGAGCGTCCCCAACCCTTTGACCCGTGGTGGTGCGGTTGAACTTCAGCGGCATGGCCTGTCCCAGGCCATTTCAAATGCCTACCACGGCGGCCGACTCACCATGTCACCCAGTGGCGTGACCTTGGTCGAGCAGACCCTGGGCGAGGAGGCCGCACAGAACCTACGCGTCCCCCGAGGCCAGCTCGGTGGCGTATCCATGGAGCTACTGTTGGGCGAAGCATCGGCCCGCACGTTGGTGCGATCGGGCGGCTTGTTGGCGACCGGCGCAGACGCAGTGCTGACCGCCCGCCGCTCGGCCGAATTGCTGGAACAAGGCAATGCCACCGCCGCGCAGTCCGAGGTCACCCATGCTTTGGCGCGCAATGTCGGCGGCTGGGCCGGTGGCGCGTCCACCGCAGCCGCGATTGGTGGCAGCGGCTTCGTGCCTGCTGCCCTAGTGGTGGGCGATGCGCTGTTGATGAGCAAGGCCTTCGACAAAGGCGCCGATTTGCTGGACAACCGCGCCATCTACCACCAAACGGACAAGGCTGGCGTGGAGTGGCAGTTCAATGGTCGCAACTGGCAGCGCGACGCGGCCATCGACCTCGTCCAGGATGGCCGGCGCACGAGCGGTGAGCAACCCGTGGTCGCCAGCTACGAAAAATCCCAGGAGCTGGGTGCGCTGGCCAACGCCAAGGCCGTGGAGTTGGCGTTGTGCAAGGCTCCACCACCACAGGACCCTTTCAACCTCCCTGCAAGAGCCAGCGACCAAGTGGGACTGGACAACCAGAACTGGCATCGCAATCCCGAGAGCCAGGCATGGGAGCGCCAGGTCAAAACCGCCGTGTTCGGTGCCAACGACCGGGGCAGCTACGAACACCAAACCGCTTCCCCTGAACGCGCGCGACAGCTCAACCAAGAAGCCCTGGGCCGCATCGAAAGCAACATCGCCACTGGGCGCGAAGCCATCGCCGCCGCCTATTTGGAAAACCATGCCGCGCAGCGAGCCCAGGCTTACGGTGTCGAAGTGCCTGCGGCAGTGGAAAGCGTCCTCGCCAAGCAAGGTCACGTGCAGGGACACGACGGCCAGGTCTACCAGCGGAACGAGTCTGGGCAGTGGGCCGGCAAGGATGGCGTCGCCAGTGGCAACCTGGCAATGGAGCTGGAACTGACCGACCGACTGCGGCAGCCCTCAATCGAGCGCTCCCAGGAAACCTTGGCGGCGATCCAGGCACTTCCCGCGCCGACCGCTGCGCAGATGGAGCACAACGAACTGCTGCATCGTTACCGGGCGGCAGGCGTTGATTTGAACGTCAACCCGCAGACCCAGCAGGCCGTGGAGCTGGCCTCGCAGCGGACCATAGACGCCAACGGCATCACCGGGCCGACCATGCAGCAGTTGCAGCGCAATGAGTCGGGGCAATATGGGTATGACAGCCCCATCGCGCACCTCCAGCGCGGCAGCGATGGGATCACTCGCGTGGTAGCCGTCACTAGCAGCGAAGACATCTGGCAGGCGTTGAGTGAGGAGCGGGACCACCGACAGGAATCGGCAACCGTTGCTCGGGTGTCCGAAGCGACGGGAGATGGCGACACCTCGACCTCTGAGTCGTCCAATCCGCAGCAAGTGCTGGATATCCAGGCGCGCATGCAAGCCTCTGTGGCGGCGCAGGCGCGACAAGAACGCGAACAGCAAGATCGTGTTGCGCACGAGCAGCACGTCGCGCAAGTGCGCGAGCACCTCCAGCAGGCACAGCCTGAGCACGAAGACAGGTCACAAAGCGAACAAGCAGTCCAGGCGCAGGCGGTGTTGGAAGGGCAACGCCAAGCAGCGCAGCAACGCGAACAGAAAGAACGCGAGCAACAGGAGCGGCAATCACAGGCCAGCCAGCAGCGCGAACTGCAGGAGCGTGAGGAGAGGGATGTCGAGCAACGTCAGGCGCAAGAGCGCCAGGCCGACAACCAACAGCGGGAGCAACAAGACCGCCAGGCTCAAGAAGCAACGCGAACTGAGGTCCAGGAACGCCAGGCTCAGCAAGCACAGCAGCAAGCCCCCAGCCAGCACGCCTCACAGCAAGCCGACCCTCAGCCGCACGCTCCGAATGCGGCGCTGGCTCAACAAACGCCACTGCCCGAGTTGCCGCAGGAAGACGCGCGTCAGCAGTTTGAAGTCCAGAACCAACAGACAGGCGAACAGCTGGCTCACAACCCACCTGGCCCACTGAAGCAAACCCCTGGTCTAGGTGATGCGCAGCTGCGTCAAGCACAAGAAGCGGAGCGCGCGTTCGAACCGCAATCGTTGCAAAGCCGCGACACCGCGCGCATTCAGGTGCCTCCCTCCGAGGACCGGGAATCGGGCAACGCACCTTTGCAAAGCGCGCAGGCCGATGCGGTGACCCCGGCGCTGTATCACCAGGTGCAAACGCAGCAGGCGGAGATGGAGCAAGCGCCGATCCGCCAGCAAGACGCGGCACGTGAGCAAGAGACAGAGCCGGTTCGCGTCATGGCCCCAACAACGCCTGCGACAGCAGACCCATGGATGGCACCACAGGCCAGGGCGCTTTCAACTCCTGAGCAAGAGACCAAGGCAGAGCAGCCCCGTCCTTCAGACACCTTGATCGCTGCTCATGGTGCGCCGTTGCTGCCACCTCAACACCTCGCGCAAGCACACGAGCAGTCCCCAGAAGCCAGTGCCGTGAGTCGCTCCTCCGTCGGGGCAGCAGACGCAGAAAACCAACGCACTCAATCGACCCCAGCGCAGGACCGCAGCGCCGCGGACCCGGGCGGTGCTCTATTCCTGGAAGAGACCATGCGCTCGCTGCGCCAGCTGCAACAGGAGATTGAGCAGGCTGATCGGGAAGACGAACGCTTCCACCAGGAATGGAAGGCGTATCGCGATCGTGGAGAACCTTATCCCTTCGCTCAAAAGAGGGCGCTAGACCAGGAGGGTGGCAGCATCGATGCATTCAGCGCGCACCAACCAAATGGCCGCTCGCCCAGTGAAGCCGCTGAGCAAACCGATGCCTTTCCACCCCTAGCTCAGCGCTTCGCCGGTCCAGGGGCAGGGGATGCGCCAAACGATTCGTCGCAGACTCAGCGAAAATCCATCACCGGCGACCCGGACGTGGACGAGGTGCTCTACGCGCTTGACAGCAAAAATGAGCTGGCGATCGAGCAAGCGCTAGATCGGGTGGCCAATAGTGCCGCGACGCAGGCTTTGTTGAAGAAGGGCAACGAGTTCCTGGAGGCGCAGGCCCAGCAGGAGGCCCAGGAGCTCGCCGCCACACGCCAAGCGCTGGGGATGGATGTCTCAGCGGAAATCAACACCAGCCGCGGGCCGGTCATGGTGATGACGCTGCCGGAGTTTGCCAAGGGACCGATGCAGAGCGGTCCCCAAGGGGACGGCGGCGGGGGTGGAGACGGCGGTGGCGGCGGGGGAGGAGGCGGTGGTGGTGGTGGAGGGGGCGGCGGTTAGTCAAAATCGCTTCCGTGACCAGCCGAGCTCAGGAAACCTCATGGACAGGCAAGACGCCGCCGCAATGGCGGAAATGATGGCCACGCTGAATGCATCGAACACCTCGTTGCAAGAGACGGTCAAAGTGCTGACGACGTTGGTGGCATCCATGCAGCAGCGCGAACAACGGTTGCGCGAGGTGATCGCCGAACAACTCCAGGTGCTCCAGCACACGGCCAGCAGCGCCGATGCCAAGGTCACTCGGGTATTGGACAACGCACTGCCGAGGCTGACGCAGCTGACCAATCAGGCGTTGACGCAGACGCTGGAACCGGCCGCCAAGCGATTCAACAAAGAAATGGCCACTGCGGATGAGACACTGCAGCAAGCCACTCGGCGTTACGCGCAGGCCCAGCAGTCGTTGGAAACAAAGATTACTCGACGCATGGGCATTGCATCCGCCACGATGCTCGTGGCGGGCGTGCTGGGGCTGGGTGCAGTGGCTTACTCGGTGGGCATCATCAACGAGAAGCGCAGCGAGCTGGTGCAGCTCCGCACCTCAATCGACTATTGGGAGCGGGTGGCGCGCGCTGACCTAGCACCTTGTGGCGAGGGGAGGATCTGCGCCACGCTCGAAAAGAACGGCCCACGTTTCGGCAGTCAGAAGCAATACCGTGCCGTTAGCCTGCGCAGCGCCTCAGACGCGCGCTGATGCTCGTCGACTATGGGCCTGATGCGCCGTCGAGCTCCTGACAACGCCGGGCGTGTTCGCTCAGATGGTCGGGATTGGGGCGGTTCGTCTTTGACTCCGGCTGACGCACAGTCTGGCCTCTGAGAGCAAGGTAGTCAGTGGTAAGCAACGATGGAGCCAACGCGACCTTGTTCTCTGGGGTGACCCAGAGCAGCAGGCAGTCGAAAAGGGTGTGGAGGTCGGCGCGGAGCAACAAGCCGTTGTCCACCCGGTCGGTGTGGTCTCCTCGGTAAGGCAATATATGCGCCGCCTCCAAGACCTCCTTCGCCGAACAGCCAGTGATGGCACAACGGCCGCCATACGCGTCCAGCAACTGGTTCCGGAAAAAAGATTGACCACGGCGCTGGGCTACTGCACGCATGGCCCAGACACGTGCGTCATGGTCTGAATCCAATGGAGGCAGATGCGAAAATGCCGCGTCTTGCCCTTCTGCCTCGGCTGTCGATTGTGCGGTGGCGGCCAACTGCACAGCCTCCCAAACGCCGCCGTCGTTCGGCTGCAAAGTCCAGTGGCCATGGATGCTTGCTCGAAAGGGCTCATACGTCACGCCTCGGGATTTGCCTCGTCTGAAAAGGAGATCACGAGGATGATTGAAGTTCGAGCGCCAATCCTTCCGCGTCTTGTCGTAATGCCGACGATTCGTGTCGTTGACGGTCAGGAAAGACAAGTTCGCTCCCAGGTCGGAGTGATCCTCGCCTGGATAGTGCGCACCAAGCCACTCCCGAATTTCTGAGGTGGAGGAAGGCTTGGCCAGCGCTCCCACGGCCTCAGCCACGTGCCAGTATTTCACGGTAGCTCGGTCGCGCAGGATCACCTCTGTTTCAGGGAGCTCGCCATCGCGCTCAAACGCAAGTTCAAAAGAATTGGCCTCAAGCGATACCACATGGCCGACCAGGCTGAAGTCCGGCTCGAAGTCCTTGGAGGCGCGGGCGGCATTGCCGGCCATGACTTCCGTCGGATTGTCAGAGGTAGCCACCACGACTCGGATTGGCAAGCGTTCCGCGAGGGCCTGCTCGAGATGAGCACGGAAAGTGTGCTTGCCACTGCCCTGCCAATGAGCGGTCTCCATCGCATAGCGGGACATGTCGGGAGAAAAGTTGTGCGACCACAGGCTCAAAATGACTTGGCGCGGATTCTCAGACATGGCGGACGAGTTGAACTGCGGGTCCTTGATCTCAACGCCATATCGGCGAAAGGCATCGCTCATTCGCATAGGGTGTCAGTGTCCTCGGCAATGGGTGCTCAGGCGTGGCGTTATGGGGTCGAGCCAAGCGGGGTGACTACAATCATGCGTTCGTCAATGGCTGGCCCTCGGTCGAACGTGTATTCGAAGCGGTAGCCGTTGCCCTCCACGGTAAAGTTCTTCTTGCCCTTGAACGCTTTAAGCAAGGCTTTATCGTGGTCGCTTGGATACAGCTTGACGAGGTCGTGGATCATCTTGTCTGCGTCTTTGGCGTCTGCGTGGAGCCCATAGCCGCGATCCTTGAACCAATCGTTCCATAGGAATTTCGTGGTGGACACCCTGCCGGTTTCCGGCTCTTCGTTGATAAAGAACTTGACTGTCTCGGCCTCGCCGCCGATACAGCCAAACAGGGCCCCCCAGCCTGAGCTCCCTGGCGTGATCTTGGTTGACTTGCATGAAAGCACTGCCTTGCTGCGCTCGACCTCTTTCTGGAAGGGCGTGACCACTGCACGATCGGCCGGCTGCTGCGTTGGGCTTTCCGGGGGCGGCGATGGCTCGGCCGGCGGCGGAGAGGATTGGGAGCAGGCAGTCAGCAGGAATACGGCACTGGGGAGTAGGCGACGGATCAACATCCGATGTGAGTTCCAGTTGGAGGCGTGGGCCACCATCTTCCCATTGCAAGTCTCTTTCGAACCAGCTGCTTGAACACGTCAGGAGATGGAGCAGGCCCTTGCCGCTTGTGGCGTCCTTGGTTGCAGCGGGCGTGCGCGGCCACCACGTTCTCGGGCATATCCAAGCCGCCGTCTTGTTGAGCAATCAGGTGTTCGGCCGTGCATTGGTAAGGACGGGCCGAGCGGGGGCTTAAGCCCAGTTCGTTAGGCAAGGCGAGCCACATCGGGAGGCCGCAGTAGAAACAGCAACCCGACTGGGCGTGAAAGGCACGGATGCGAAGAGATTTGAGGCGCTTGTTGCTCATAGTAGGCTCCGGAATCAAAAGAAGATTCCCGTGCCTCCTAGTGGAGAACCTCGGGCACCCGGAGCCTAGCGGCTATGCGGGCACAACACCGGGGGGATGCCCCCACTGGCAGACACGTTGTAACCGACCATCGGTGCGGCTGCAACTGTTCGGCGCGCGATGGCAGGGCGGGCGAGCAGGCTCAACGCGTGGTGTGACTTTCTTCAGCGTTCGAGATTTCCATTCGCAACGCGCCGAGGGAGCGCGCTTGGTTACGGATTGCCGCGTCGCTCCGATTTCCTACGTGAGCCAAAAGCGCACCCACCAACTCGGCATCCTCCAGCGATTCTGCTCCTGCAAGGAACACGAGCTCTGCTACCCGTGTGCGTCGCTTGGCTTCTTCGCGGCGTTGCATCTCCTTGGCCTTCACCGCTTGGCGCTGTTGCGCTAAAAGCTCGCGCGCTTGATGCTGAGCTAAGCGTTCCGTGGCGCGTTGGATTTGGTCCCGGTAGTGATTCGTTGCGGTCATGCGTTTCTCCTGCCTTGTGGAAATGAGTCAACCAGGAAAACGGCTTGCGTCAAGCGTTGGGCTAGTCTCGAATTTCGTCCGCCCCGAGAATCGAAAAGGCTGAAAAACAAGGCTTAGAAGAAAGAAGCAAGAGCGCACCTAGGTGTCACTGCGTGACACGTGCGCAAGGGACGATGCCCCTTGAACCCCAAGCGCCAAGGGCGCTTGCGAAAATCCAAAGCCAAGGCATAAACCAAGCAATCCCACTGCTTCGGAGTCGCCGCCTCATGGCCATCTACCACGCCAACGTCAAAACCTTCAGCCGTGCCAAAGGACATTCGTCCATCGCAGCAGCCGCCTACCGCGCCGGTCTGCTGTTGGAGGACGCGCTCACCGGCCTGCGCCACGACTACCGCCGCCGGGACGGCGTCGTCGAAACGCGCTGCATCGCCCCCGAGGACGCGCCCGATTGGGCCCTGGTCCCCGCTGAGCTCTGGCCGGCGGCTGAGGCGGCCGAGCGTCGCAAAGATTCGACGGTTGCCCGGGAGTTCGAGTTCGCGTTGCCGCACGAACTCGATGACCTCCAGCGGTCCGAGCTGGCCGTGGAAGTCACCCGCGCATTGGTCGGGCGCTACGGGTTCGCGGCCCAGGCCAGCATCCACAGCCCAGGCAGCAAGGACGGCCTGAACTGGCACGTCCACGTCCTGGCAACGACGCGGCGCATGGGGCCCGGACGGTCTTACGGACAAAACCAAGGAACTGGACGGCCGGCCGTCGGCACGTGTCGAGGTGCAATGGGTGCGCGAACTCATCGCCTCCACCATCAATGCCCATCTCGAAAAGGCAGCGCTTGAGATTCGGGTGGACCACCGCAGTTTGGAAGCACAGGCAAGTGACGCCTTGGCGCGTGGCGACCTGGCCGCGGCTGCCATCCTGTCCCGCGAGCCCACCAAGCACGTCGGCAAGAACGGCACCGCCCTGGCCCGGCGGGGCCAGCCGTCGGAGCGTTCGGACGAGAACCGTCGGATCGAAGAGGCCAACGAGGAGACCTTCCAAAAGCTCATCGCCGTGTTCGAGCAGGAGGGGCGGGCCATGCCGGTGCCCGACGGTCACAGCCAGGCCCAGGCCGAGCGCGAAGCTCGCCGACCTTCTGATGGGCTGTCCTTGTCGCTCGGGCGCGGGGCAGGGCACATCGAGGTGTCCCGCAGCATGGCGACCATTGCACGTGGGTTGGGACTGATGGAGGCTGAGGAAGCCAAGCCGTCGCGCCAGCCACGTTCGGTCTCCGAGCTCGCGGAGGAGGCTAGCGACAAATGGGGAGTGGCTGTTCAAGCGGATCCCCGCTTGGCTCAGACGCTCCAAGCAACCCAGCGCCTGTTGCAGTGGATTAGGGAACACGTGGCTGCCTTCGCCGAAGAGGCCCGGCTACGCCCGGACCTCAACGAGTTGCTCCGTCGACTGCGGCGCTTCAAGGCAGCGGCCATGAAGTTTGCCCGGCGGCTATTGGCGGTGCGTCGAGCGGAGAAGCTGCACCACATGGCCGAGAACGCGTGGCACGACTTCCTGGCGAACAATCCCGAGCCGGGGACCTCATGGACGCAGGGGGACTGGAAGCAGCGGCGCGGGCGTCGGTTGAGCACCCTCGAAGCCCGAGCCGCAGAGCTGGCCGATGCAAGGGCCCGGGTGACCCCGGAGGAACAAGCCCTCTGCGAGAAAGAGGCGTCGGCCAGCGCGGCGCACCTGGAGGTGTGGAGCCGAGACATGCTCCAGCGCTATCCCGTGGAACTCGACATGGCGATTGAACCCGATCAGCCCCGTCCAAGCCCTCTCATCTCCGTCCCTCCTGCGCCTGACTACGTTCCCAAACCGCCGCGCTTCCACTGAAGCCAAAAAGCCCCGCAATGCGGGGCTCTTTTTGAGATGGCGCTGAATGGTCAGACGATGGCACCGCCTAACTAGGCTGCCTCAGCTTCAGCTTCCGTGCGCATTTCGAACTCAACGTGCACGCCGTCATAGGGTAAGTGAAGGGCGCCGGCCTCGGTTTTATTGATCAGGCCGCAGTTCACCAACGCAGTCGCGTCAGTGTGGACGCCTTTCACGTCACGGTCTACCCGTCGAGCCAGCTCTCTCACGCCAAGCGGGCCGGTGCCAGCAAGAGCCTCCAGCAGACTCCAACGGTTGGCATTCAGTGTTCTCAGAAGATCTTCGCCGCTCGTGAAGGTGAAGCGCGGCACGGCGTCGCCTTTTCCGCGCGCTGCAGCTTTCATCTGCGCTTTCACTTCCTCTATGGTGGCGACTCCAATGGTCAGAATGTTCTTTTCCATGTTGTCCTCACAGTAGGGCCACATCGGCCCAAAAATCATCTGTCAATTGATCGAGGGTGGTGAAGTTGTAAGGCATTTCCACCGCACCTATGTGCTTGTGGTCGCCTTTGCCCGCTTCATTGTCGTAACGCAATACACATGTCCCAGCGACCACGTAAGCTAAACCGTATTTGTAGTTGTGGGCACTACCGCGCACGGGCTTGGGCACAAGCACAATACGTATTTCAGCAAAAGCATCTTCACCCCACTTGACGCGGCGATCTGTCAGCACCTGACTCTTGCTGCTCATGTTGTAATCCTGACAACAATCAATGGTGTTGTCAAGATTACATCACCTACGCCCCGTGTAGGGTTCAGTGAAGCGTTGGGCGCTTCTTGCTGCGCACGGGATCCAGCTGGGAGTCTTTGGGCGTCCGGCCTGCGCGCCATTCGTCTATCGATGGGAGCTCCCGAACGATGACGGCCTCCCGGGTGCGCACCGGTTGGGAGGGACCGGGAGGAGCATGCTCCAAGGATTGGGCGGCAGTGCCTCCGCCTTGCGGCTTTTTCTGGCTGTAGACGATCAGTTCGCCAGCGGACGCCCAGGCATTGCAAACATTGCGTTGGCGCACCAGAGGCTCGTCCGAAAGGGTCTGGCTCATCAATCCAGCGAGCAGCTGGCCAGCGATTTCGAGTTGTTGGGGGTTGGTGGTCATGAAAACTCCTGCGTGTGGGGAAGTCCTCATCCAACCAACAATTCTCAGCTAAGCAAGAGCTCGCTTCGGGCCCCACTTCACAAATTTGAATACGAGGCAAAATTTCAGTTTTGGTATGCCCAATGTTGATAGGTGGGGTCCCATCGCTCTCCTGGTCAGCCGGGAAATAGCGGGCTTTGCGTTGCTGGAGGAGATGCGCCTACCAAGCTTAGGAGACCGGACGGCTACCCTCCCTCCGGGGCCTATCCGGTCCCCAAGAAGTCCAGGGCTCGCAGGCTCAGAGACTTGAAGCGCTGCCGCTCGCTTGGCTATGATCGGGTATCACGCGGGGTATCACAAAAGGTATCATTTTTGGATCACCCCACTCCGGGATAAGCTAGGAAAATCAATTGGTTGGCGTGGGAGGATTCTGTTCCCATCGCCCGCTCCAATGCCCACGGCTTGGGCGCGTTGAGACGGTCAGGCCGTTCTGCCGCGTCACCATCCTGTCTCCGCCAGCCTGATCGTTTTCGCGGCACTGGCAGGTGCTGGCTCGCGCTATGGGCTAACGTTGCTCAATTCTGATCGCAGCGAGACATCGGGGCATGTTGGCATCTTTATCGGATGCAATAGCGGGTCAAGCTGCAATCGCTTTCTGGTTTGTCGCGTTTGCCCTGGCGGCATTGACGCTGGTTCGTCATGCCTCGGGGTGGGCATCGATGATCGTCAAACAGTGCGCAATGGCGAGTGTGGCCGTTGGACTGCCGCTGGCAGTGTGCTTGCCATCCTCGGCGTACGTTCTGAAGCTCGCGGCGATGCTCGCCTTGTCGCTGTGCCTGTTTGCCGTCGGCGTCACGCGTGGGCCGAGGCGATGCCTATGGCTCGGTCTAGGGGCTGCAGCGCTGGCCCATGGCGTCGTGGCATTTCAGTACGTGCTGATGGAGACCGCCAGATAGATGTTCGACGTTACTCCGATGAACTGCTGCGCAGGCATTGAAGAGTGTGCCTTACGGCGCCGGTTTCATTGCCGTTCGGGATCGCCGGTCTAGCGTTCGCAGCGCACGGATGTCCGTGTAATCCGGATGCGATCATGTCTGTTGTTCGTAATCGTTTGCCTGCGCTCGTCGTTGCACTGGGTGCCATCCTCTGTGCGGGCCCCGTCTTCGCAGCCTGCCAGCCAGGGCCGTTTGCTGTTTCGTTGCCTGCACAGCGGCTCGACGAGCGCTTGCAGGAGTTGGCCCACGTCACCGGATGCGCGGTGGAAGTAGATCCGACACTTCTGCAAGGCAAGCACGCCGTTGCCTTATCCGGATCCTTGACCACCGATCAGGTGTTCGTTCAATCGGTGCGCGGCAGCGGCCTGGAAGCAGTGCCAGCCGATGACCATTGGCGCGTCAATCAGGCGCAGCAACTGTACTTTGCCGAGCGGGTGGAGACCTTGCGCAGCGCGATTGCGGATGCGCGCAAGAGCAAATCGATAACGCCCGGACGCGCGAAAAAACTGACGGCGTACCTGTCGAAGATTGCTGTCGATGTCCCCAGGCTTGTGCGCGAGCAAGGTTTTCTCAGTGCGGCGGAGCGGGCGTCTTATGGGCGCATGTTGAAAGATGTCGAGCAGTCGCTAGGAAGGGTCTGAACAACGTGCGGCGTTGCAAGCGAAGAGTTGCTGAGAAGTTGCTTGGGGCGGTGATTGGGTGCGACGACGGTCGGTGGTGCTGCGGTTTTCATCAGGCCGATGCTTGATTTGAGGATGGATAGGCGCATTGCATGTGCAGGCAAGGTCTCTGACATCACGATCCGGATCCGGCCTGATTTCAGGATGGTTGGCGATCGGTACGGCGCACTCCGATGGAAGGCCGCCCAATGTCGCAGGCTTGCCACCAATATGGTCGATCCCAAGCTGGTCTCTATCGCTGCGATGTGTGATGCCAATGACATCGATTGCAGGCTCGCTGCCGCTAGAAAAATGGCGCCATAACTTCGGCTTTTTCTTGTGCAGGGTCAGGAACCTCCTGATTGAGAATGCCTCGCATGACGACCATAGTGACTGCATCATCGAGCGGACACCATGACGACTACTCACTCCCAGCTGGTTGGTGCGCTGATCAAGGCATGCGTCGCGCCGAGTCTGCGCGCGTCGCGTCGATTGCCTATCGCAACGGGCCGGCGGATCCGGCGGGTGTGTGTGGCACGCCGGACGACGCCGGCAAGGTGCTGGAGATGTTCAAGCTCGACGCCGAACAGATTCGCCAGATTGGTTTGATCGGGGTAGAGGAATTGGGTGAGGCAGTTTGTCACGCGTGGTCGATCAACGCCGGACAACTGGACCGGGTGGTGCAGTGGTTCACCGCGCCCAGGGTGGAGTTTGTCGGCAAACACTGCAGCGAGCTGATCCGGGCAGGTCGCATTGGGCCGGTGCTGACCATGGCCCGAGAGCATGCCCTGCTGCGGCATCGCTGAGCGCCAGTAGACCCGGCGAGGGCTGGGCGCTTTACGCTAGGCAGCGCAGGGGCAATACTCGCTGACCCACCAACCTCAGTTTCGTCAATGCGCCAGGTTCCGCCCGCTTCACCCTCTGCCGCCGCCAAGGCCCAGCTGCTGGAAGAGTTGCGCAAGCTTGAGCAGGAAGAGGCACAGCTCAAGTATGCCCAGACCCTAGAAGCGTTCGACCAGGTCGTCGAAGTGCTCACCCGGTTCGGCAGCCGGTTTAATGCGAAGCAGAAATCCCAGATTGCCTCGCTCGCCATGACCGGCAAGTCCAAGGGCCCGCTGTCGTCCACTGGCGAGGTGGTCGCCAAATACTGGCTTCCGCATTCCGGCGAGACCTGGTCTGGCCGTGGCCGCACACCGCGTGCATTCAAGGCCTGGGAAGGCACCAGCTCCTACAAGGAATGGAAGTCCAAGCATCCGGACAAGCGTTTCCCGCTCTATCCGGGCTGATTTTTTGCGTGTTGGGTTGCTTATGGCGGAGTTGATCCGAGTCGCATCGGTTAGCCGCGTAGTCGCTTGTTTGATGCATGCCGCATTTCGTCGGGAGCCACCGCCCGGTAGGACGCCCCTTTTAGGGCTGCGGGCCTTTGAGTTTTGATTGCGCGCTTGGAATGCGCATTGCGCTGAGTCCAGATAGATAATGCAATCAACCGTGCGCAA
Source organism: Xanthomonas vesicatoria ATCC 35937 (assembly GCF_001908725.1). Taxonomy (NCBI): domain Bacteria; kingdom Pseudomonadati; phylum Pseudomonadota; class Gammaproteobacteria; order Lysobacterales; family Lysobacteraceae; genus Xanthomonas; species Xanthomonas vesicatoria. The sequence continues at coordinate 1,617,990 of NZ_CP018725.1, read as the reverse complement.
GCTGCCCGATGTTGGGGCATCAGGCCAGGTGAGTCCCTAAGCGCTGATGATCCGATGTATCGCCGCCTGCCTTCGGTTTTGTTGCCTGATATTTGCAGGCCGCAAGGAAGATGTAACGCTCCCACGAGTCAGTGCATCGCCAATGCGAATCGCGAAGGTCCATTTGCATAAACGCCGCCGGTACGATGCGGGAGCTACCCAGCATCACGCCAAGCGTCTTGTATGTTGTCATCCAACGAGCATCCCCGCACCTAAAAAAGCTCGCCGCCCACCATGTCGGTGGGCGGCGAGCCTGATTGCAGCGCCGCTCAATCCTTATTGATCGTTCTTGCACTCGAAGACCGACACGCTGCGTGGCGGTGCCAGGAATTCGCTGGCGCCGGCCGGCATCATGTCCACTTCCAGTGCTTCATCGGTGGACAGTACCAATTTCCAATGCACCGGTTCGTCGGTGGCTGGCAGGGTGAAGGTAACGCCCTCATGGTAGGCGTTGATGACGATCAGCAAGGTGTCGTCGTTAGCCAGCTCCTTGACGCCGGAGGTCTGCGCCTTGCCTTCCAATAGCAGGCCAACCGAGCGCGCACCTGCGTCTGTCCAATGTGCGTCTTCCATCTCGGTGCCACCGGGATTGAGCCAGGTGAGATCGCGCAGGCCAGCCTCTTCGTTGTATTGCCCATTGAGGAAGCGGCCACGTGACAGGATCGGGTAGCGCTTGCGTAGCTTGGTCAATGCCTTGACGAAGTCGGTGAGCCGACCCTCGGTTGGGTCGTTGTCCCAATCCAGCCACGTGATCTCGTTGTCCTGACAATAGGTGTTGTTGTTGCCACCCTGGGACTGCGCACGTTCGTCGCCGCTGAGCATCATCGGCGTGCCTTGCGACAGCAGCAGTGTCGCAAGCAGATTCTTCATTTGCCGCTCGCGAATCTGCAGGATGTCGGCGTTGTCGGTCTCGCCTTCTTCGCCGTAATTGCAGGAGCCGTCGTTGGACGAGCCGTCGCGGTTGTCTTCGCCGTTGTCGATGTTGTGCTTTTCGTTGTAGCTCACCAGGTCGCGCAGGGTGAAGCCGTCATGCGCGGTGATGAAGTTGACCGAGGCCCAGGGGCGGCGGCCGCGGCGGTCGAACAGATCGGCCGAGCCGGTGAAGCGTGTTGCGAACTCTGCCAGCTTGCCGTCCTCGCCTTTCCAGAACTCGCGCGCGTTGTCGCGGAACTTGTCGTTCCACTCCGACCAGCCCGGCGGGAAATGACCCACCTGGTAGCCGCCCGGCCCACAGTCCCACGGCTCGGCGATGAGCTTGACCTCCGACAGCAGCGGATCCTGGTTGCACGCATCCAGGAATCCACCTCGCTGGTCGAAGCCGCTCGGCTCGCGGCCCAGGATCGTCGCCAGATCGAAGCGGAAGCCGTCCACGTGCATCTCGCCTGCCCAATAGCGCAGCGAATCGTTGACGAACTGGATCACCCGCGAGTTGCTCAGATTGAGCGTGTTGCCGGTACCGGTGTCGTTGATGTAATAGCGCTTGTCTTCGGCAAGGCGATAGTAGCTTGCGTTGTCGATGCCCTTGAACGAGAGCGTCGGCCCCAGTTCACTGCCTTCGGCGGTATGGTTGTAGACCACGTCCAGAATCACTTCCAGGCCCTGCTTGTGCATGGCTTTGACCATGTCGCGGAACTCGTCGCGATGGCCGCTGGAGAGGTAACGCGACTTCAGCGCGAAAAAGCCGATGGTGTTGTAGCCCCAGTAATTGCGCAGTCCCTTGTCCAGCAGATGCTGATCGTCCAGGTACGCATGCACGGGCAAGAGTTCGACGGCGGTGATGCCCAGGTCCTTGATGTACTGCAAGACTTGCGGCTGCGCGAGACCAGCGAAGGTGCCGCGCACGGCCTCGGGCACTTGCGGGTTACGCATGGTATAGCCGCGGACGTGGGTTTCGTAGATGACTGTTTCGTTCCACGGCTTGAGCAGTCGCGCATCGTCGCCCCAATCGTAGGTGTCTTCGACGACCACGCACTTGGGCATGAACGGCGCACTGTCGCGCTCGTCGAAGCTCAGGTCGCCGTCCGGATGACCGACCGTGTAGCCATACAGCTCGTCGGCCCAGATCAGATCGCCTTCGAGCTCGCGTGCGTACGGGTCCAGCAACAGCTTGTTGTGATTGAAGCGGTGGCCTTCGGTCGGCTCATATGGGCCATGTACACGGTAGCCATAGCGCTGGCCCGGCTTGGCATCGGGTAGGTAACCGTGCCAGATCTCATTGGTGTATTCGGGGAGGTCGACGCGTGTTTCGTTGCCCTGTTCGTCGAACAGGCACAGTTCTACACGGGTGGCGTGCGCAGAAAACAACGCGAAATTGGTGCCCTTGCCATCGAAGACGGCGCCGCGGGGAAACGGGCGCCCCTGGCGGATGCGGGAGGGGTTGGCATAGGCCGCGCTTGCTGGACGTCGCATTGAGAGTCTCGGGTGCGCCGGCATGCCGGCATTGAGGGGGCTCAAGCATTGCGGTTTTCGCTGTGCAAGACGCGTTACGGCAACACGGGTGCGGCGTGAGGGGCGTATCGCCAAGTCTTCGCGCTGCGGCTTGCTGCGTCAGAGCGCAGTGGCGGCGTTCGCTTGCTTCAGCTGCGGCACCTCTCGATGGATGGCACGGCGATGCCGTCTGCCATGTCGCTGTCTCTGCATGATACTGTGCGTTGGCGCTGTCAAAGCGTCTGCCCGCGGCTTGAGGGCCGCGTGTGCGCCCTGCTAGCATCGATCCGGTTGGAGCGGCGCCCCCATGCGTTGTTGCAACACCTGCTGAGGCGTCATCGCCTCTCCATCCTCGGGGCCGTCGCATACCAGTTCCATCGTCGCGAGCAGGGCCCAACGCGCCCGCACGCGCGGTTAGCCGGCAGACGTACGGACTTGGGTCACTTCGTCATCAGACTCCGACCATGTCCAGGCCGCGCCGTGTTCCTGCTGCGATGAAAATCGCCATTCTTTCGCGCAACAGCAAACTGTATTCGACCCGGCGGCTCATCGAGGCCGGTCGCAAGCGTGGTCATACGGTGCGTATCCTCGACCCGCTGCGTTGCTACATGCGCATCGCCGCCGATGGCTTCAGCCTGCACTACAAAGGCAAACCGATTACCGGCTTCGATGCGGTGATTCCACGCATCGGCGCCTCGGTGACCCGCTATGCCACCGCCGTGCTGCGCCAGCTCGAATTCATGGGCACTTACACCCCCAATCCTTCGGACGCCATCCTGCGTTCGCGCGACAAGCTACGTGCGCATCAACTGCTGGCGGCGCAGGGCATCGACATGCCGGTCACCGTGTTCGGCGACAACCCGGACGACACCCAGGACCTGCTCTCCATGCTCGGCCCGCCACCGCATGTGGTGAAGTTGAACGAGGGCGCGCAAGGCGCCGGGGTGATCCTGACCGAGAAGGCCAGTGCCTCGCGCGGCGTGGTCGAAGCGCTGCGTGGGCTGTACGCCAATTTCATCGTGCAGGAGTTCATCGGTGAAGCCGAAGGCGCCGACTTGCGTTGCTTCGTGGTCGGCGACCGCGTCGTCGCGGCGATGCGCCGCCAGGCGGCGGAGGGCGACTTCCGGTCCAACCTGCATCTCGGCGGTACCGCCGCGGTCGCTGAGGCGACCGAGCAGGAGCAGCAGGTGGCTGTGCGCTCGGCGCGCGCGCTGGGCCTGGCGGTGGCCGGCGTCGACCTCATCCGCTCCAAACGTGGGCCGTTGGTTCTGGAAGTCAATTCGACACCTGGCCTGGAAGGTGTAGAGGGCGTTTGCGGGGTCGATGTGGCGGCCAACATCATCCAATACCTTGAGCAATCCGCCCGTTGATCGGTAGGCAACTGTTTTTATCGAAAAATTAACAAAAAACTAATCCTTTGCTCGCTAGCCTCTGTCGACCGTAGCTCCGCTCTCGGCAGTGACGGTGATCGGGATGAACTTTTGGCCCAAGTGCGGTGTCGCGCTTGGGCCTTTTTGTTCGGCAACTATTGATCCTTCAGTCGATTCGTGTCTAAAGTCAGCAAATGTTAAGTGAGCTATAAACAAGGATCGATCATGCTCAGGATTTTACGCGGTCTCGCGGTACTGCCGAGTTTCGTCATTGCCAGCGCAATTGCGGCTCCTCCGCAAATTGACCTCAAGAAACCAACTTCCGAGCAAATTGCACAGGTCCGCAACGACCTAGGCAGCGGCAGTAAGTACTCCGAGATCAGTCAGGAAGAGCGCGTTAAAGTACTTGACGCGCTCAGCCGTATCGAGAGCGCCATGCATGACCAAACGGATGCGCAGGCGCTGCCTGCTGGACAAAAAGCAGCTGTCTATAACGACCAAGAACTAATCAACACGATTTTGACGAAGGTGGGTGAGGAAAGCCGGGTAGTCTGCACTCGCGAAAAGGCGACCGGGTCGCACCATACCGTTTCGAACTGCAAGACGGTCGGCGAGCGCCGTCGTTCACGCGACAGCGGCGAACGCAATATGAGCACCATGCAGCGTAGGCACAAGGTCACCGAACCAGGCTTCTAGTCTGCCCCGTCCATAGTTATTGAGGTTTCAGTGCGAATTCTAGTAATTGAAGACAACAGCGATATCGCCGCCAATCTGGGCGACTATCTTGAAGACCGTGGCCACACCGTGGACTTCGCGGCCGATGGCGTCACCGGCCTGCATCTGGCGGTGGTGCACGAGTTCGATGCCATCGTGCTCGATCTCAATCTGCCCGGCATGGACGGCATCGAGGTGTGCCGCAAGCTGCGCAACGAGGCGCGCAAGCAGACGCCGGTCCTGATGCTGACTGCTCGCGACTCGCTGGACAACAAGCTGGCCGGTTTCGACTCCGGTGCCGACGACTACCTGATCAAGCCGTTTGCGCTACAGGAAGTTGAAGTGCGCCTCAATGCGCTGTCGCGTCGTGGCAAGGGGGTGCATACCCGCGTGCTGGAGACCGGCGATCTGGAATACAACCTGGACACGCTGGAAGTGCGCCGCCGCGGCAAGCTGCTGCAGCTCAACCCCACCGCGCTGAAGATCCTGCAGGCGTTGATGGAAGCCTCCCCCGCAGTGGTAACGCGGCAGGAGCTGGAAACCCGCGTCTGGGGCGAAGAACTGCCGGATTCGGATTCGCTGCGCGTGCATATTCATGGCCTGCGCGCGGTGGTCGACAAGCCGTTCGACGTGCCGATGATCCAGACCCGTCACGGCATCGGCTATCGCATCGCTTCGCCTGATGCCTGAAAGCAATAGCAGCGCGCGGCCCGCCCGCAGGCGTGGCCGCTACCGGCGGCGCCTGCGCAGTCGCATCATCCTTTCGTTCGTGTTGTTGGGCTTCTGCCTGACAACACTGTTCGCCTTCGCCACCAACTGGGCGCGTTCGCGCGTGGAAAATCAGTTGGTCGAAGACGTGATGAATCGCAACATCGATGCCTTTGCGCAGCGGTTCTATTCCGATCCGCTGCGTAATCCGGATCTGCCGGTGCAGCAGATGCGCGGGCGCGTGGTCAAGAGCGACAAGTTCGACGCGCTGCGGCTGGAACAGCCGGAGTGGTACCAATTACCGGACGGCATCCACACCATTTCAGGCGTGGACGAAAGCGGCAATGCGTATTCGTACAAGCTGGCGGTGCGCAAGACGCCCAGCGAGTGGTTCTTCCTCGCTTACGACATGACGCAGACGCTGCGGGGCGAGATCCAGCTCAAGCGCACCTTGATGTTGTCGGTGTTGGTGTTCAGCGGGTTTTCGCTGCTGATTGGCTGGTGGTCGGCATCCAAGGTCATGCGCCCGGTATCCGATCTGGCCGCCCGCCTGCGCGCCTACCGTGGCGGCACCAGTGAGCCCAAGCCGCTGGCGGCGCATTTCCCGGACGATGAAGTCGGCCAGCTCGCCGAAGCACTGGACGATTACTCGGCACGCCTGACCGAAGTCGTCCAACGCGACCGCGAATTCAATGCCGATGTCAGTCATGAACTGCGCACGCCGCTGGCGGTGATTCGCGGCGCCACCGAACTGCTGCTCACCAAGCCGAATCTCGACGAAAAGATGCTGCAGCGCCTTCAGCGTATCCAGCGCGCCGAACAGCAATGCAGCGATCTAATCGGCTCGCTGCTGCTGCTCTCGCGCAACGAACGCGGGCAGGGCAGCAGCAACGTGGCCAAGGTGGCCGAACAGCTGATCGATGCGCACCGCGCCCAGCTCGGCGGCAAACCGCTGGAGCTGCTGCTGGAGGGCGAGCGCGACCTGGTCATCGACGCACCCGAATCCGCCTTGTCGGTGGCGCTGGGTAACCTCATCGGCAACGCCGTCAAATACACCCAGGACGGCCAGGTGCGCGTGCGCGTACGCGGCGATTGCGTGGAAGTCATCGACTCCGGCCCCGGCCTGAGCGAAGAGGATGCCGCCAAGCTTTTCCAACGCGGCTACCGCGGCACCCACGCGGGCCACTCGCAAGGCGGCGGCATCGGCCTGTCGATCGTCAGCCGGCTCTGCGACCTTTACGGCTGGCGCGTCAGCGTGCGACCGGGGCAGGAGCGAGGCGTGATCGCGACGTTGGCGTTTCATCGCTAGGCAGTGTCACGCGGCGCTTGGTGTCTGCTTTGGGGTCGTCACTACGATATGCCGCGCGGCTGATGGCACGCGTTAACTCGCGCGGCAGCGATACTGAGCATCAAGCGTGTGAGCCGCTTGCATCAGATGAACTGGCTGATCATCGTTGACCACCACATCGTCTGCGAGTGCCAGACGCTGTTCGCGAGACGCTTGCGCGGCAATCATCTGATGTGCCAATTCCGTCGTGCTGCCATCGCGTCGCATCAGTCTGGCGTGTTGCAACGCGACGGGCGCATCGACCACTAAAATCCGATCCAGCCATGGGTAGGTCGCACGGCCACCGGCTTCGGTGAGTAAGGGAATTGCAACGATGGCATACGGACTTTCAGCCGCCTGTGATGCACGCTTTAGCTCTGTACGGATAGCAGGATGCGTAATCGCTTCGAGCGTTTTGCGTCGAGTTGGATCTGCGAAGACAATGTTGCGTAAAGCCTGCCGGTCCAGGGTGCCGTTCGGCAACAGGATGCCTGGCCCGAAGCAATCCACGATGGCATCAAGAATGGGGCCGGGCGACACGACCTGGCGAGCGACTGCATCGGCATCAAAGACCGGCACCCCCAGCTTCTCGAACTCGGCAGCCAGAGCGCTCTTGCCGGAGGCGATGCCGCCGGTTAAGCCGACGATGAAGTCGCTCATCGTCGTGCCCCGGTCAACGCAGGCCTGCGAAGTGCAGGTAGCCGTCCACCAAATCGTTGCCCCAGAAGAACACCACCCAGCCGGCAATGGCCAAGTAAGGGCCGAACGGGATCGGGGTGGCGCGGTCGCGGCCCTTGGCCGCCAGCCAGACCGAGCCCAGGATGGCGCCGACCAGCGACGAGATCAGGATGATTGGCAGGATGCCCTTCAATCCGCACCACGCACCTAGCGCTGCCAGCAGCTTGAAGTCGCCATGGCCCATGCCTTCCTTGCCAGTGAGTTGCTTGAACAGCCACCACACCGTCCACAGCGAGACATAACCGACCGCCGCGCCCAGCAGAGCGGGCTTGGCCGGCATGTAGAGATTGTCCATCGAGCCGACCAGGCCCAGCCACATCAGTGGCAAGGTCAGCTGGTCCGGCAGCAGCTTGTGACGCAGGTCGATGCCCGACATTGCCACCAGGAAGCAGCTCAGCACGATCGCGCCAAAGCCCTGCCAGCCGAAACCGAAGCGCCAGACGCTGGCTACGCAAAGAATCGAGGTCAACAACTCCACCAGCGGGTACTGGAGGGAGATCGGCTTGCCGCTGTAGCGCGACTTGCCGCGCAGCATCAGCCAGCTAAAGAGCGGGATGTTCTCCCACCACTTGAGCTTGTCGCCGGTGACCGGGTCGTGCGAGGGCTCCACCACGATCCCAGGCGGCGGCGGCTCATACAGCTCCGGCAACTCCAGGATCTCGCGCGCATCGCGCCGCCACTGCCACTCCATGCGCTTAGGCAAGCGCAGGATCACCACATTCAGGAAGCTGCCGATCAGCAGTCCCAGTCCGGCCGCGGCGGGAAAGCCGAGACCGGGATGCTGGTCGAGAAATGCCATTACGTCTTATCCAACCACCGAAGCGAGCTTGAAGATGGGCAGGTACATGCCGATGACCATACCGCCGACGATAGTACCAATGAACACCATGATCAGGGGTTCGATCAGGCTGCTCAGAGCGTCAACTGCGTTGTTGACCTCCTGTTCGAAGTATTCGGCGACCTTGAACAGCATTGCATCCAGCGCGCCAGCCTCTTCGCCGATGGCAGTCATCTGAACCACCATGTGCGGGAACAGGTTGACCTGCTTCATCGCCACGTTGACCGGGTAGCCCACCGAGACATCATCTCGCATACGCAGTACGGCAGCTTCGTAAACTGAGTTGCCGGTTGCGCCGGCCACAATGCTCAACGCTTCGACAAGCGGTACGCCGGCTTTGAACGTCACTGCAGTAGTCCGCGCAAAACGTGCAATGGAGCTGTTGTGCATGATCTGACCGATGATCGGCACTTTGAGGATGACCCGGTCCATTCCATGTTGCATTGAAGGAGAGCGCTTGTAGGCGAATATGAAGCCGGCAACCGCGCCGATTGCGACAAAAAGAATCAGCCACCACCAAGACACCATAAAGCGTGACATGTTCACAATCATCTGGGTAAACGCGGGGAGTTCGGCGCCGAAACCCTTGAACACATCCTCAAATTGAGGCACGACAAAGATGAGTAGGATCGCGCTGACAAGTAGTGCCACTGCGACAACCATCGCCGGATAGAACAAGGCTTTTTTGATCTTGCCCTTAAGTGCCTCAATGTTCTCCTTGTAGGTTGCTATGGTATCCAGCACCGTTTCCAAAACGCCTGCGCCTTCGCCAGCTCTGACGAGATTTCTGTAGAGCTCGTCAAACTGCACCGGATGCCTGCTGACCGCTTCATGCAATGAAGAACCTCCTTCAATATCCGCACGGATTTGCCCGACCATGTTCCGCATACGCGGATTCTTCTGGCCGCTGCCGATGATCTCAAGTGCGCCGACAATAGGGACGCCGGACTTCATCATCGTCGCCATTTGCCGGCTGAAGAAGGATATGTCCTTTGCGGTCACCTTCTTGCCGGCAGTGCCAAAAAGGGGTTTCGGTTTTACCTTCACGAGATTGGGCGTGATCCCTTGCCTACGTAGCTCGGCACGTAGCAAGTTGGCGTTTTTCGCCGTCTGTTCACCCTTCATCTTTACGCCGCGCTTGTCTGTTCCCTCCCAGACAAATGGGCTCGCCTGCTCAAGTTGCGAGGCAGGTTTAGTCTTCACCACACTACGTACTGCTGCCATGTCAGTTCCCCATCCGCCATCCCCAGGCAGATACCGAAGTGATGTTAGCCTTTTATGGAGCGCTTGGCATCCCCAGGGTCGGTCGACTGCAGGGTGCCCCTAAGCGTCACCTTTTGACTCTGCTGGGCCGATCAAGCGTTGTGTCGCAGTTCGGCAATTGAGGTGTTCCCTCCCTCAAAAGATCCGGCATCATTGTCTCAGCGGGCATCTGCAGGGTCGGTGGGGAGAAGTTGGCACGTATCCTGCTTCGATTCATTTGCACGCGGCATTGCAACGCGGCGCCCAACGGGAGTGGCCCGCGGGCAAAGTAATTACACTTAACTCTAGGGGAAACCTTGATGAAGAAGCAAAACGGTTTTACGCTGATCGAACTGATGATCGTGATTGCAATCATCGCAATTCTGGCTGCTATTGCACTGCCGATGTATCAAGACTATGTCGCCAAGTCGCAGGTCACCGCCGGCCTCGCTGAGATCAATCCTGGCAAGACGCAGTACGAAGTGGCACTTAACGAAGGCAAAACCACCGTTGCCGACATCACCGAGTTGGGTCTGAAGTCTCCCTCTGAGCGCTGCACCATTGCGCCGATCACCGCTCTGAGCGCTACTGGCACCATCGAGTGTACTCTGAAGGGCAATACGCAGGTTGTGGGCAAGAAGGTGACATTGACGCGTGCAAATGATGGTACCTGGACCTGCAAGACGGATGCGCTGAAGAAGTACGCGCCTGCCGGTTGCCCGGGTGCTTAATGTTTCCTAGCTGAAGAAGGAAGGCCTCGCTACAAGCGAGGCCTTCCTGTTTTGATGGGCTTTGATATTCATTGTGCTTGTACAGGTTTGATTGATTTTAAGGCCCATCACCTGGTCAAGAGGTGATTTTTCATTGTTTCAGCTACTCGCCGTCCGCTGTTTTGGCGAGCTGTTTACCGACAGGGGCGCGATATGGCGCGGAAAAATGGCTTTTCTCTTATTGAGTTAATGATTGTTATAGCAATCATTGCCGTGTTGGCCGCGATAGCACTGCCTGTATATCAAGGTGCGGTTGCTAAAGCGCAATTGACAGCAGCTTTAGCTGAGCTGCGTCCTGGGAAGACCACTATTGAGGCTGCAGTCCAAGACGGTACAAATCCCTCGGTGATCGATGCGCCCTATATTGGATTATTGTCTTCAACGCGATGTGCTCGCGTAAGTGCAGTCCTAAGCTCTACAGGTGTTGCTGAAATAAGCTGTACTTTGCAGGGTTCTGCATTAGTTTCAGGTATGGATCTTAAATTGAGGCGATCGGCCGACGGTGGTTGGATTTGTGATGGCTCCGCTTTTGATGCAAAGTATCGGCCAGCTGGTTGTTAGAGTTAATGTCGTGTTTAAAGAGTGCGAGCGACAGGGTGCGTGAAAATACTGGGGGCTGAAGTATGAGTGCTGTTTCGTCCGCTAATTTAGTTGGTATTACCGGAATCGCGCGTCGTTTAGTACAAGATGGTGCGCTTGAAGAGACTGTAGCTCGCTCTGCGATGGATCAGGCAGCAGCGGCTAAGGTTCCATTACCTCAATGGTTTTCAGAAAAAAAGTTGGTGTCGGCCTCCCAATTGGCTGCTGCCAACGCGGTCGAATTTGGCATGCCGTTGATGGATGTGTCGGTGTTCGACGCCAACCAGAACGCGGTCAAACTGGTCAGTGAAGAGTTGCTCCAGAAGTATCAGGTGCTGCCGCTGTTCAAGCGCGGCAACCGGTTGTTCGTGGGGGTGAGCAACCCGACCCAGACCAGGGCGCTGGACGACATCAAGTTCCATACCAACCTGGTGGTCGAGCCGATCCTGGTTGATGAGGACCAGATCCGTCGCACGCTGGAGCAATGGCAGGCCAGTAACGCCGCGCTAGGCGCGTCGCTCGGCAACGACGACGACGATATGGGGGACCTAGACGTCTCGGCCGGCGACGAGGACATGGGCGCCGGCGGGGACTCCGGGGTCGATGCGAAGGGTGATGACACGCCGGTGGTCAAGTTCGTCAACAAGGTGCTGGTGGATGCGATCCGGCGGGGAGCCTCCGACATCCATTTCGAGCCCTATGAAGACGACTACCGGGTGCGCTTGCGCATCGACGGCTTGTTGAAGAACGTGGCCAAGGCGCCGGTGAAGCTCAACCAGCGCATCGCTGCACGTCTGAAGGTGATGTCGCAACTAGACATCGCCGAGAAGCGAGTGCCGCAGGACGGGCGCATCAAGCTCAACTTGTCCAAGACCAAGCAGATCGACTTCCGCGTGAGTACCTTGCCGACCCTGTTCGGCGAGAAGGTGGTGCTGCGTATTCTGGATGCAAGTGCGGCCAAGCTCGGTATCGAGAAGCTGGGCTATGAGGCGGACCAGCAGAAGCTGTTTTTGGACGCGATCCACAAGCCGTACGGCATGGTGTTGGTGACGGGGCCAACCGGCTCGGGCAAGACGGTGTCGTTGTATACGGCGCTGGGCATCCTCAATGATGAGACGCGCAATATTTCAACTGCCGAGGATCCGGTCGAAATTCGGTTGCCCGGCGTCAATCAGGTGCAGCAGAACGTCAAGCGGGGCATGACCTTTGCGGCGGCGCTGCGCTCGTTCCTGCGTCAGGACCCGGACATCATCATGGTCGGCGAAATCCGCGACCTGGAGACGGCCGAGATTGCGATCAAGGCGGCGCAGACCGGCCACATGGTGCTGTCGACGCTGCATACCAATGATGCGCCCCAGACCATCGCGCGTTTGATGAACATGGGGATTGCGCCGTACAACATCACCTCGTCGGTGACGCTGGTCATCGCGCAGCGTCTGGCGCGGCGGTTGTGCAACAACTGCAAGCGCAAGTCGACCTTGCCGGAGCATGCGCTGCTGGCAGAAGGGTTTACGCCAGAGCAAGTTGCGAACATCGAGCTCTATGAAGCGGTCGGTTGCGATGAGTGCACCGAAGGCTACAAGGGCCGTACAGGCATTTATCAGGTGATGCCGATGACCGACGAGATCGGTGCGATCGTGCTGGACGGCGGCAATGCCATGCAGATCGCCGAGGCTGCGCAAAAGATCGGTATCCGCGACCTGCGCCAGTCGGCATTGATGAAGGCTGCGCACGGGGTGACCAGCCTGGCCGAGATCAATCGGGTGACGAAAGACTAAGAGTCGGGATTGGGGAATCGGAAAAGCCTGGGACCTGTACGTCCCAGGCTTTTTTGTTTGGACAACAGCGTTAAGAATTGCAGGCTACCGCGAGGTGATACATGAGCCAATCCATCGCGGTGTCTCCTGCAAGAACCATCGAAGCAGCGCCTGCGCTTTTACGATTTCCCAATCCCGATTCCCGACTCTTCTACTCCATCCCCAACTTCTTCAACTTGTAGCGCAGCGCCCGAAACGTGATGCCCAGCTGGGCGGCGGTCCTGGTCTTGTTCCAGCGGTTTTCCTCCAGCGCCTTCTGGATCGCGGCGCGTTCCAGTTGCTCGATGTAGGAGGGCAGGGCAGAGGACGCGGGGTCGATGTCGACCACGGCTTCGCGCGGTTCGACCGCTGCGCTGCCCGGCGTTGCGGCCAGGCGGTGGCCGCCGTGGGCGGGCAGGCGCAGGTCGGTGGCGCTGATCTGGTCGTCTTCGGCCAGGGCCAGGGCGCGTTCGAGGATGTTTTCCAGCTCGCGCACGTTGCCCGGGAAGCCGTAGGTATCCAGTGCGTCCAGGGCTGACTGGGTCAGCAGCGGAATCGGCCGGCCATGGCTGCGTGCAAGGCGCGCAATGATGGCCGCAGCCAGTTGCGGCAGATCGCCACCGCGCTCGCGCAGCGGCGGCACGCGCAGTTCGATCACGTTGATGCGGTAGTAGAGGTCGTGGCGGAAGCGGCCGTCGGAGACCAGGTCGCCGAGGTCCTTATGCGTGGCCGAGAGGATGCGCACGTCTACCAGCGTTTCGCCGGAGGCGCCGACTGGGCGGACCGATTTTTCCTGGATCGCGCGCAGCAATTTGACCTGCATCTGCAGCGGCAACTCGGCCACTTCGTCCAGGAACAACGTGCCGCCGTGTGCAGCCTGGAACAGCCCGGGCTTGTCGGCATGCGCGCCGGTGAAGCTGCCTTTCTTGTGCCCGAAGAACTCGCTTTCCATCAGTTCGGCGGGAATGGCGCCGCAGTTCACCGGCACGAACGGGCCGGCAGCGCGCGCGCCTTGCTCATGGATGGTGCGTGCCACCAGCTCCTTGCCCACGCCGGATTCGCCGACGATATACACCGGCGCCTGGCTGCGCGCGACCTTGCCGATGGTGGCGCGCAGGCTCTCCATCGCGGTCGAATCACCAAGCAGGCGGCTGGCCTGTTCGGGCGGCGGCGGGGGCGGTGCAGGGCGGTCGCGGTTGTTCAATTCCAGCGCGTGCTTGACCAGGCCGCGCAGCACGCTGATGTCCACCGGCTTGCTGACGAAGTCGAATGCGCCGGCCTTCAGCGCCTCCACCGCCAGATCCATGCTGCCGAACGCGGTGATCATGGCCACCGGTGTTTGCGGGTAGTGCTTCGCGATTTCGGTGACCAGTTCGATGCCGTTGCCGTCAGGCAGCCGCATGTCGGTCAGGCACAGATCGTACGGGTTGCTGGCCAGCAGCTCGCGCGCTTCGGCCAGGTTGGCTGCAGTGCTGATGCGCAGGCCCATACGGCCCAGGGTGAGAACAAGCAACTCGCGGATATCACGCTCGTCATCGACAACCAGGGCACTTTTGGGTTCGCTCATGGTGCGCACGATAGCCCAGCGTGATGACAATCGACAATTGTCAGCACTGGTGGGGTGGCGGGGCGGTTCGAGAGACCGGCCGGGGAACGAACCAGCGTTACCGGACGGCAATCAAGACTTCGGCGCACTTCCCAGCCGCATACGAGTTGATTTGCATGCCGCCCCTCTCTTCGATTGATGCGTGTTTTTCACTTGTTTTTAAGCGTTCGATCACCGACATGGTTCTTTCGAACGCATCGGCCATAGACCAGCTGCAGCCTGGACGTTGCCGCATGCCGAACGTATGCCCGCACGCGATGCAGCAGCAGGGAGCCAAGGCCGCATACACACGCAATCGCGAAACGCCCGAATCGGCAAACTCATTTGCCCTGCAAGGAATTGGGCCCCTGCAACGTGATCCGGAAGCACGCTCCACCGCCGGGAACCGGCACATAGTCCAGTTGTGCCTGGTTGGCGCGGCAGAGTTCCTGGGCGATGTACAAGCCGAGTCCGGTGCCATGTTCGGAGGTGGTGTAGAACGGGCGGAACAGTTGGGCGGCCACGGCTTCCGGGATGCCCGGGCCGCGGTCGACGACATCGATTACCGCCATGCGCTCCTGTCGCTCGACGCGCAGCTTGACCCGCGCCGGTTCGTCCATGACGCGGCCGTACTTGAGCGCGTTGTGGACCAGGGCGGTGAGAATCTGGTGCAGGTGCTTGGGGTCGACCAGGGCATGTACCGAGCTGCCCTGGATGCTGGCTTCCAGGATGTCGGTTTCCATCGACAACGTCTGCCGGTACTCGACCACGAAGCGACGCACGAAGGCGGCCAGATCCAGGTTTTCAGGGCTGGCGCGTTCGCGGCGGGCCAGGCCGAGCACGCTTTCGACGATGCCGTTGGTGCGCTGGCACTGCTGGTGGATGATCTGCAGCAGGCGACGGTCGGCATCGCCGATGTCGGGAGACTCTTCCAGCAGCTGCGAGGCGTAGCTGATCGCGGCCAGCGGGTTGCGGATCTCGTGGGCCAGGCTGGCCGAAAAGCGTCCCATCGCAGACAGGGTCAGCGACTCTGCGCGGCGCGAGACCACCGTGGCATCGTCCAGGAATACCAGCACCAGGTCGCTGTCGGCGAGCAGGCGCACGAAGCGCGGCTGCACCTCCGGGCGGTCGGCGCCCAGTTGCAGGGGCGCTTCTTCCTGCCGCCAGCCGCTGCGCCAGCGCTGCAGTCGGCGTGCCAGCTCGGGAGTGAGCGCGGCCAGGGATAGATCGGACGGGGCGTTACGCTGGTCGCCATCGCCGAGCAGCCCCAGCGCTGCCTCGTTAGCCAGCGTGATGCGGTTGTGCGTGTCGACCACCAGCACGCCAGTGCGCATGCGCCGGATGATCAGTTCGTTGATCTCGTAAAGATTGGCGACCTGCGCGCCGCGTTCTTCGGCCAGCACCTGGTTGCTCCGCGCGCGCGAAGCGATCTGCTGGCAGATGTAGGCCACTGCCACATAGCTGGTGGCAAACATCGCCAGTTCCGCCACCGGACGGGTGGCGCCGCCGCCTTCGAGCACGGTCCACAGATATTCGAGCACGATGGCGACGCTGGCCAGCACCGCTACGCTCATGCCGTAGCGCAGCCGCAGCAGGATCGAGGCGGCGGCGACGTTGAACAGCAGCATCATCGCAATGCCGGCGCTGGCACCGGGCAGGGCATGCGTGGCCAGGGTGGCGGCAACGATGTCGGCGATCACCGCACACAGCACGGTGGCGGTCAGCCGGCGCTCGTTACGGCCCCAGAACAGCAGCGGGATGGCCATGCACAGGTAGCCGATCGCCACTGCGGCAGCCAGGCGCGGGTAGCGCGGCTCGGGGATGGCGTCGGACAACGGGCTGAATACCAGCGCGGCAATCAGCCCGGCCACCAATACCCGATACAGCGAGAAAAAGTACAGCTCGCGCTGTGGCGCGGACTGGATCCGGTTGATGAGCGATACGCTGGATGCCAAACCACTTCCCCGCCGGAACAAGCCGCGAGTATAGGCAGGTGTGGCGCCGCGCACCGTGCGTGCGCACATTGTCGGCCGGCGTGCAAGCGCGGTATCGGGCGGTCAATCCCGGCGAATTTTGCGCCGCACGGCGTGGTCGGCCACAATAGGCGGCCCGTTCGCGTCTTTCGACGTGCCGCCCCGGCGGTCTGCGTTGCACGCAGCGGTCGTTTCCTTTTCCCACGGTGACGCATGAATTTCCACGAATACCAGTCAAAACAGCTGCTTGCCGAGTACGGCATCCCCGTTCCGGCCGGCAAGGTCGCGGCGACCCCGGACGAAGCGGTTGAAGTCGCCAATTCCCTGGGCAAGGGCCCCTGGATGGTGAAAGCGCAGATCCACGCGGGCGGCCGCGGTAAGGCTGGCGGCGTCAAGTTCTGCAAGACCACCGACGACGTGAAGGCCGCAGCGGCCAAGATGCTCGGCACCAAGATGTCCACCTACCAGACCGCCGGCGTCGAGCTGCCGATCAACCTGGTGCTGGTGACCACCGCCGGTGAGATCGTCAAGGAGCTGTACCTGTCTATCCTGGTCGACCGCGGCACCAAGACCATCACCTATATCGCCTCGTCCGAAGGCGGCGTGGAGATCGAGCAGGTTGCGGCCGAAACGCCGGAGCTGATCCACGCGCTCAACGTTGATTTCGTCGAAGGCGTGCAGGGCTATCACGGCCGCGATTTCGGCTTCAAGCTCGGGCTCAACGCCAAGCAGGCCGGCCAGTTCGCCAGCATCATGGTGAACCTGTACCGCCTGTTCAACGAAAAGGACCTGGCGCTGGTTGAAATCAACCCGCTGGCGATCCTGGACGACGGCAACCTGTATGCGCTGGACGGCAAGTTCGACAGCGACGACAACGCCGCGTTCCGTCAGAAGCAGCTGATCGCCATGCGCGACAAGACGCAGGAAGACGAGACCGAAGTCACCGCGTCGGAGCTGGACATCAACTACGTCACCATGGACGGCAACATCGGTTGCATGGTCAACGGCGCAGGCTTGGCCATGGCGACCATGGACGTCATCAAGCTCAACGGCGGCGAGCCGGCGAACTTCCTGGACGTGGGCGGCGGTGCCAACAAGCAGCGCGTCATCGAGGCGTTCAAGCTGATCCTGTCCTCGGACAAGGTCGAGGGCATCTTTGTCAACATTTTCGGCGGCATCGTCCGCTGCGACATGATTGCCGAAGGCATCATCGCCGCGGTCAAGGAAGTGGGCGTCAAGGTTCCGGTCGTGGTGCGCCTGGAAGGCACCAATGTGGAAGAAGGCAAGCAGCTGCTGCGCGACAGCGGCATGGCCATCATCCCGGCCGACAACATCAACGACGGTGCCAAGAAGGTCGTCGAAGCTGTCAAGAACGCCGCCTGATTCACGACACCGAAGGAACTATTCATGTCCGTTTTGATTAACAAGAACACCAAGGTGATCGTGCAGGGCTTCACCGGCCAGCAGGGCACCTTCCACGCCACTCAGATGATCGAGTACGGCACCCAGGTCGTCGGCGGCGTGACCCCCGGCAAGGGCGGCACCACGCATATCGACCTGCCGGTGTTCAACACCGTGGCCGATGCCGTGCAGAGCACCGGCGCCGATGCGTCGGTGATCTACGTGCCGCCGCCGTACGCGGCCGATGCGATCCTGGAAGCGGCTGCGGCCGGCATCAAGGTCATCGTCTGCATCACCGAAGGCATCCCGGTGCTGGACATGCTGCGCGTCAAGAACGTGCTGACCCGCTCGCATCCGGACACCGTGCTGATCGGGCCGAACTGCCCCGGCGTGATCACCCCGGCGAGTGCAAGATCGGCATCATGCCGGGCCACATCCACAAGCCGGGCAAGATCGGCATCGTGTCGCGTTCGGGCACCCTGACCTATGAAGCGGTCAAGCAGACCACCGAAGTGGGCCTGGGCCAGAGCACCTGCATCGGCATCGGTGGCGACCCGATCAACGGCCTGAACTTCGTCGACTGCCTCAAGCTGTTCAACGAAGACCCGCAGACCGAAGGCATCATTATGGTTGGCGAAATCGGCGGCGACGCCGAAGAAGCCGGTGCCGAGTACATCAAGCAGTTCGTGAAGAAGCCGGTTGTCGGTTTCATCGCAGGTGCTTCTGCACCGGCCGGCAAGCGCATGGGCCACGCCGGTGCGATCGCATCGGGCGGCAAGGGCACCGCCGAAGGCAAGTTCGCGGCGATGGAAGCCGCTGGCGTCAAGACCGTCCGTTCGCCGGGCGATCTGGGTGCGGCGATTGCTGCGCTGGTGAAGTAAGTACTCGCTGCGCGCAAGCCTGCGAGTCGAGAGAGGCCACCTTCGGGTGGCCTTTTTTTTATGGGGCGTGGTGTTGCCCTCATCCGCCCTTCGGTCACCTTCTCCCGCATGCGTGAGAAGGGAGCAACAGCAACAGCAACAGCAACAGCAACAGCAACAGCAACAGCAACAGCAACAGCAGCGATTCTGCTGATCATGTTCACAAGGAATGTCAGGCTGGTCGTTGCCTGCTTGATCTACGTAGCGTGCCACGGTCATGCCCACGCCGTCGCCGGCTGTGACATCCCCTCTCCCGCTTGCGGGAGAGGGGTAGGGGTGAGGGCGCCTTCCGTGCGGTGATCTCCGACGCCAAAGCGCCATCAATACCGATAGCGCCACCCGGCGCTACAAGCCACCTTGGCCATCCTCCTACCGGGAAGGCCCATGCGCCACGCCGCCAAGACCGGATTCGCCAAGCACCCGCGTTGTGAGATGACCGCAGGCGAGCGCGCGCTTTGGTATCGGTTGCGAGGATCGACGCCTGCTCGGCTTCAAATTCCGGCGTCAGTTTCCCATCGGGCCTTATATCGTCGACTTCGTCTGCCTCGCCCGGGCATTGATTGTCGAAATCGATGGTAGCCAGCACCTGCTACCCGGCGCGGACGCCACGCGCGATGCCTTTCTGCAGCGCGAAGGCTTCCAGGTGCTGCGCTTCTGGAATAATGCAGTTCTTGCCAGCGGCGACGATGTCTGCGAGATGATCGCGCGAGGTTTGCTTGCGGCTCGTTCCTCCCTTCCCGCTTCCGTGCTTCGGAAAACACACGCACAAGGCCGTTGATATGCCCCAGACCCTCCGCATTGCCATGGCCCAGTTCGACTTCCCGGTTGGAGCGGTGGCAAAAAATACCGATCGCATCATCGAGTTCATTGCCATGGCGCGGGACGAGTTCGAGGCCGATATCGTGCTGTTTCCCGAATTGGCGATCAGCGGCTACCCGCCGGAAGACCTGCTGCTGCGTCCCGGTTTTCTCGCCCATTGCGAGGAAGCGCTGGCGCGTATCGCCGTCAGCACGCGCGGGATCGTGGCGGTGATCGGCTGGCCGCAGAGTGCCGGCAGCGTGGTCTACAACGCCGCCAGCGTGTTGCGCGACGGGCGCATCGAGGCGACCTACCGCAAGCGTGAGCTGCCCAACTATGCGGTGTTCGACGAGCGTCGCTATTTCGATGTGGACCCGGATGGCGACAACTGCGTGGTCACGATCAAGGACGTGCAGGTGGGCGTGGTCATTTGCGAAGACTTGTGGTTTGCCGAGCCGCTGGCCAAGACGGTGCAGGCTGGCGCCGAGCTGGTGCTGGTGCCGAATGCCTCGCCGTACGAGCGTGGCAAGCATGCGCAGCGCGATGCGCTATTAGCCGAGCGCACGCGCGAGAGCGGGGCGGCGATTGCCTATCTCAACGTGGTCGGTGGCCAGGACGCACTGGTGTTCGATGGCGCCTCGGTGGTGGCCGATGGCGATGGCACGGTGCATCCGGCCGCAGCTGCCTTTGTCGATCAATGGCTGGTGGTGGACTATGCCGCCGGCGAACGTCGCTTCACCCCGGTGGTCTGGGTGGACGATGGCGACGAAAGCATGGACGCGCTGGCGTGGCGCGCGGTGATGCGGGGGCTGCAGGATTACTGCCGCAAGAATGGCTTCAGCAAGGTGTGGCTGGGGCTGTCCGGCGGCATCGATTCGGCGCTGGTGCTGGCGATGGCGGTCGATGCGCTGGGCGGCGATAACGTCACCGCCGTGCGGCTGCCGTCGCGCTACACCGCCGGCCTGTCCAACGATCTGGCCGAGGAGCAGTGCCGCGCCATGGGCGTGAAGCTGGAAACCATCGCGATCGAGCCGGCGTTCGAAGGCTTGCTCGCCGCGCTGGGGCCGATGTTCGAGGGCACCCAGCCGGATATCACCGAAGAAAATCTGCAGTCGCGCAGCCGTGGCGTGATCCTGATGGCACTGTCCAACAAGTTCGGCGGGCTGTTGCTGACCACCGGCAACAAGAGCGAATACGCTGTGGGCTACGCCACCATTTACGGCGATATGTGCGGTGGCTACGCGCCGCTGAAGGATCTGTACAAGACCGAAGTGTTCGGCCTGGCGAAATGGCGCAATACCGTGGGTGGGGCGCCGGTGATTCCACCGGCAGTGATTTCGCGCCCGCCGTCGGCCGAGCTGCGCGACAACCAGACCGACCAGGATTCGCTGCCGCCCTACGATGTGCTCGACGGCATCCTGTACCGCTATGTCGACCAGGAGCAGTCGCGCGACGAGATCGTCGCCGCCGGTTATGCGGCCGACACCGTCGAGCATGTGCTGCGCCTGGTGCGGATCAACGAATGGAAGCGGCATCAGGCCGCTCCCGGGCCCAAGGTCTCGCGGCGTGCGTTCGGTCGCGAGCGGCGTTACCCGATCACCAATGGCTATACCGGTCAGTAGCGCGAGCGGCTATTCCGGTCGGTCACCTGGCGCATCAGCCGCGGCGGTGGCCGGTGCCCGGGCAAAGCGGGTGAGCAGTTCCAGGGTCGGCTTGGGCCGCGTTAGGTCGTACATCAGGCCGAAGTGGCCTTCCGCACCCTGGATGGTGGTCTGGTCCAGCAATTCGTAGACGTTCACCTCGGACACCACGTCGGCATAGTTGTCGCGCACATTGCGCAGCAACTGCGCCAGGCTGTCGTAGCAGCTGCGGTCGCCTTCCGCGCCGCCGGTGGTGTTGCCGGTGTAGATCTCCGCACAGTTGAGTTCGTTGAAGAACACCGGGGTCTTGTAGGTCTGCGCCGCCGTGCGCAGCTGACCGAGATACAACTCGCTCCAGTAGCCGGCATCCTGGTGGAAGGCGTAGTAATGGAAGCTGATGTGGTCGAAGTCGAAGCCGGCGGCCTTGGCCTTGGCAAGAAACCATAACGAGCCATTGCGGTCGCCCGGGCAGCGCGCGTTGGCGCTGCGGTCGTCGCTATTGCAGGCGGTGATGTTGATGGTGAAGCGCAGACCTGCGCCCAGTTCGTTGGAGGCCTGGCGCATGCCCAGATACATGGTGGTCATTGCAGCGATGCGTGGATCGGCCTCGCTACGGACCAGATCCTGTTCGTTGCCGATCTCCCAGACCTTGATGTCGGCCGCATAGCGACGCGCCAGCTGGTAGCCGATCTCGCGCGACATCGGGTAGACCATCGGGCGCAGGGTGATGCCATATTTGCGTGCCAGCGGGACCAGCGTATCGAGCGTTGCGTAGTCGCGTGGATCAACATCGACGCGGTAGCTGCGCAGATTGCGCGCCGCAAGCAGTTTGAAGCGGGCTTCGGCCTGGGCCATGGGGTAGCCTGGGCGGTTGTCATGGGCGTTGACGCCGTAGACGATCGGCGCCGCGACCGAGCGCGTGGTCACTGCCGCCAACGAGATGACGAACAGACACAGGACGATAAGGCGGGACATGCGGCCTCCTTGGCTGGCGCCGTTGGGAGTCGGATCTTCCTGAGGGGTGAGTATAGGCAGCCCGGCTGGGCGGTTCGGTGATCTGGCGCCAGGTCTGGCAACGTGCTCGCACGTGGCGCAGGCCGGTGCGCTCAGCGGTGCGGGAAAGCGTGGGATGCCGGTGAGCAACTCCGGAATGCCGGGCGGTCGGTTACCCGTTGGATCGGACGCGACCGTCGTTTGGCACCGCAAGGGCCTGCTGCAATCGACACGCTGCCATCTCAGGCGTGTTGCCGCATCGGCAGTGCCGCAATAAAAAGAGAGGGGCCTTGCGGCCCCTTAGATTCAGGACATGGGCAGCTGATGCCTCAGTCGCGGCTCATCTGTGCGTTGCGCTGACCGGTGGCGGCGGACTTCTCGCCGGCAAACGGGTTGAGCTTGCGGATCGCCCACGGATACTTCGGCCAGTTGCCGGTCAGCCACGGATGCTGCGGGCTGTTGAGCTCGAGCACGCGGCGCGCGTCTGCGGCCAGCGTCTTGTTGCCAAGATGCGTGTAGGCCTCGGCCAGCACCGCAACGGCGTCGTACTGATAGGCGCTTTGCGGATAGGTTTCCAGCAGGTAGTTGGCACGCCCTGCCGCGGAGACCCATGCGTTGCGGCGCAGGTAGTACAGCGCGTTATCCAGCTCGTGCTGGGCGAACACGTCGCGCAACTCGATCATCCGCTTGCGCGCGTCGGGCGCGTAACGGCTGTTGGGATACCGGTCGGTGACCGTGTTGAAATCGTTGTAGGCCTGCTGCGGCGAGGACAGATCGCGGCGGCTCGGATCCAGCGACCACACCCGGCGCAGGAACACCGTATCGCGGTTGCTGTTTGCCAGCCCACGCAGGTAGTACAGGTACGAGATATTGCGGTGCGTGGGATAGGTGCGGATGAAGCGGTCGACGCTGGACACCGTATCGTCGTGCTTGCCGGCCTTGTACTGCGCGTAGGCGGTTTCGATCATCGCCTGTTCGGTATACGGGCCGTAAGGGTACTGGGCGATCAGGCGCTTGTAGCTGGCTTCGGCGCCAGCCCAGTTGCCTTTCTCCATCAGGCCGTGGCCTTTGCCATAGAGCTGCTCGACCGGCATGCCCTCATCGGGATTCTTGTCCTTGGCGCCGCGGTGGCAGCCGGTGACGACGAACGCCATGACCAGCATGAGGGCAATCAGGCGCGCAGGCGCGGAAAACGTGGACCGTCGGATCATGGGTCTGGGCAGGACGCGTCAGGAAAACGAAAGCGCGATGATAGCCTAGTGGCCTGTCCGGCGACTGACTCCTGCCGCCCGGACCCCCAAATTCCCGTTTTTGCCTGAGTGCCAGTGTCCATGTCCGACCCATCTGCCGACCCCACCGACCCGTCCATCCGTCAGGCCATCGTGCCCGATAACGCCGCAGGGCGCCGTTTCGACGCGGTGTTGGCCGAGCTGTTCCCCGAATTCTCGCGCTCGCGGCTGTCGGAGTGGATCAAATCCGGCGATGCGCTGCTGGATGGCGAAATGGCGCGTCCGCGCGACACCTTGCGCGGCGGCGAGAGCGTGCAATTGCAGGTGGTGCTGGAAACCCAGACGCATGCGGCCCCGCAGGACATCCCGCTGAGCGTGTTGTACGAAGACGACCAGGTGCTGGTGATCGACAAGCCGGCCGGCCTGGTCGTCCACCCGGGCGCGGGCAATCCGGACGGCACCTTAGTCAATGCGCTGCTGTTCCGCGACCCGGCGTTGTCGGCGGTGCCGCGCGCCGGCGTGGTGCATCGCCTGGACAAGGAGACCAGCGGCGTCATGGTGGTCGCGCGGACCGTGCAGGCGCAGACCGCGCTAGTGGAACAGCTGTCCGCGCGCGATGTGCATCGCCAGTACCTGGCAGTGGTGGTCGGTGCGCTGGTGTCTGGCGGCACCGCCAATGCGCCGATCGACCGCCACCCGCGTGATCGGCTGAAGATGGCGGTGCGCGACGACGGCCGCGATGCGGTCACCCATTACCGGCTGCGCGAGCGCTTCCGTGCACATACCGCCCTGGAATGCCGCCTGGAAACCGGGCGCACCCACCAGATCCGCGTGCATATGGCGCATCTGAAGTCGCCGATCGTCGGCGACCCGTTGTACGGCGGCGCGCTCAAGCTGCCCAAGGGCGCCACCGACGACCTGGTCCACGAACTGCGCACCTTCAAGCGCCAGGCGCTGCATGCCGAAACGCTGGAATTCCTGCATCCGGTCAGCGGCCAGCCGGTACGCGCCACCGCTCCGGTGCCGGCCGATCTGCAGCGGTTGATGACCGCGCTGCGCGAAGACAGCGCACGTGCCGCCGAGTTGGCGCGCCGCTGACATGGCAGTGCCTGCACCGTTCGTGCTGGCGGCGGACTGGCCGGCGCCGCCGCGCATCCAGGCGCTGACCACTTTGCGCTACGGGCTGGGCGGGTCGCTGCCGCCGTTCGACACGCTCAATCTGGGCAACCGCAACAGCCCTGAGGGCGACACGCCCGACCAGGTGGAGCGCAACCGGGCACTGCTGGTCGAGGCATTGGCATTGCCGAGCGCGCCGCACTGGTTGCGGCAGGTGCATGGTGTCGAGGTTGTGCGCTTCGAGGCACCGCCACGTGCGCCCGGCGCGCAGTTCAATGGCGCGGGCGATTACGCGTCGGCTGCGTTCGAGCCCACGGCCGATGCGGCCGTCACCGCAGTGCCTGGCGTGGTGCTGGCGATCCTCACTGCCGATTGCCTGCCCGTAGTGCTGGCGGCGGCCGACGGCAGCGAAGTGGCCGCCGCGCATGCCGGTTGGCGTGGCCTGGCCGACGGCATGCTGGAGCGCAGCGTGGCCGCCATGCGTGCGCCTGCAGCGCACGTGATCGCCTGGCTGGGGCCGGCAGCGGGACCGCAGACGTATGAAATTGGCGAGGACGTCTTCGACGCCTTCGTTGCCGACGATGCATCAGCACAGGCCGCCTTCAGTGCCACGCGGCCAGGGCATTGGCGGGTGGATCTGTATGCATTGGCGCGCCAGCGCCTGCAGCGTGCCGGTGTGCCGGCCAACGCGATCCATGGTGGCGGACTGTGCACCATTTTCGATCCGCATCGCTTTTTTTCGCATCGCCGCGACCGACGCAGCGGACGCATGGCCACGCTGGCCTGGATCGCGCCCTGAGTACGCCACTATTTGCGCAGGTACTGGGCCAGGATGCCTTTGCGCAGCTACCGGCGCCGGTGCGCGCGCTGCATGCGGTGCAGCAGCGGCAAACCTTTGGCGGACGGGCGCAGGTCCAGCGCGGTCGCCATGCGCTGGTGCCGTTGCTGGCGTTGCTGAGCCGCTTGCCGCGCAGTGGCGAGGTGGATGTCGAGGTGGAGTTTTTGGTCGATGCGCACGGCGAGCGCTGGCATCGGCGCTTTGCTGGCTTGCCGATGTACTCGCGGTTGTGGCGGCACGGCGACGCACTGCGCGAGCATCTGGGTGCGGTCCGCTTCGAATTCGCGCTGCGTGCCGACGCCGACGCGTTGTACTGGCAGGCCACGCGCGTATGGGCGTTCGGCGTGATTCCCCTGCCTGCGCGCTGGTTCGAGCAGGTGCGGTGCCGCGAGCATGCCGACACCGGGCGCTACGGGTTTTCCGTCGACGTGCACCTGCCGCTGGTCGGGCCGTTCATTCGCTACGAGGGTTGGCTTGAGCCACGTTGAATCCCCGCACGTCGCTGCGCGCAGTGCGCCGGCCACCATCGTGTTCGATGGGGTGTGCCTGTTGTGCAATGGCTGGGTCAAGTTCCTGCTGCGCCACGATCAGCGCGGGCGTTATCGCTTTGCCGCAATGCAGGGGCACGCCGGGCGTGCGCTGTTGCAGCAGCACGGGCTGGACCCCGACGATCCGCTGTCGTTTTCTGCTGGTGGACGACACCGGTGCATGGACCGACAGCGATGCCATCGTGCGCGTGCTGGCGGGATTGGGAGGCGTTTGGCGCGTTTTTGCCGTGTTGCGCGTGGTGCCGCCTGCCTTGCGCGATAGCGGGTATCGCCTGATCGCACGCAACCGCTATCGCTGGTTCGGCCGTAGCGAGCACTGCATGCTGCCCACGCCCGAGCAGCGCGCGCGGTTTCTGGACTAATCCACGCTGCTGCGCAGTCGCCTCTGCATAGCAGCGCACCTGGGCGCGACTGGCATTACCGGGAATGCCCAGTCGCGCCCAGGTGCACTCCTGCGGTGATCGTGCGATTCGCTGCGCTGGCGGTTAAGCCGCCGCGCTTTTTAGACTTGCGCGCACGACATTCGAGTTGCCGCCGTGGGCCGGCTGCAGGCGAAAGATCGATACCGCATCGGCCAGTTCCACCGCCTGTTCTTCCAGGCTGCGTGCGGCGGCGGTGGCTTCTTCCACCAATGCGGCATTGCGTTGGGTGACCTCGTCCAATTGCGCGACAGTGCGATTGACCTGTTCAATGCCGCTGGATTGCTCGGCGCTGGCCGAGGTGATCTCGCTCATGATGTCGGTGACGTGTTTGACCGAGCCGACGATCTCGCGCATGGTCGCGCCGGCGCGATGCACCAGGCCCGAGCCGAGCTCCACCTTGTCGCTGGAATCGGCGATCAGCGTCTTGATCTCTTTTGCCGCATCCGCCGAGCGCCGCGCCAGTGCGCGCACTTCCGAGGCGACGACCGCAAAGCCGCGGCCCTGTTCTCCGGCACGCGCCGCTTCCACCGCGGCGTTGAGCGCCAGGATATTGGTCTGGAACGCGATGCCGTCGATGACGCCGATGATCTCACCGATCTTGCGTGAGGCAGTGCTGATCTGGCCCATGGTGGCGACCACATCGTCCATCACCTGGCCGCCGCTCTGTGCCACTTCGCCGGTACCTACCACCAGTCGGTTGGCCTGCAATGCGCTGTCGGCGTTCTGCTTCACGGTGGAGGTGAGTTCTTCCATCGAGCTTGCGGTTTCTTCCAGATTCGCCGCCTGCTGCTCGGTACGTTCGGACAGATCGGTATTGCCGGCGGCAATTTCCACCGCCGCTTGGCGGATGGTGTCCGATGCAGTCTGGATGTCGCCGATGATTTCGGTCAGACGGGTGACGGTCTGGTTGGTGTCGTCGCGCAGACGCGCAAAAATACCGTGCGCGTCTCCCTCCACGCGCTGGGTGAGGTCGCCCTCGGCCAGCGCGCCGATCACGCGCGCCAGGGCCGCAAGGTGGGTCTCCACCGAGTCGTAGATGCGGTTGATGCCTTGCGCCAGCGACAGCAGCACGCCGTCCATGCCATCGAGCTGCATGCGGCGGCTGAAATCGCCCGCCGAGGCGGCGTCGATGATCTGGATCAGCGCCTGCTCGGCGTTGACCTGCGCGGTGACATCCACCCACTGCGCGATGGTGCCCAGCTTGGTGCCGTCGGCGGCAATGATTGGGCTGTACACGAAGTCGATCTGGCGGCCGAAGAACGGCGCACGCACGGCCTTGGACGCATTCAACGCGCGCATGCGGTCGATGGCGGCCTGGCTGTCCGGATAGATGTCGCCGATGCTGCCGCCGACGAACCCTTCGGCATGGAAGCTGGGGCGGAAGCTCTGCACATCCGGCTCGATCAGCTTGAGCATCGCCAGCAGTTTGCGGTTGGCGAACAAGACCTGGCCGTCGTCGTCGGCGATGCGGATCATGGTGTCCAGATCGTCGAGCGCCTTGATGACGAACTGCCCATGGCGCAGGCCTTGTTCCATCACGTCGATCCGGATGGCCAGCTTGTCCTGGGTTGCCTGCAACGTCTGCAGCAGCGGTGCGAGCTCACCGGATGCGGCACGCAGGTTCAGTCGCTGAAAGCGGCCTTCTCCCAACGCAGCGACCGCGTTCACTGCTTGCTGCAAGTGGGCACTGTTGCGACGACGTGCCCACCACCACAGACCAACGCTGGCCGCGCCAAGCACCAGCAGTGCCGGGAACAGCTTCGCAAGCGCGCTGCCAACGCCGCCGGGCACAAGCGTGGCGGCGTAGAACGTCAACAAGGCCAGCAGCCCAAATTGTGTGGTAGCGGGTAGCCATGCGGTCCAGGCGGCACGCGCAACGCTTGCGCCTGCCGGTGGGCGGGAAACAGAAGCGGCATCGTGTGAAGGCAACATAGGCTGAGTCCAACTAGGTGATCTGGAATAGGGGGATCGGTGGATGGCAGAAGTGGGCTGCAATGGGGTATCGGCGGCCGAGCCCGAATCATGATGCTGTGAAGGCACCGTTTGTCGGAATGCCTGACGTGGAGCAGTGGAAGGCCGATGTGCCTGATTTGGAAGCGTTTTCAGTTCCAGTGCGCCTGTTTCCAGCGTGTGCCGAAGCCCGGAAACAAGGGTTTTTTTTTGTAAATTCTGCGTGAATTTTCTAGTCCATAAAGTGCGATTAGTCCTGCGCCCCGATGGGTGGCTGGCGGCTTGCTCTCTAGTTTTTGGCGATAACCGTCCTGCCTGCGGTTGGGGCCCGCAGCCGGGCTTCGCGTTGAAGTTCAAGCAGGCATGAACCAACGCCAGGGCAGGCAATGCATCGACCGCTGGCGTCGCAACAGGAACTTGCAAAACAGTGATCCGAAGGACTTCGAAAGAGACCTCATCCGGCACGTTGGTGCGATGCAAATGGCCGCGCTTGTCAGCCACCGTCGGGCACACCTCCTCGGCGGGCGCAACACAGTGAGATCCAGGCGTGCTGCGGGACCGTGGATGCCAACCGCACGCCACATGCTCCCCCAACCGCGCAACGACAATCCGCCCACTCGGGGCAGGCCGCGCCCATAAAAAAACCGGCCGTCTCGCGACGGCCGGTCTGCAGTGTCACTGCACGAACGGGCTGGCGATTACTTCGCCGGCGCCGCCGAGGCATCGTCCGGCAATGCCCAGGCGATGACGCTGTCGCCAGACTTGGTTTCCATGCGGTCGTGCCCGCCCACGGCAGCCACGATGTATTGCTTGCCGTCAATCGTGTAGCTCATCGGTGCGGCTTGCGGGCCGGCTGGCACCCGGGTCTCCCAGACCTGCTTGCCGGTGCGGGTGTCGAAGCCACGCATGAAGTCGTCCAGGCTCGCGCCGATGAAGGTCACGCCGCCGGCAGTGGCCAGCGAGCCGCTGTTGTTGGGCGTGCCGATCTCGAACTTGGTCTTGGACGGGATGCCCATCGGGCCTTGGTCGTAGCCTGTGCCCAGCGGACGGCGCCACAGCACCTGCTGCGTGCGCAGATCCACGCCGGCGATGTAGCCCCACGGCGGAGCGACGCACGGGGTGTTGAGCGGCGACATCCACGGCTCCTTGCGCGCGCCGTAGGCCAGACCCTTCTGCGCCATGTAGCCGGGCGTCTTGCTCTTGCCATCGAACACCGACACCACGCCCAGCTCATTCATCTTTTCGCGGGTGTAAACCTGCAAGGTGTAGGGCAGGCGGTTGCTGTTCATCACCATGATGCCGCGCTGCAGATCGACCGAGACGCCGCCCCAGTTGATGCCGCCGTGGTTGCCGGTGAAGGCCAGCGAGCCTTGCAGGGTCGGCGGGGTGAACATGCCTTCGTAGCGCAGCTGCTTGAACTGGATACGGCACGCCAGCTGATCGAACGGGGTCATGCCCCAGGCATCGGATTCGATGATGGTCTCCACCTCGCGGCTCGGCGCGCCCACGGTATTGGGCATGCCCGGCGAGACCGGCTGCGTGGCTGCCGTCCAGTCGCCATGATCGGTGCCCTGCGGCACGGCCATTTGCTTGACCGGCATGATCGGTGCGCCGGTGGCGCGGTCCAGCACGAACACCTGACCGGACTTGGTGGCCTGGATCACGGCAGGGCGGGTGCCGCCGCCGGCCACCGGCCAATCGACCAGGTTCGGCTGCGGGCCGATGTCGTAATCCCACAGGTCGTGGTTGACGGTACGGAAGTGCCAACGCTCCTTGCCGGTGGCCGCATCCACGGCCACCAACGAGGCGGTGTATTCCTCATCCTGCGGGGTACGGCCCTTGCCGAAGAAGTCGCCGGACGCATTGCCGGTCGGCAGGTAGACCAGGCCTAGCTCGTCGTCTGCAGCCATCAGCGACCACACGTTCGGAGTAGAGCGGGTATAGGTCTGGCCGGCCGGCGGCTCGGGGGTGATCGTCGGGTTGCCCAGATCCCACGCCCAGCGCAGCTGGCCGGTGAGGGCATCGAAGCCGCGCACCACGCCCGACGGCGCATCGCCTTCCTGGCCGTCACGCACCTGGCCGGTGGGCTGGATCACCACACCGCGCATCACCACCGGCGGCGAGGTCGGGCCGACGAAGCCCGGCTTGGTGTTGCCGGTGCCGGCATTGAGATCGACAAAGCCGTTGTTGCCGAAGCTGGTGCACAGCTTGCCGGTCTGTGCATCCAGCGCACCGAGGCGGCCATCGACCATCGGCCAGAAGATCCGCGTCGGGCAGTCGGCGGTGCCTTCCGGCGCCTGGTGATACGACACGCCACGGCAGGTGGTGGCGGCCACACCGGCCATCGCCTTGGGATTGGTCTTCGGATCGAAGCGCCAGCGCTCCTTGCCATTGGCCGCGTCCACCGCGATTACCTTCTGGGTGGGCGTGCAGATGTAGAGCAGGTCGCCGCCCTTGAGCGGGGTGTTCTGGAAGGCGTAGCCCAGCTTGGAGCCGGCCGGTTTGAGATCGCCGGTATGGAATTCCCAGGCAATCTTCAGGTTCTTCACGTTCTCCGGGGTGATCTGCGCGCCGGGTGTGTAGTGATTGGACAGGTTGGAGCCTGCATACGCAGTCCAGTTGCTGGCGTCGTGATTGGCAGCGACGTTGCCGTCCGGACTGGGTACGTTAGCGCGGCTGAAAGCCGTGGCATTGTCGGCCGCCTGCTTGGAGGCGTCGGCCAGCTCCACGTTGCGCGGTACAAACAGCGGCCACAGGATCAGGGCGGCGCCCAGGATCGGCAACACGCCTGCCACCACGACATAGCCGGCGCCGGACAACGGCTGCATGCGTCGACGCGCCACGCCCCAGAACGGCAGCAGCAGCAAACCGAGCACCGAGATCATGGCCAGACGCGGCACCAGGCCCCAGCCATCCAGACCCACTTCCCACAGCGCCCAGGCGATGGTGGCGGCCAGCGTGGCACCAAACAGCCACAGGCCGGCACGTTTGCCCAGCGCCAGCAATGCGCCTGCCAGGAACAGGCCGATGCCTGCCAACAGGTAGTACCAGGAGCCGCCGACAGCCACCAGGCGGCCGCCTTCATAGGCGAGCACCGCACCGAGTACGGCGATCACCACGGCATAGGCCACCAGCAACCAGCTGCCTAGCCCACGTTTTGAGGATTGATCAGTCATTTTGAAGTGTCAGGAAGGACTCGGGGCCGCAGAGGGCGACAAGTCGTGGAGGGAGAGAGGTCGCGCATTGGCACACGCTGCCGGCGACCTTGAATATGAACGCGCAGCCTCTCCCAGGGTCCTCAGCGCTAATCATGTAAATATTTTAGACCCCTGCGCGCCGCCTGTCCGTGACGGAATAGGAACCACCGTTCCAACCTGCGGTTCGGATTGGGCAAATTTGCGTGGAATTCGAGCAGTGCAGTAATTCGAGCAGTGCAGTAAAAGGCCCCGAGATTTTCATCCGATACGCGGTGATACCTGCAGTGATCCACGCAAGAATCGCTGTCGCTGTCGCTGTCGCTGGTGAATTGCTGTGCCTTTCTGCGTTTCTTTGGCTTCGCCCGTCTGTTGCTTTTGACTCGCTCCGTGGCCTTGAAGCAACCCGCGCACCGCAGTCATGCGTGACTGCGGTGCGCCCTTGTTCTAAGCAAGTGAGTTTGGGCGCCGTGCCGCATGGCGAGGAGCGCAGGGCATCGGGGCGGCCATATCGCAGCGGATTACATCAGGCGACAAAAGTTTTGCTGGCGTTAGCCAAAGCGAAAGTTGCACGCTTCCGTAGCGCACGGAAGCCTCTGCCTTTGCCGTCGCCTCAGCGCTTTGACTTAACGCCGCGCCTGAACTTCCAACATGGCTTACAGGCGAACCTGTCCAAGGTCCCTGGTAGCTGTCCCCTCATCCGCCCTCCGGGCGCCTTCTCCCGAAGGAAAAAGGACATGCATGCAGCGAGCCTGGGTACTTGCTCCAGCAGTAAGAAGGATCTGCAAGCAGCAAGGCTGCGCACTCCTCTGGAAGGAGCAGGAGATGCACCCAGCCTCCCGCAGAGAGCAAAACTAAACGTCTGCGAGTGCCTGCAGATAGCGTTGGCGCCAGTGGTTGATGTTGTTCTTGCGCAGATGGTCCATCATCGCCCGCCACCGTTCGATACGCGTCGCAAGCGGCATGCTTGCTGCCGTTGCAATCGCATCGGCCACACCGTCCAGGTCGTGTGGGTTGACTAGCAGCGCTTCCTTCATTTCGTCCGCCGCACCCGCCAGCAACGACAGCACCAGCACACCGGGATTTTCGGGATCCTGTGCCGCGACGAATTCCTTGGCGACCAGGTTCATGCCATCACGCAACGGCGTCACCAGGCCCACCGATGCAGCCCGATAGAAACCGGTCAAGGTTGCGTGACTGAAGTTTTGGTTGACGTAGCGCAACGGAGTCCAGTCCGGCCCCGCATGCCCACCATTGATATGGCCGGCGATCTGTTCCAGCTGCCCGCGCAATTGCCGGTATTCGGTGACATCGCCGCGCGACACCGGAGCAATCTGAAGATAGGTCAGGCTGCCGGACTGGTCCGGATAGCGTTCCAGATAACGCTCGAACCCCTGGAAGCGTTCCGGCAGGCCTTTGGAATAATCCAGCCGGTCCACACCGATCGCCAGCTGACGTCCGCGCAGACTCTCGCGCAGATCGCGCACGGCCTGCTTGCTGACGGATGCCTTTGCCTGAGTGGCGATCAGATCGGTATCGATGCCGATGGGGAACGACGAAGCAGTAAAACGTCGCCCGCCCGGGCCTTCGACCAGATCGCCCTCCAGAATGCGTCCACCACCGAACAGGCGCACATACGCCTTGAAGCGCTCGGCATCGCGTTGGGTCTGGAAGCCGACCAGATCGTAGGCATAGAAGGTGCTGAACAAACGTGCGTGATCGGGCATCGCCTGCACCAGATCGGCCGAGGGCATCGGCACGTGCAGGAAGAAACCCATCTTGCAGCCAACCCCCAGTTCGCGCAGCATCGCGCCGAGCGGGATCATGTGGTAATCGTGGATCCACAAGGTGTCGCTGTCTTTCAGCAGCGGCGCGAGTTTTTCCGCGAACAGACGGTTGACGCGCAGATAGCCTTCGCGTTTGGCGCGGTCGTAATCGACCAGGTCCAGACGGAAATGCAGCAAGGGCCATAACGTGCGATTGGCAAAGCCGTTGTAGTAGGAATCGATGTCGCGCTTGTTGAGGTCCATGGTGACAAAGGTGATGTCGCCTTCGCGCTGCTCGTGCATGCCACCACTGTCGCCGCGCACGGTCTTGCCGCTCCAGCCGAACCACATGCCGCCACGCTCCTTGAGCGCTGCCAACAACCCGACTGCCAGGCCACCGGCACGGTTCTCACCGGGCACGGCAACACGATTGGATACCACCACCAAACGACTCATGACGCCTCCTGCCAGCTCCGCGACAAGCGCATCGCCGCGATGATCAAACCGACATGCGAATAGGTCTGCGGGAAGTTGCCCCACGCTTCGCCGTCTTCAAACGATAGATCTTCCGACAGCAAGCCGAGGTGATTGCGGCGCGAAAGGATGCGCTCGAACAATTCACGTGCCTCGTCTTTGCGGCCGATCGCCGCTAGTGCGTCGATGTACCAGAACGTGCAGATGGTGAAGCTGGTTTCCGGCTCACCGAAGTCATCCGGCGCGATGTAGCGATACAGCGCATCGCCATGCTTGAGCACGCGACCGACTGCCTCGACGGTGCGGACGAAGCGGCTGTCGCCAGCATCCACGATGCCGATGTCGGCCAACAGCAATAGCGACGCATCCAGGCGATGGCCGCCCAGCGTGTCGGTGAAATGGCCGTGTTCTTCGCTCCAGGCGTCGGCCAGCACGCGATCGCGAATGCTGTCCGCGCGCTGTCGCCAATACACGCTGCGCTCGGGCAACGCCAGGCTGTCGGCGATCTTGGACAGGCGATCGCATGCGGCCCAGCACATTGCTGCAGTGTAGGTGTGCACTTCGGCGCGGCCGCGGAACTCCCACAGGCCGGCGTCCGGCACGTTGTGCAACGCGTAAGCACGCTCTCCCAGCGGCTCGAGCCGGCGGAAGGTGTCGGCATCGCCCTGATCCTTCAGGCGCAAGTCGAAGAACAATTGCGTGGAGGCCAACACCACGCTGCCATAGACATCATGCTGTTGCTGGATCCAGGCCAGATTGCCGCGCCGTACCGGGCCCATGCCGCGATAGCCGTCCATCGTGTCGACTTCGTGTTCTTCCAGTTGAGACTCGAAGCCGATGCCGTACAGCGGCTGCAGGGTGCCGTCGCTGGTGGCGATGTTGAAGATGTAGCCGATGAACTGCTCCATCGTGCGCGTGGCGCCCAGCCGGTTGAGCGCGCGCACCACGAAGGCGGCATCGCGCAGCCAGCAATAGCGGTAATCCCAGTTGCGCGGAGTATTGGGCGCCTCGGGAATCGAGGTGGTCATTGCGGCGATGATGGCGCCGCTGTCTTCGTACTGGCATAGCTTGAGCGTGATCGCGCTGCGGATCACCGCCTCCTGCCAATCCAGTGGAATGGACAGATAACGCACCCACTCGCGCCAGTATTCTTCAGTGCGCTCCTGCGCTTCCTGCACATAACCGGTGAGCGAGCGGGTCAGCGATTCGTCAACGCCCAGCACCAGACTCACCGGGTGGCTGAGCACGAACGGCAGACCATCGCGCACGAAGCGCACCGGCACATCGGTGGTCAGGCGCAGCGTGAATTCCGGCAATACCCAGCGGATGTGGTTGCTGCCCCAGGTGGTATCGGGCGTACGGCCACCCCAGTCGGCGAGTGGACGTGCACGTACCACGATGCGCGGGTTGCCAGCGAGCGGGCGAATCTGCCGGATGATGCTGACAGGCCGATAAAAGCGGCCGTTATTGCGCCAGCGCGGTGCGAAGTCGATGACTTCCACCTCGCCGCCGTTGCTATCGCGCAAGACGGTGCGCAGCACGGCGGTGTTGGGCAGGTAATGCTGCTCGCTGCTGACGAAGTCTTCCAGCTCCACGGCGAAGTCGCCGCCTTCGGTCTTGGGCGAGAGCAGGCTGCAGAAGGCCGGGTCGCCGTCGAAGGCGGGCAGGCAGCTCCACACCACGCGTGCCTGCCGATCGACCAACGCACCAAAGCTGCAATTACCGATGACGCCCAGATCCAGATTTGGCTCGGTCATGAGGTGCAAACGATCCTGTGAGTAACGAGAGGAGGCGGGCGCGCCTTAAGGTGCTGCGTTGCGCGCGTTGCGTTGCAGCCACGCGTGCACGGCTGCGGTGCCGTCGACACGAAAGCGTGCGCTGGTCTGTGCGCGGTCGCCGACCAGAATGCTCCAGCCGCCCAGGCGGTTGGCCGCTTCGAAACCGAATTCGTCGGTGAGATCGTCTCCCACGAACACCGGCGCGCGGCCTGCAAATGCGGCGGTCTGCATCAGCTGTTCGACGGCCAGGCCCTTGTTGCTGCCTTCGGGGACGAATTCGACCACATGGTCGCCCGGTTGCAGGCGATAGCCGGAGAGCTGTGCAATTTCATCCTGCGCGAAAGCCAACACGTCAGGGCCGGCGTCCGGTTGCGCGCGCCAATGCAACGCAACGCTGACGCCCTTGTCTTCGACCAACACGCCTGTGTGCTTGTGGGTCAGGGCCGCAGCGCGTTGATGCAGGCCATGCAGAAATTCAGAGGTGTCTTGCGGCATGGCGGCACGCGCGGCGACATCGCTGCGCAGCTCATGACCATGTAAGCCGGCGGCCGGCAGCAGCAATGGCGCGAACAGTGCATCCAGCTGTGCGAGGGGGCGCCCGCTGACCAATGCGATGGCGCCGTTCAGGCGCTCGCTCAGGCGGGCAATGGCCTCGCGGACCTCGGGCAATAGCCGCACGGCCTCAGGGCTGTCGGCAAAATCGATCAGGGTGCCGTCCACGTCCAGAAACAATGCGCAGGCATCGTCCAGCAATGGCGGCGACGGAAGGGGGGAATGCGCGTCTGCCATTGCACTAGTGTGCGCAAACCGGTGTGAGATTCAGGTTATGGAACAGCAGGGATCGGGGCGTCGGGATGAGGGATGCGTCGCAGAGCCTTGCTTGCCAACCCGAATCCCGAATGCCATGGATGTCATCAGCCCATGCCAGTCGGCGCCGCCACTGCCGCTGGCGTTGGGGATGTTGTATCGCAGACAGCGGGAATCGGGGATGCATCGCGCAGCCGCGCCCGCCAATCCAAATCCCCAATCCCAACAACCGCCGATTGGCTGGACCATGGCGTAGCGCGGGCAAGGCGAATCTGGATCCGGGATTGGTAGCGATGCTGCTTTTGCCAATCCCAAATCCCGATTCCCCAATCCCGACTTAAAACGTATACCTCACCCGTCCGTACCAGTATGCGCCGTTGCTGCCGATCGGCGAGAGCACGTCGTAGGGCAGATTGCCGAAGTAGGCGATGTCGTCGATGGAGCGGTCCGAATAGTTGTCCAGGATGTTCTGCCCGCCGATGGCCAGCGTCCATTGCGTGCCCAGGTGGTACTCGGCTTCCAGATCCAGCTGCCATTCGGCGCCATAGGTCTGGCGTGGCACGAAGCCGCCGCCGAAATCGAACACGCGGGTGGCGCTGCCGTAGCGGTTCACGCGCGTCTGCAGGTTCCAGCGCTCGTTGCTCCAGTTGGCGGCCAGCGCGGCACGCGTGCGCGGTGCGGCGTCGGTGAGCGTATTGCTCTCTTCCACGCCAAACAGCACGTAGTCCGGATTCAAGGCCAGCAGCTGCCCAGGCGTTGCGATGATGTTTTCCAGCTCGGTCTTGGCGTAGCTATAGGTGCCGGTCAGCAGCAGATCGCCACCGAAAGCGTACTGGCGCCAGTTGGCGACCAGCTCGGCGCCGCGGGTGCGGGTGTCGGCCGCGTTGAGGAAATAGCTGGCGCTCTGCACGCCGGTGACGCCGAAGTTCTGCTGCACGAAGCTGGTCAATGCGTCGCCGGTGATGTCTTCGGACAAGGCGATGCGGTCGTCGATATCGATCTGGAAAAAATCCAGCGACAGGTCGAAGTGGTCGCCCAGCTTGCTGGTAAAGCCCAGGCTGTAGTTGACCGACTTTTCCGGCTTGAGATCGGTGGCGCCAAGCGCGCGGGCGATCGGGTTGTTGACTGACAGCAGGCGGCCCTGGGTCAGGCGGCCGGCGGCGTCGTATCCGGTGGACGTGGCTTCGTAACCGATCTGGCTGAGCGAGGGCGCGCGCACGTTGTTGGAGATGGCCCCACGCAACGCAAAGGCCGGGGCGAACGCGTAGCGTGCGGCGAGCTTGCCGGTCCATTGGCTGCCGAAATCCTGGTAATGCTCATAGCGGCCGGCCAGGTCGGTGGAGAACTTGTCGCCGAACTGGCTGGACACGTTGGCATAGGCGCTGGCCACGTTGCGCGACAGATCGGCTTCGTCCTGCGGAGTGAGCCCACCGCCGGCCTGCGAGCCGGTGGGGCGATCGGTGAACGGGCCGGCGGCGTAGCTGGCCGGGTCGCCGGCATGGGTGCGGTATTGCTCGCGGCGGAACTCGGCACCGGTGCCGAAGGTATGGGTGGCGCCGGCCACCTCGAATACGCGGGTCAGGTCGAGGTTGCCCACGGTCTGCGCAAACGCAAAATCGCCGGTCTTGAACGCAGTGGTGCTGCCGGGCCCAAGCGAGGCGTTGAGCGAGTTGCGCAGGCGGTAGGTGAAGTCGTTGCGGCCATAGTTGACGCTGGCGTCGTAATCCCAGCTGCCCCACTGCCCGCGCGCGCCGGCCACGATCTGCAGATCGCGGTTTTCGCCTTCGGAAATCGGCCGGTAACCGTTGGGGTAGATCTCGCGCCAGTTGGCGCTGCCGTCGGGGTAACGGAAGTAGTTGGCGCCTTCGGTGTCGCGCTGGTTGTAGGTGCCGAACGCGTAGAACTCGCCGCTGTCGCTGAAGGGAATCTTGGTGTTGAGCCAGGCATTCAAGCCCTTGGTGGCGCCATCGCCGAGCACGTAGTTGCGCCGGCCGGCCAGCGCCAGGTTGGCCGGGGTCTGCTCCTCGAACGATGGAATCTGGTCGAAGCCGGCGCGGTTGGTCGCCTCGCGATTCTTCAACTCCAGGCCGACCTTGAAGAAGCCGCCGTCATCGCCCAACAGCGAACCGACCTTGGCGCTGGCGTAGCTGGTCTGGCCGTCGGTGACGCGGCGATCGATCGGCTCCACGTCGGTGTTGTAGGCGCCGAAGCTGGCCTCCAGCTCGCCGCGTGCGGGGTTGTCGTCCAGGATCACGTTGATGACCCCGGCAATCGCGTCCGAGCCGTATTGCGCGCCGGCGCCGTCGCGCAGCACTTCGATGCGCTTGATCGCGTTGATCGGGATGGAATTGAAGTCCACTGGCGTGGTGCCCTTGCCGATCTTGCTGTCGGTGTTGACCAGCGCCGAGGTGTGACGGCGCTTGCCGTTGACCAGTACCAGCACCTGGTCGGGCGAGAGCCCGCGCAATTGCGCGGCGCGGATGTGGTCGGCGCCGCCGGAGTTGGACTGGCGCGGGAAATTGAACGACGGCAACAGCGCCTGCAGCGCGCTGCCCAACTCGCCATTGACCACGCCGGCCTTGCGGATGTCCTCGGCGGTAAGCACGTCCACTGGCACCGTCGATTCCAGTACGGTGCGATCGCTGGCACGGGTGCCGGTGACGATCACGGTATCCAGGGTGGTGGCGCCGGGGTCGGCTTGCTGGGCCTGCGCGTTGGCGCTGAGCGCGGCGGCGATGGCCAGGCCGATAACCGAAAGGGTGGGGCGGGTCATGCTCTCTCTCCTGCAACTACAAACGCGCAGCGGGGCCGGCGTCCGGCCGGGCTGGTGCGCAAGGGGTCGGACTGTTCCACATTCATCCGGATGGAGAGATATTATCGCGTTGTTCAGGCCTGCGCGAGATGTGGCCATGTGCAGGCGTGCATGAGCTGATGCCATGGCCGCATGAGCGGTGGCGCCACCGGCGCAACACCGCAGCGGTACCGCTCGTACACTTGCAGTATTGCACCGCCGTTTGTAAGCGCCGACTGCGGTGCGTCACGCGTGCAATGCTGTTCTTCACCCCCTGGAACCGTTGGAGAAATCGATGAAGTTGCTGCCATCCGTGTTGATCGCCGCTGTGCTGGCGTTGTCTGCTTGCGCCACCATGCCGGGCACGGCGCCTGGTGCTGCGGCCACCACCGCCAGCATGCAGGGCGATGCGCAGCGCCCGGGCGATGGGCGGGGCTGGATCCGCAGCGAATTGTATTTCGGCGTTGGCGAGGAGACCGGCCCGGCCGATCGCCCGCAGACCCGCACCATCGACGAGACGCAGTGGCGCGCCTTTCTGGACAAGGAAGTGACGCCACGCTTCCCGGACGGGCTGACCGTGTTCGATGCCTACGGCCAGTGGCTGTTCCGCGGCGCCAAGGAGCCCAACCGGCTTGGCACCAAGGTGCTGGTGATTCTGCATGAAGACACCCCGCAGCGGCGCCGCGACATCGAAGCGATCCGGCTGGCCTGGAAGCAGGCCACCGGGCACCAGTCGGTACTGTGGTCGCGGCAGGCGGTGGATGTGTCGTTCTGAACCGGTCAGGGCGCCTGCGCACCATGCCGTGCGGACGATGCGATGGACTGACGTGCTGATCTTGCGGGGCGCGGCCATGCGCGTGATCTTGGGTGCAGCATTCGGCCCGCTGGGGTTTGCCGCAATGGCAGCGGACGGCCGTGTGCAGGTGGCGATCGATGCGACGACGCGCGCAACCGCCAACCTGGTAGGCACGCGTCTGCATGTGGCGCTGTCGCCGGGCGGCAGCGAGCAATGGCTTGACGCGGATGTGGGGGATGGCGAAGGCGGCAGTGGGATCCGGAGCGACGACTACAACTTTGATGGACACCGCGATCTTGCGGTGACTGCGATGCTGAGCCAGGTCAACGAGGCGACGCTGGTGTTCCTGTTCGACCCGGTGCAACGGCGGTTCCATCCATTGGCCGTACCCACGCGCCCTGCCGTGCAGTGCGAAAGCTTCTCGAATCTGACCCCGGACGCCAAGGATCGCAGCCTGAGCAGCTCTTGCCGTGGCGGGCCGATGTGGTACAGCGACCAGTATCGCTACGCCAGCGATGGCCAACTGTATGTGTCTCGCTCGCAGCAGCGGATCGAATCGTCGGACATCCAGTCGCTGCTGGGGCGCAACAGCGATGACGCTTACCCGCTGTCGGTGTGGTCCACCTTCGACGCGCATGGTGGCGTGATTGCCACCGCCATCGGCGAAACGCTGGAATCGCCGATGCCGGTGCCACTGCGGGTGCAAGTCGCTCGCCTGCCCCTGTATTCAACGCCAGCCGCGACCAGCACGCGGCGGTATCTGGTGCAGGGCGATCGCGCCGATGCGCTGGATGTCAGCGCCGATGGCTTGCGCATCAAAGTGCGTTACCGCAGTGCCAAAGCAGGCGACGTGGTGGGCTGGGTGAGCGTGGTCGCCGCCTCCGCGGGCGACGACCAATAAGAGCTGGGTCGATTGGCCGGCGGCTCCAGGGACATCGGCCAGCAAGCGCTGATTCGATTGGCAAGTGGTGCGGCCGATGTATTGAATCGGCCCTGCGGACCCGTTGCGGGGCATCGCAGGTAGTCGCCTTGCCGCTGCCTCGGAGAGGTGATCTGTCGGTTGGATGGCAGTGCTCGCGCGTAGGCCACGCCCCAGTGCTGGCGATGCGCGTGCCGCCTTGTCGCGCTCCGTAGCGCTGAAGCCAGGCGCGTAAGCGCTTGCCGATGGCCCTTCTCCCATCCCATGCGCGCCAACACCCCGTTTCACCGGTTCGCTGTCACCTGTGCCAAGCAGCGGCTACCATCGCCTGTCCCCATGTCTTGCAGACCTCCATGTCCGCTCCCTCTTCGCGTCCTGCGGCTCCGCCGCGCTGGTTCGTCGCCGGCGACCTCAATGGTTTCTTCGGCCTGGTCGTCGACAATCTGTCCATCCTAGGCTTCATCGCGATGGCGCTGGTGGGCATCTTCCAGTTTCCCGCCGAGGTGGTGTTCGGGCGCATGTTCCCGGGTACCGCGTTCGGCGTGCTGGTGGGCAACCTGCTCTACACCTTGATGGCGCGACGGCTGGCTGCACGCACCGGGCGCGACGACGTCACCGCGATGCCGTTGGGCCTGGACGCGCCGACCAGCATCGGCATGGCCTTGTTGGTGCTGGGCCCGGCGTTTGCCGGCTTCAAGGCGCAAGGGCTGGATCCGCAGGCGGCCGCACTGGCCACCTGGAAACTGGGCATGGCCGCACTGGTGGTGATGGGCCTGCTCAAGCTGGTGCTGTCGTTCGTCGGCGAGGCGGTGACGCGCGCGTTGCCGCGCGCCGCCTTGCTCGGGTCGATCGCCGGCATCGCGCTAGTGCTGATGGGCCTGTTGCCGTTGCTGGAAACCTTGCGTTCGCCGGTCGCCGGATTCGTCACCCTGGGCTTGCTGCTGTATGTGCTGTTGGCCAAGGGCCGCCTGCCGACCAAATTGCCGGGCGTACTGGTGGCGTTCGTGATCGGCACGGCGCTGTATTACGGGCTTGGCCTGGCGGGATTGGGTGCGCCGGGCTTCACAGTGCCGGCGTGGACCCCACCGCAGATCGTGCTGCCGTTGCCGAATCTGGGCTTTATCGAAGGATTGCCGGCCACGGTGGCGTACCTGCCGCTGCTGCTGCCGTTCGGCCTGTTGATGGTGGTAGGGGGCATCAATGTCAGCGAGAGCGCGCGCGCAGCCGGCGACGATTACCGCACCCGTGACATCCTGCTGGTGGAAGCACTCGCGACGCTGGTGGCCGGCGTGTGCGGCGGCGTGGCGCAGACCACGCCCTACATCGGCCAGCCCGCATACAAGCACATGGGCGCACGCACCGGCTATACGCTGCTGACGGGTGTGTTCGTCGGTATCGGCGGCATGCTGGGCGTGATTTCGGGTCTGGTGCAATGGCTGCCCCTGGCCGTGCTGGCGCCGATCATCGTGTACGTCTCGATCGACATCACCACACAGGCGTTTCAGGCCACGCCCCGGCAGCATGCCGGCGCGATGGTGCTGGG
Organism: Xanthomonas vesicatoria ATCC 35937; assembly: GCF_001908725.1. Lineage (NCBI taxonomy): Bacteria > Pseudomonadati > Pseudomonadota > Gammaproteobacteria > Lysobacterales > Lysobacteraceae > Xanthomonas > Xanthomonas vesicatoria. The sequence goes on along the minus strand of NZ_CP018725.1, from coordinate 1,575,961 downwards.
GTTTCTACCGTCGGTGGCGTACCTGCTGACGATCAAGGCGCCGGGCTGGATCGCCCCGGAGCAACTGGCTGCGTTGACCACGCAATTGGACGGCCATGGCCTGCCGGAACTGGCGGTGATCTTCGCGCTGGGCAATGGGTTCATCATCACCGCGATGCTGTGGATCGCCACCGTGACGGCGATGATCGATGGCCGGCTGCGCCGCGGTGCGGTGTTCTTGCTGGTCGCTGCAGGCTTGACGCTGTTCGGCCTGATCCACTCGGTGGACCCGCGTGGCGGCATCTACCTGCCGTGGTCGCTGCAAGGTCTTGCGCGCGTGATCAGCTGGCAATTCGTCGGCGCCTATGTCGCGCTGGCGTTGACGTTGCTGTTGTTGTCGCTGCTGCCGGCACGCAAGGAGGCCGTGCAATGAAACATCACGCGCATGTGGTTCGGCTGCTGCTTGGCAGCGCGCTGGTGCTGAGCGCCAGCGGTGCGGGAGCGGCGTCATTCGACTGCAAACAGGCCAGTACGCCGGTAGAACAACGCATCTGCGCGGTGCCCGCACTCGGTCTGCTGGACGATCAACTGGACGAAAGCTACCAGGCACTGGTGCAAACGACGCCGCGCGCTGCGGTGACTGGCGTGCGCGAGCAACAAGGCGCCTGGCTGCGCCAGCGCAACGCCTGCGCGCAGGACGCCAAGCCGGACGACTGCCTGCAACGCAGCCTCACCGCCAGAGCCGATGTGCTGGCCAAAGCGCTCACCACACAACAACAGGCGCTGGATCGCATCATCGCCAGCATCCCCGGCAAGCCTGCCGAGGCCGCGAAGCAGCTGCAGGCCTACGACGCACCGCTGGCATCGGCATGGTTGGCGTATCTGCATCAGTTCGTGCCCGCCGCCGGCGTGGATGCCGCGTTGGCCAACGCGCGGTTCGGCAGTGCGCGCAAGGCGCTGCGCAAGGACGACGACTTTGCGGCGTCGTTGCTGGATGACGCTGCCGGCGCGCCTGCAACGTCACAGCAGGAACGCGTGCTCACGCTACTGCGCATGTGGATCGAGCGAGACCGCAGCGGCGATCGGCCCTACGTGCACTGCTTTATTTTCGCGGAGGTGGGTGAGCCCGCGTACGAGGCGTTCGGGCCGCTGTATGGGTCCACGCGCGACTCGTTTGCCCCAGTGTGCGAGCCGCCGGGCGAGTTGTTTGCGCTGGCCAGCTGGAAGCAGCTGGACGATGGCTTCGCGTCCTTGATCGAGGCATTGAGCAAGGACGCCGGCACCATTCGCTATGCAAGCTATGCCGAGTGGAACGTGATTGCGCTGCGCGCCTCGGTGTCGCCGCTGTTGTACCTGCAACCGGCATTGCGCAAGCGCTACGGCGATGATCCGGACAAGGCCATCGCGGCATGGGACGGTGATGACGGCGAATGGCCGGCCGCAGACCGCAAGGCGGTACGCGCATTGTTGCCAAAGGTGCGCGCGGACACCGCTGCGTGGCTGGTACGCGAAAAGAAGCTGCCCGCGACACAGGCCGATCAGGCGGCAGCGGCGATCGTGGCGGCCTGGGTGAGTGCACGGTTGAATTTCGACAATTGAGCGCGGCCTGCGTGTGAGGCGCAGCGCTTCAGAAAGGTACTGTTTCGTACTGCTGCTTGGGCCCGTCGTTGGCGCGGCGGGTGCATGCATCTCCTGCATGCAGGTCGTGCTGATTATGCCTTTGCGCCGCGTGCGCGCATGACACCGCACCGGCTGATAACGCATGCCCGTTTGATGAATACGCGGTGGCCTCACATTGATGGAACCACCGCACCATCTCATGGTCACACCCTGGATGTTGTCGATGTCAGGAGTTCCATGATGCAAAGCAAGTCGTCGCGCTGGCCATGGCTGTTGGCCGTACCGCTCATTGCCGGCGCCGCCTGGTGGCTGTTCCGCGGGCCCTCCGATCCATCTGGCGCGGTACCTACGCCGATCAGCCAGACCGCGAGCGCGGTGGCTGCCGCTGTCGCCCCGTCACCGCCTGCACCCGCCGGGCCGCGTCATCCGGTGCAGACGCCATCGGCCGATGCCGCGGATGCGGCGATTCCCGCGTTGGCACAGAGCGACGCTGCCGCATGGCAGGCGCTGCTGGACCTGGTGCAGCAAGACGAGGCGTTGTCGATCGTGCTGCGCGCGCATTTGATCGAGCGCGTGGTGGTGATGGTCGATAACCTCACCCAACCCAGCATGAGCCGCCGCGCGTCGGTACTGCAGGCGGTACCGGGCGAACTGCAGGTGTCGAGCGTGGCCGATCGCAGCGTGATCGACCAGGCCAACGCCGCGCGCTATGCGCCGTATGTCGCCGCGTTCACCAGCGTGGATGCGCAGGCGCTGGTGAGGAGCTATGTGCGCTTCTACCCTTTGTTTCAGCAGGCCTACGCCAACCTGGGCGCGCCGGACCGGTACTTCAACGACCGCGTGATCGATGTGATCGATCATCTGCTGCGCACGCCGGAGCCTAACCAGCCGATCGCCGTCGTGCGCGATGCGCGTGGCCGCTATCTTTTTGCCGATCCCGCACTGGAAGCTGCGTCGGTCGGGCAGAAGGCACTATTGCGGCTGGGGCCGACCCAGGCGGCCGCAGTGAAGGCGCAGTTGCAGGCCATTCGCGCGGCGCTGTTGCAGTCGCGTTGAGGCTGGCGGTTCGACTGTGTCGCGATCAAGGCCGCATCAGTGCGGCCTTGCAGCTGCGATATCCGGGAACACGCGACGATGCTGAATCACATGGGTGGTCACGACATAACCGACTGTGCAGCGAAGGCGACTTGCACGCATGGGCTGCGCGGTGAGCACGCGCTGCAGCTACCGGCACACGCGCGTTGCGTGCTGCCGGTAGCGTGGCCTACGCGGCGTCCAGCTCCGGATAATGGCGGAAGATGCCGTTGGTGTTGAACGCCACCCGGCGCTCGGATGCGAGATAAGCGGCGATGCGCGGGCGCTCGGTCACGCGCTGCTGCAGGGCTTTCAGCCCCGGCAACTCCCCCGACAGCGTCGCCATGCGCTTGGGGAACATATATTCCAGGCCGCTGACCAGCTGAAACAGCGACAGGTCCACGTAGGAATGGCTGCCAAGCACGTGCAGACCGCCGGCCTGCTGCAGTACCTGCTCGAAGTAGCCCAGGAACTTGGGTAGCCGGTTGTCGCGCAGATCCTGGGCGCGTTTGGCCGCTTCTGCCTTTTGATCTTCGTAGTACAGCCCCACGCCGATCGGGTGATGGGTGTCGTGCACTTCTGCCACCAGGTCTGCGATGGTCAGTTGCAATTGCAGTGCCTGCAGGCGCTGCGCCTCTGCATCCGGTACCAGCTCCAATTGCGGGCCAATGGCATGCAGGATGGCTGCCACCTGCGCGATCACCAGCTCGCCCGCACGCAGAAACGGCGGCGCGAATGGGTGTGCACCAGCGTGCTTGCCTTCGAGGAAGGCGGTCATGACCTCGTCGCCGTCGACGCGCGCCACGTCGGTGTAGCTGGCGCCGGCATCTTCCAGTGCCAGGCGTACGAATTCGCCACGGCCTTGCAGGCCGGTCCAGTAATAGAGCTGATAGTGCATGCGCTGCTCCGCTGTCGAGTGGCGCTGCAGCGTAGGAAGTGGGCGGCTAGGCGGGCGTGATCGGGGTGTCAGCAGTGTGTGACCCGGCGCTGTAGGGCGGCTGCGCCAGCAGCCAGGCCAGCTTGCGCGCACGCGGCTGACGCTTGAGTGCGCACTCCGCACGCGAGGCGGTGGCGCGGTCGGGATAGGGGTGGCTTGCGAGGATGTGCAGCGGCGGATTGGCCCGCGTGTAGCGCGCGCCGGTGCCGCGTACATGCGCCTGGAACCGTCGCTCCAGATCGTTGGTGATCCCAGCGTAATAGCTGCCATTGCGACATTGCAGCAGGTAGAGATACCAGGGCTTTGGTGCATCCATCCGCGCATTATCGCTGTGGAGGCCGTGCTTGTGCTGTCGCGTCTGCTCGGCTCCCCGCAGGCTGGCGTAGCCGCAGCGGCCGCGCAGGCCGATGCGGGGCAGGGCATCGCCAGTGGTGGCGGCGCATTGCAGCAGGCAGTGCCATTGCGGCGCATCGTCTGGCGCTCCGGCGGTCGCGGTGGTCGTCGAGTGACCGGGCGCGCAGCCACCGCAGTGCTCCGTATGCAGGGCCGCACAAGGCGGTCTCGCCGGCGTTGGCCCGCCGCTTGCGTGTCGCTCGAACCTTGAAACCCCGTTTGGCAACCGCATCTGCACGGTATCGCCGGCATCGCCGGCCACCTGTTCAGAGGATTACCCCATGCGGATGGACAAGCTCACCTCGCGGTTCCAGCAGGCATTGGCCGACGCACAGTCGCTGGCCGTAGGCCGCGACCACAACATCATCGAACCGGTGCACGTGCTGGCCGCGCTGCTGGACCAGAGCGGCGGCAGCACGCGCCCGTTGCTGTCGCAAGCCGGCGTCAACGTGCCGTCGCTGCGCGAGCGGCTCGGCGAGGCGCTGGACACGCTGCCCAAGGTATCCGGCCAGGAAGGCAACCTGTCGATCGGCAACGATCTCAATCGCCTGCTCAACCAGACCGACAAACTCGCCCAGCAGCACGGCGATGCCTTCATCGCCAGCGAGTGGTTTGTGCTGGCCGCTGCCGACGATGCCAGCCCGCTGGGCGTGGCACTGCGCGCGGCCGGTGGCGACAAGAAGAAGATCGAGGCGGCCATCGACAAGCTGCGCGGCGGCGAAACCGTGCAATCGGAAAATGCCGAGGAACAGCGCCAGGCGCTGGAGAAATACACCATCGATCTCACTGCGCGCGCCGAGAGCGGCAAGCTCGATCCGGTGATCGGGCGCGATGAAGAAATCCGCCGCACCATCCAGGTGCTGCAGCGGCGCACCAAGAACAACCCGGTGCTGATCGGCGAGCCCGGCGTGGGCAAGACCGCCATTGTCGAAGGCCTGGCCCAGCGCATCATCAACGGTGAGGTGCCCGAAGGCCTGCGCGGCAAGCGCGTGCTGTCGCTGGACATGGGCGCGTTGATTGCCGGTGCCAAGTTCCGTGGCGAGTTCGAAGAACGCCTCAAAGCGGTGCTCAGCGACCTGTCCAAGAACGAAGGCCAGATCATCCTGTTCATCGACGAGCTGCACACCATGGTGGGCGCGGGCAAGGCCGATGGCGCGATGGATGCCGGCAACATGCTCAAGCCGGCGCTGGCGCGCGGCGAGCTGCATTGCATCGGTGCCACCACGCTGGACGAGTACCGCAAGTACATCGAAAAGGACGCGGCGTTGGAGCGTCGCTTCCAAAAAGTCTTTGTGGGCGAGCCGACGGTGGAGGACACCATCGCGATCCTGCGTGGGCTGAAGGAGCGCTACGCGGTGCATCACGGCGTGGAAATCACCGACCCGGCGATCGTGGCGGCGGCCACCTTGTCCAACCGCTACATCACCGACCGCCAGTTGCCGGATAAAGCCATCGACCTGATGGACGAGGCCGCATCGCGCATCCGCATGGAGATCGACTCCAAGCCGGAGGAGCTCGATCGCCTAGAGCGCCGCTTGATTCAGCTCAAGATCCAGCGCGAGATGCTGAAGAAGGAAAAAGACGAGGCCTCGCGGCAGCGTCTGGCCGATCTGGAAACCGATATCGACAAGCTGGAGCGCGAGTTCTCCGACCTCAACGAGGTGTGGAAGTCGGAAAAGGCCGCGCTGCAGGGCACCACCAAGGTCAAGGAGCAGATCGAGCACGCCAAGCTGGAGCTGGAAGCGGCGCAACGGCGCCAGGACTACGCCAAGATGAGCGAGATCCAGTACGGCGTGCTGCCGCAACTGGAAAAGCAGATGCTGCTGGCCAATGAAGTGGAGCACCACGACTTCAAGCTGGTGCAGGACCGCGTGACCGCCGAGGAAATCGCCGAGGTGGTGTCGCGCTGGACCGGTATTCCGGTCAACAAGATGCTCGAGGGCGAGCGCGACAAACTGCTGCGCATGGAAGACGAGTTGCATCACCGTGTGGTCGGCCAGAACGAGGCGATCAAGGTGGTGTCCGATGCAGTACGTCGTTCGCGCGCTGGCCTGTCCGATCCCAATCGCCCGAGCGGATCGTTCCTGTTCCTCGGCCCGACCGGCGTGGGCAAGACCGAGTTGTGCAAGGCGCTGGCGGACTTCCTGTTCGACAGTACCGAAGCGATGATCCGCATCGACATGAGCGAGTTCATGGAGAAGCATTCGGTCTCGCGGCTGATCGGTGCGCCTCCGGGCTATGTGGGCTACGAGGAGGGCGGCTATTTGACCGAGGCGGTGCGGCGGCGCCCGTATTCGTTGATCCTGCTGGACGAGGTGGAAAAGGCGCATGCCGATGTCTTCAACATCCTGCTGCAGGTGCTCGACGACGGCCGCCTGACCGATGGCCAGGGCCGCACCGTGGACTTCCGCAATACCGTCATCGTGATGACCTCCAACCTGGGCTCGCACCAGATCCAGGAACTGTCAGGCGATGACAGCGCCGAGGCCTATACGCAGATGAAGGCGGCGGTGATGGGCGTGGTGCAGGCGCATTTCCGTCCGGAGTTCATCAACCGGCTCGACGACATCGTGGTGTTCCATCCGCTGGACAAGGCGCAGATCAAGTCGATCGCGCGCATCCAGTTGCATGGGCTGGAAAAACGCCTGTCCGAGCGCGGCTTGAAGCTGGACCTGGACGATGCCGCGCTGGAATTGCTCGGCAATGTCGGTTTCGACCCGGTGTATGGCGCGCGCCCGCTCAAGCGTGCGATCCAGTCGCAGGTGGAAAATCCGCTGGCCCAGCAGATTTTGTCCGGCCACTACCTCAGCGGCGACACCGTGCGTGTACGCAGCGAAGGCGGGCGGCTTGCGTTTACCAAGGGCTGAAAGTTGGTCATGGAAATGCGTCGCAGCGGCGCAGACGGTTGATGCATCAAACGGGCACTTTATAGACGGGCACTGCTTAGGGAGTGCCCGTTTACATGTGGGGCACGTACGCGGCGCATCACGTGTGCTTACAACGCGGTGGCATGAGGTCATCACCGCTGCTTTGGAGGAGGACGCGGCGGTCCCGGCTATGGTCGGCCTTCTTTCCGAGAGCGAGCCGCGCCATGACCGATCCGCAGTGGAAACCCGAAACCATCGCCGTACATGGGGGCTATCGTCCCGATCCCACCACGCGCGCGGTGGCGGTGCCGATTTACCAGACCGTGGCCTACGCCTTCGACGACACCCAGCACGGCGCGGATCTGTTCGACCTCAAGGTGCAGGGCAATATCTACAGCCGCATCATGAACCCGACCAACGATGTGCTGGAGCAGCGCGTGGCGGCGCTGGAAGGCGGCATCGGTGCACTGGCGCTGGCGTCGGGGCAGGCGGCGGTGACCTACGCCATCCAGACCATCGCCGAGGTGGGCGACAACATCGTCTCGTCCAGTGCGTTGTATGGCGGTACCTACAATCTGTTCGCGCATACGCTGCCGCAGTTCGGCATCAGCACGCGGTTTGCCGACTATCGCGACCCGCAGGCGTTTGCCGGTCTGATCGACGACCGCACCAAGGCGGTGTTCGTCGAGTCGATCGGCAACCCGCGCGGCAATATCACCGACATTGAAGCCGTGGCGGCGGTGGCGCATGCGCACGGTGTGCCGTTGATCGTGGACAACACCGTGGCCACGCCGTCGCTGCTGCGGCCGATCGACTTCGGCGCCGACATCGTGGTGCATTCGCTGACCAAATACCTCGGCGGGCATGGCAACAGCATCGGCGGGGCGATCGTGGACAGCGGGCGCTTTCCGTGGGCAGAGCACAAGGTACGGTTCCCGCGTCTCAACGAGCCGGACGCGAGCTACCACGGCGTGGTGTATACCGAAGCGTTGGGCGAGGCCGCCTATATCGGCCGCGCACGGGTCGTGCCGTTGCGCAACACCGGTGCGGCGTTGTCGCCGTTCAATGCGTTCCTGATCCTGCAAGGTATCGAAACATTGCCGCTGCGGATGGAGCGCATCAATGCGAATACGTTGGCGATTGCCCGCTACCTGCAGCAGCATGCGCGGGTGGCCTGGGTCAATTACGCCGCGTTGCCAGATCACCCCGAGCATGCGCTGGCGCAGAAGTATCTGGGCGGGCATGGCTCTGGCGTGCTGACTTTCGGGTTGCCCGGCGCGCGCGCGGCGGGGGCACGGTTTCTGGATGCGCTGCAGCTGTTCACGCGGCTGGTCAACATCGGCGATGCCAAATCGCTGGCGACGCACCCGGCGTCCACCACGCATCGCCAGCTCGGTCCGGCCGAGCTGGAGCATGCCGGCGTCAGCGAAGACACCGTGCGGTTGTCGATCGGGATCGAACATATCGATGATCTGCTGGCGGATCTGGAGCAGGCGCTGCAGGGGGCGTGAGATGCACACAAGGCTTCGCTCGCACCCTCATCGGCGCTGTGCGCCACCTTCTCCCCATGGAAAAGGGCAATGTCCCGGCGGGAGAAGGGAACATGCTTTCGATGGGAGAAGGGAACAAGCCCCTCTCCCTGCGGGGCGATGAGGCACGGCTTGCGCGCCATTGGCGCGCGTGCCTCGGAGCGCCCGCGCCGCTGGCGCGGGCTGGGGCGCGGAGCGAGGGGCTGGGGTGAGGGTGCGGCGAGGCACGATGCCTGTCGGTAGCGGCTTCGGCAGGGGCGGCAGCGCGGCCGGGGACTGGCTCCTCGGCTCGGTCAGACATCCTGTCTGACTCGCCGCCGCGGCACCTCCGTGTGCCGCTCTCCGCCGATCCCCAGCCACGCTGCCGCCTCGGCACGTCGCTTCCATGACCTGGAAATCTTCAACACGCCGATGAAGCACGGCTTGAAGCCCCTCTCCCCGCGGGAGAGGGGTTGGGGTGAGGGTACGGGGGGGCGAAGTCCATTCGTATGTGAGAGATGAAGCTCGGTGGCGGACATGCGTGCAACCCAGCATGCTGCTTCCATATATCGCGAGGCTTCGTACCCTCATCCGGCGCTGCACTCCACCTTCTCCCCATGACGGGGGACAATGTCGCGGCGGAGAAGGAACTGGCACCCCTTGTTAGGCGCGTGGCGACGCGCTGCGCCGGTTGCCGCGGACCTCCGAGGCGCCGCCGCCAATCCTGCTACCATGCGCGCCCCTGAGGTGACTGCCGGCTAGCCGGTGGTTTAAACGGGAATCCGGTGCGCGCATCGCCTTGGCGAGGCGCAAGTCCGGAGCTGCCCCCGCAACGGTGGGCGAGACAAGGGTCCGCACGTCACGCCACTGTGCTCTGCATGGGAAGGCGCAGACCCGGGAAGCACACGCTTCCGCTCGCGAGCCCGGAGACCGGCCTAAAGGGATTGACCCGGCACGCGGTGGGCGTGGCCCTGTGCATCTGGTGCTCGCGCATCGGACGCCTGGCCCGTGCTGCCTGCCGACCCCATTGCCCCCGCGCTGGTAGGCGCGGTTCCAGGAGCAGCAGTCGATGTCCGTTTTTTCCGTTTTGCCGCGTCGCGCCGTGCTGGCCGTGGGGTTGTCGCTGTGCGTGGCCAACCTGGCCCAAGCCGAGGCCGCCATCGATCTCGATGAGGTGGTGGTGACCGCCTCGCGGACCGCGCAGACCCAGGACCAGACGCTGGCGCCGGTTACCGTGATCGACCGCGTGCAGATCGAGCGCCGCCAGGTCACCGCATTGCAGGATCTGCTGCGTGGCGAGGCCGGCGTGTCGCTGGCCAACAACGGTGGCCCTGGCAAGGCGACCTCGCTGTTCCTGCGCGGCACCGAGTCGGATCATCTGGTGGTGCTGATCGACGGCGTACGCATCGGCTCGGCCACAGCCGGTGGCGCGGCATTGCAGGATCTGCCGGTCGAGCAGATCGAGCGCATCGAAATCGTGCGCGGGCCGTTTTCCAGCCTGTATGGCTCCGAGGCGCTTGGCGGGGTGATCCAGATCTTTACCCGTCGCCCGCAAGGCAGCTTCGTACCGACGCTAAGCGTGGCGGCCGGCAGCGACCAGGCGCGCCGTTATGGCGCCGGTGTCGCCGGGCGCAGCCAGGGCGATCTGAGCGAGGCCGGCGGCTGGTATTCGGTCAATGCCGTGCATGACGAAACCGATGGCATCAATGCGTATCTGGACACTAGCTCCAGTGCCTACGATCCGGACCGCGACGGTTATCGCAACGATTCGTTGAGCGTGCAGGGCGGCTGGCGCTTCAATCGCCAGTGGGATGCCGATGTGCACGCGTTGCGCGCGCAGAGCCGCAACGAATACGACGGCTCTGCCTTCGGTGGCAATCTGTCCAAGGGCGTGCAGCAGGCCGTGGGCGGGCGCGTGCGCTATGCGCCCAGCGACGCGCTGAAGTTCACCGCCAGCCTGGGCAGCAGCGCCGATCTGAGCGATAGCTATTACGAAGGCGTCTACCTATCGACCTACGACACGCGCCGCAAGCAGGGCTCGCTGCAGGCCGACGTCAACACCGGGCCGGGCCTGCTCACGGTCGGTTTCGACTGGCAGCGCGATGCCATCGCCAGCAGCGACACCTACGATGCCGACAGCCGCATCGACCGCGCCGCCTTTACGCAGTGGCAGCAGAGCTTCGGTCGCCAGTCGCTGCAGGCCAGCCTGCGGCGCAACGACAACAGCCAGTTCGGCGGCAAGACCACCGGCAGCCTGTTGTGGGGCTGGGATTTCGCCGAGCATCTGCGCCTGACCGCGAGCTACGGCACCGCGTTCAAGGCGCCCACCTTCAACGAGTTGTACTACCCCGATTACGGCAACCCGCTGCTGGGGCCGGAGACCTCCAAGAGCGCCGAGCTGGGCCTGCGCGGCAGCTACGACTGGGGCACCTGGACGCTCAATGCCTTCCAGACCCGTATCGACGATCTGATCGCCTACGACGCGTCGCTGGTGGATGCCGCCCATCCGTTCGGGCAACCGAACAACATCGACCAGGCACGCATCCGCGGTGTGGAAGCGGGCTACGACACCGAGCTGGCCGGCTGGACCCTGCGCAGCGTGCTGACCTGGCTGCAGCCGCAGGCCGATGGCGAAGTCAATCACGGCAACTGGTTGCCGCGGCGCGCGCGGCAGAGCGGGCGCATCGATGCCGACCGCAGTTTCGGCGCGTTTGGTGTCGGGGCGAGTCTGTTCGGTTCCGGCAAACGGTACGACGATCTGGCCAACACCGAGCGGCTGGCCGGTTACGGCCTGCTGGATCTGCGCGTGAGCTATGCGATCACTGCGGACTGGAAGGTGCAGTTCACCGCAAACAACGTGTTCGACCGCCAGTACGAGACCGCACGCTGGTATGCCCAGCCGGGGCGCAATTATCTGCTCACCTTCCGCTACCAGGCGCAGTGACGCGCGGGCAGCCGATGCGATGTGCGATGGTGGGATGCATGCGGCCGGTGGCGAGCGGTCGCAACATCGCGCAGTTGCACGGACTGGCGACAGTACGGCGCTGCGCGGTATCAATGAAGATACGGCTGCAATCGTGCCGCCGATGACCCAGCAGCATCGGTAGTCATGCACCACTCGTCCACTGCAGCATCCACCGGTTGCCTGTCTCCACCGCTAGCGCATCTGCGTCCGTCTTCAAAGGAACACCGATGACCCCGCTCTCCCGTCCCGCCGAACGCGCTGTCTTTCTCACCTTGCTGGTGGCGATGACCGCCACCCGCTTTCACCACGTCGGCGACTGGCTGCATCTGCCGGATGCATCGATGGCGGCGTTCTTTCTGGGCGGCTTGGCGGTGCGACGGCATGCGTTTTTCGTGGCCCTGCTGGTGTTGTCGGTGGCGATCGATTGGGCGGCGGTCACGCTGGCCGGCGTCAGCGACTTCTGCATCACCCCTGCCTATGCGGTGCTGCCGTTGGCGTACGGGGTGCTGTGGTACGCCGGGCGTGCGTTTCACGCGCGCCTGCGCCCGGATGCAAGGTCGTTGTGCATGGCGTGGGGGTTGGGCAGCTTGGCCGCGGTGGTGTCGTTCCTGATCTCCAACGGCGCGTTCTACTGGTGGGGTGGGCGCTATGCCGAGCCGCACTGGGCGCAGTATCTGCAGCGCGTAGTGCAATGGGGCCCGTTGTTCGTGCGTAGCACCGCGCTGTATCTGGCGGTTGCGCTTGCCGGCGCGTGGTGCGTGTTGCGCTGGCGCCGAGCGCGCACTGCGGCGCGGTTATCGGCCCCGCTGGAGCGGTCGTGACGGGTGCGCGGCACACTGGCGCGCCGGCACGCGCGCCACTGCAAGGCGCTGCGGCAGGGGGCTGCGGGAGCGCACTGGTGCTGCTGATGGTGTGCACGCGCGGCGAGCATGTCGCCAGTGTGGATGCATTGCCCAGCGCTTCATGGGCGGTGTTCTTTCTGGCCGGTGCCTTGCTGCGCCCCCGGTGGATGTTGCCGCTGCTGTTCGGGGTGGCGTCTGCGCTGGATCTGATCGGCCTTGTGTCCGGCAGCATCAGCGATTGGTGTCTGTCGCCGGCCTATTGGGCGCTGGCGTTGGCGTATGCGGCATTGTGGTTGGGCGGGCGTATGTCTGCCATGCAGCCGCAGCGCGCTGCCTGGCGCGATACCGCTCGCCTGCTGTGCGCCGTGCTGCTCAGCGGCAGCCTGGCGTATCTGCTCTCCAAGGGCGGCTTCTACTTCTTGTCCGGCCGTTATCCGCAGGCCACGCTGGGCGGGTTTGTCGCGCGCGTGCCGGACTATTATCCGCAGGCACTCGGCACGCTGGCAGGCTATGTCGGCTTCGCCTACGCGCTGCTGGCCGTACTGCGTGGCATCGCCGAACGTCACCCGATTGGAGTACGCGCATGAACACCCCCGAGCACGACGACGCGCATTACCGCGAACGCGCACAGCGCAAGAAGGAGCTGGTGGACCGACGCATCGCGCGTGCGGTGATCGACCGTGGCGTGCTGCTGGTCAATACCGGCAACGGCAAGGGCAAGAGTTCGTCCGGCTTCGGCATGCTGGCACGCTCGCTCGGGCACGGCCTGTATTGCGGCGTGGTGCAATTCATCAAGGGCACGTTTTCCACCGGCGAAGAAGCCTTCTTCCGCCGGTTTCCGGACTTGCTCGACTACCACGTGATGGGCGAAGGCTTTACCTGGGAAACCCAGGACCGCGCGCTGGATATCGCCGCCGCGCAGGCGGCCTGGCATCTGGCGCGCGGCATGCTGGCCGATGCGCGCTACGACTTCGTATTGCTGGATGAGCTCAACATCGCCCTGGTCAAGGACTACATCGCGCTGGACGAGGTGCTTGCGGCGGTGGCCGCGCGTCCGCCGGGGCAGCATGTGGTGATCACCGGGCGCGGTGCGCCGGCCGGGTTGATCGAGGTTGCCGATACCGTCACCGAGATGCGCCTGATCAAGCATGCCTTCAACGCCGGCATCAAGGCGCAGCTCGGCATCGAGCTGTAGGCATGACCACGCGCCCGCACTGCCTTGCAGCGGCATCGGCGTGTTGCCTGCACTGCCACAGGGCGTGATGTCATGGCGCTGCTGATTGCCGCTGGGGCCGTGTTGCTGGATCTGCTGCTGGGTGAGGCGCGGCGCGGGCATCCGCTGGTGCTGTTCGGCCACTGGGCCCGGCGCGTGGAGGCACGCCTGTACCGCGACCGTCGTGGCGCAGGCGTGCTTGCATGGTGCGCGGCGGTGGTGCCATGGACGCTCCTGGCCGCAGCGCTGCAAATGCTGCTGTGGTGGTGGTCGGTGTGGGCGGCAACCGCCTTTGCCGCCGTCATGCTTTACCTGGCACTGGGATTGCGCAGCCTGGGCGAACATGCGCAGCCGGTGATCGACGCGTTGCGGGCCCACGATCTGGCAGCGGCACGTGTGGCCGTGGGCCGCATCGTCAGTCGCGACACTGCCGCGCTCGATGCCACCCAGATTGCCGCTGCAGCGACCGAGTCGGTGCTGGAAAACGGCAGCGATGCAGTGTTCGCCGCGCTGTTCTGGGGTGTGCTGCTTGGCGCGCCGGGAGCAGTGTTGTATCGGCTCTCCAATACGCTGGATGCGATGTGGGGCTATCGCACGCCACGTTACGCCAACTTCGGCTGGGCAGCGGCGCGTCTGGACGATGTGTTCAATTGGCTGCCCGCGCGCCTCACCGCCCTGACCTACGCGCTGCTCGGTCGCAGCCTTTCCGCCATGCGCTGCGCCTGGCAGCAGGGACGCGGCTGGAAAAGCCCCAACGCCGGTCCGGTGATGGCGGCCGGTGCCGGTGCGCTGCAGGTGCAGTTGGGTGGGCCGGCACCGTACCACGGCCACTGGCAGACACGGCCACCGCTGGGCGCGGGACTGCCGGCCAGCGCCGGTAGCGTGCGCCGTGCGCTGTTGCTGGTGCGTGCCGGTGTGCTGCTGTGGTTGTTGCTCGGCGCACTGGCATTGGCGCCGCCGCCATGACGGGCCGCACCTCCTTCGCGCGCACGCCACGCGCCGACCATCGGCAGGCTGTCTGCAGTCACGCATCCTCATCCGGAGCCACTCATGCTTGAACACGGAGGCCGCCTGCGCCGCGCCGCGCAGACCTATGACATTGCGCTGTCGCACTGGCTGGATCTGTCCACCGGGGTGAGCCCGTTCGCCTGGCCTGTGCCTATCATCCCGGAGCAGGCGTGGCAGCGTTTGCCGGAAGACGACGATGGCCTGGCCGACAGCGCCGCAGCCTATTACGGCACGCCGCACGTCTTGCCGGTCGCCGGTTCGCAGGCGGCGATTCAGGCCTTGCCGTTGCTGCGCAGCCGCAGCCGTGTGGGCGTGCTGACGCCCGGGTATGCCGAACACGCGCACGCGTGGCGACGTGCCGGCCATACCGTCGTGCCGCTGCCGTCGGGCGCGTTGTTGCAGGCGGCGGAGATCTTCGACGTGGTGGTGCTGATCCATCCCAACAACCCGGGTGCGGAGACCTTCGATGGCGAAGTGCTGCTGCAGCTGCATGCGCGTCTGGCGGCGCGCGGCGGTTGGTTGCTGATCGACGAAGCCTTCATGGATGCCACACCGCACGACAGCGTGTGCGCGCAGTCGCTGCAGCCGGGCTTGATCGTGCTGCGCTCGGTCGGCAAGTTCTTCGGCATGGCCGGTGCTCGGGCCGGGTTCGTGTGCGCGCAGCCGCAGCTGCTGGATGCCCTGCGCGAGCAGCTGGGGCCGTGGACCGTGAGCGGCCCCACCCGTTGGGCGCTGCAGCAGGCACTGGCAGATACGCAGTGGCACGCACAGGCCCGCGAACGCCTGCATGCCGCATCGCAACGGCTTGCGCAGGTGTTGCGCCGCCACGCGATCGCGCCCACCGCAGGCACTGCGTTTTTTCAATGGTGTCGACGCGACGACGCAGCGGCATTGCATGCGGCGCTGGCCCAACGCGGCATCCTGACCCGCCTGTTCGAGACCCCGGCCAGCCTGCGCTTCGGTCTGCCGCCTGATGCGGCTGCCGAAGCGCGCCTGGATGCGGCGTTAGGCGAGGTAGTGGCGTGAGCGCGCGCGTGTTGATGGTGCAGGGCTGCACCTCCGACGCCGGCAAGAGCACGCTGGTGGCCGCGCTGTGCCGCTGGTTGCACCGCCAGGGCGTGGCGGTGGCGCCGTTCAAGCCGCAGAACATGGCGCTGAACTCTGCGGTCACCGTCGACGGTGGCGAGATCGGCCGCGCGCAGGCGGTACAGGCGCAGGCCTGCGGGCTGGAGCCGCACACCGATTTCAACCCGGTGTTGCTCAAACCCAACAGCGACACCGGCGCGCAGGTGATCGTGCATGGACACCCGGCCGCCACGCTGGATGCGGTGGGCTACCACGCCTACAAGGCCACCGCGCTTGCCGCCGTGTTGGCCTCGCACGCGCGGCTGGTCGAGCGTTTCGATGTGGTGCTGGTGGAAGGCGCCGGCAGCCCGGCGGAGATCAATCTGCGCGCCAACGATATCGCCAACATGGGCTATGCCGAGGCCGTGGATTGCGCGGTGATCCTGATCGCCGACATCGACCGCGGCGGCGTGTTCGCGCATCTGGTCGGTACCTTGGCCTTGCTGTCGGAGAGCGAGCGCGCGCGCATTGTCGGGTTTGTCATCAACCGATTTCGCGGCGATCTGGCGCTGCTGCAACCGGGCCTGGACTGGCTGGAACGCGAGACCGGCAAGCCGGTGCTCGGCGTGTTGCCGTATCTGCACGGCCTGCAGCTGGAGGCCGAAGATGCGCTGCCGCGCCAGGCGCTGCACACGCCGCACGCGCAGTTGCGCGTGGTGGTGCCGGTGCTGCCGCGGATCAGCAACCACACCGATCTGGATGCGTTGCGGGCGCATCCGCAGGTGGATGTGCAGCTGGTCGGCCCGGGCCAGACGCCACCGGCCTGCGACCTGATCGTGCTGCCGGGCAGCAAGGCGACGCGTCAGGATCTGCAATGGCTGCGCACGCACGGCTGGGACACCGCCATCGCACGCCACCTGCGCTATGGCGGCAAGCTGCTCGGGATCTGCGGCGGCCTGCAGATGCTGGGCGAGCAGATCCACGACCCCGACGGCATCGAAGGCCCGGCCGGCAGCAGTGCCGGCTTGGGCTGGCTGGCCCTGGACACGCAGTTGCACCCGCACAAGCAATTGCATCGCGTGCACGGGCGCCTGGCGCTGGGCGGTGCGGCGGCCAGTGGCTATGAAATTCACTGCGGTCTCAGCACCGGCGCTGCATTGGCGCGGCCGCTCGTGCACCTGGACGATGGCCGCAGCGATGGCGCCATTTCGCACGACGGCCAGGTGCTGGGTACTTATCTGCACGGCATCTTCGATCACCCGCAAGCACTGGCTGCGTTGCTTGCATGGGCCGGCCTGGTGCAGGCAACGCCGCTGGATCTGGCGGCGTTGCGGCAGGCCTCGCTCGACCGTCTTGCCGATGCGGTGCACACGCATCTGGACACCGCCGCGCTGACGCGGCTTACCCGCAAGGAGCCGGCATGCGGCAGTTGATTCTCGGTGGTGCGCGCTCGGGCAAGAGCGCATTGGCCGAACGCCTCGCCGCCAGCGCGGCGCAGCACGTGTGCTATGTGGCCACCGCGCAGGCGTTCGATGAGGAAATGCAGCAGCGCATTGCCCATCACCGCAGCCAGCGCCCGCCGCACTGGCACTGCGTGGAAGAGCCCGTCGCGTTGGCCGCCACGCTGGCCGCGCTGGCTGCGCCCGACCACTGCGTGTTGGTCGATTGCCTGACGCTGTGGTTGAGCAACCTGCTCGGCCACCCGGATGCGTGCGCGTTTGCGCGCGAACGCGAGGCACTGCTCGCAACGCTGCCGCAGTTGCCCGGGCAGATCGTGCTGGTCAGCAACGAGGTGGGGCAGGGCGTCGTGCCACTGGGCGAACTCACGCGTCGATTTGTCGACGAGGCCGGCCGGTTGCATCAGGCATTGGCGCTACAGTGCGAGCGGGTGGTGTTTGTCGTGGCAGGTTTGCCGATGGTGTTGAAGGGAGAACAGCTGTGAGTAGCGACTGGATCTTTGCCGCATGTGCCGTGCCGGATGCGCGCGCGCGCGCGGCTGCGTTGGCACGGCAGGAACAACTGACCAAGCCGCCTGGCGCCTTGGGCCGGCTGGAGCAGCTGGCTGTACAGCTGGCGGCCTGGCAACGCAACGAACAGCCGACCGTGCAGCGCGTGTGGATTGCGGTGTACGCCGCCGATCATGGCGTTGCCGCCGAGGGCGTGTCGGCGTTTCCGCAGGCGGTCACCGGCGAGATGGTGCGCAACTTCGCACGTGGCGGTGCGGCCATTGCAGTGCTGGCGCGCGAACTGGGCGCGCGCCTGGAAGTGGTGAATCTGGGCGTGGTCAACGACCCCGGCGAGTTGCCGCGCGTGCGTCGCGCCTGGATCGCCCCTTCCAGCGCGAACATCTGTGAGCAGCCGGCGATGACACCGGGCCAGTTGCGCGACGCCCTGGCCGCCGGCGCGCAAAGCATCGCGCAGGCCAAGAGTTGTGACACGCAACTGTTCGTCGGCGGCGAGATGGGCATCGGCAACACCACTGCCGCCGCTGCGCTGGGCTGCGCGCTGTTGTCGCAGTTTCCGCAGGCGATGGCCGGCGCCGGCACCGGCCTGGACGCCGAGGGCATCGCGCACAAGGCGACGGTGATCAGCCGCGCGTTGGCGCTGCACGCCGATGCCGCCACCCCATTGGAACGGCTACGCCAGCTCGGGGGGTTTGAGATCGCCGCCCTGGTCGGCGCGTATATCGCCGCCGCGCAGGCCGGCATTCCGGTGCTGGTGGATGGCTTCATCACCACCGCTGCGGCGCTGGTGGCCACCCGTCTGAATCCCGGCGTGCGCGAATGGCTGTTGTTCGGCCACCGCTCGCAGGAGCGCGGGCATGCCGCGTTGTTGCGCGCCCTGGATGCCGAGCCGCTGCTGCAACTGGATCTGCGCCTGGGCGAAGCCAGCGGCGCGGCGGTGGCAATTCCCTTGCTGCGCAGCGCCTGCGCGTTGCACAACGGCATGGCCACCTTTGCCGAAGCGGGAGTGTCCGACGCATGAGCGCGCAGATCACCTTGTTGCGGCATGGCGACACCGGCCAGCGCAGCTATCGCGGCCAGCTCGACGACCCGCTCACCGAGCTGGGTTGGCAGCAATTGCGCGCAGCCACCGCGGAGGGCGAATGGGATGTGGTGGTGTCGTCCACCTTGCAGCGCTGCAAGGCCTTCGCCACCGAACTGGCCGGCGCGCGTGGGTTGGTGCTGCAACTGGACGCGCGGTTGCGCGAATATCACTTCGGCCGCTGGCAAGGCGTGCCGGTGGCTGATATCGATCGCGACGAAGGCGAGGCGCTCGGCCGCTTCTGGTCCGACCCGCTGCGCTATCCGCCGCCGCAGGCCGAGCCCTTCGAGGCGTTCTGTGCGCGGCTCGCTGCGGCGCTGGATGCGGTGGTCGCCACCTACCCGGCGCGCCGCGTGCTGGTGGTCACCCATGGCGGCGCCATCCGTGCCATGCGGTGCATGGTGGCCGGCGGCGGATTCGGCCGCATGACCGAACTGGCGGTGTCGCACGCCTCGCTGCATCCGCTGGCCTGGCCACCGGCCGACGGCGTCGCCGCAGCGCTGCCGTCGCTGCCGTCGCTGCCGGCAGCATCGTCGCAGTCGGTACAGCACGCGGGATGATCGATGGATTGCTCGCGGCGATCGGCTTCCTGACCCGCATTCCGGTGCCCGGCGCGGTGTTCGCCCGGCCGGGGACGCAAGCGCGTTCGTTGCCCTGGTACCCCGCGGTCGGCCTGCTGCTCGGTGCGCTGCTATGCGGCCTGGCGTGGTGCCTGCGCGACGTCGCGCCGTTGCTGGGCGCGGCGTTGCTGCTGAGCGCATGGACCTGGCTGACCGGCGCCCTGCACCTGGACGGGCTGGCCGACATGACCGACGCCTGGGTCGGCGGCATGGGCGACCGCGCACGCACGCTGGCGATCATGAAGGACCCCGCCAGCGGCCCGATGGCAGTCACCGCAGTGGTGCTGGTGTTGCTGCTCAAATGCGCCGCGCTGGCCAGCCTGCAGGCGCAGGCGCCGGCCACGCTATGGCTGGCGCCGCTACTGGCGCGCAGCGCGCTGGTTGCCGCGTTCCTGAGTACGCCGTATGTGCGCGCCGGCGGGCTTGGCAGCGCGCTGTTGGACGCACCACGGGCGGGCTTGTGGGTGGCGCTGGTCGCCGGTACCGCAGTGTGCAGCGTCGCCGGGCTGGCGATCGCGGCGTTGTGCGTCGGCATCGCCGCACTGATGTTCGCCCTCTGGCGCCACGCCTGCCTGCAGCGTCTTGGCGGCATGACCGGCGATACCTGCGGCGCATTGGTGGAACTGACCGAAACTGCCGTGCTGGTGACGCTGGCGCTGTGGTCGGGTTGAACAGGCAGGCGCTGCAGCTGACCTCATCGTCCTTCCGACTGATGGACCCCGGCCCGCGCATCGCCTGCGCCTGCGCAGCGGCCGTGGGCGCGTGGCCATCGGCATCCGTCAGCGTGCGTCATCTGCTTCGTTCTCCGGCGCAGGTGCAACACCGGCGTCGAATGCGCAAGATCGGGACCGCGCACGCCAACGCATCCGGCGATGCTGATGCCGTCGCCAGGGAGCCATCATCATGCAAACAGCAGACTCAGCCGGGATCAGTTGGCAACGCGGTGTGGAGCGTGTGGTTGCGCATCTGCAAAGCGTCGTACGCAGCGGCGCCGCACTGCCGGATCTGGCCGAACTGGCCGCCATCGCGCATCAGTCGCCGTATCACTTTCATCGAGTCTATCGTGCGCTCACCGGTGAGCCGGTGGGGCAGACGGTTGCGCGGCTGCGGTTGAGCCAGGCCCTGCATCTGCTGGGGCGCAGCGATGTATCGGTGACCGACGTCGCGCTGGCGGTGGGCTATCAGACACCGCAGGCCCTGGCCCGTGCCTGCCGCTCTGCCTTGCAGGCCAGCCCCAGCCTCCTGCGCGCTACACCGGCACTGCGTGCCAACAAGTTGCAGCAGCTGTCCGCGCCACCATCAGGCGCGCAGGTTGCCTCAGCACCGCTGGCGGTCAGCGTGCAGACCCTGGAGCCATTCGAACTGGTGGTGCTGCGCAAGCGCGGCGCGTTCGACGACCTGGATCGCGGCTTCGGCCGGATCGTGGCCTGGGCGGCGCGCGCCGGCCTCGTCGACAGTCTGCAGTGTTTGGCAGGATTGCCGCTGAGCGATCACCGCGACGTCCCCGCGCACATGCATCTGTTCGAATGCGGCGTGGGCTTCGAGGCGGCGGCCACGCCCGCAGCGCCGTTGCAGCTGCGCCGTCTGGATGGCGGCCCGCATGCCGTCCTGCGCCACATCGGCACGTATGCCGGGCTGGAAGATGCACTGGACCAGCTACTGGCCGCCTGGCTGCCCGGCAGCGGTTACCTGCTGCGCGACACACCGCTGCATTACCTGTATCTGGACGACCCGGAAGAAACGCCCGAGGCGATTCTGCGCGCCGATATTCGGGTGCCGGTGGTGGCGATCGAAAAGCGCGGTTAAGATGACTGATGCAGTGCCGCGCGCGTGGCTGAGCTGCGGAGCAGTTGCGCAAGCTGCTGCCTGCGCGCAAACCATGTGCAAGCGCAATGCTGACGTTGTCGCAGAGTCGCCTTCAGTCGATCGGCGGCAGGAACACCTTCTGCGGCGGCGGGTGCATCAAAAACTGCTGATGTGAAATATTCCATGCGTAAGCGCCGGCCAGCGGAAAGGCGAGGCAGTCGCCCGGTGCCAGTGCGGCGACGGGTTGGTTGCGCGCCAGCACGTCCTTGGGCGTGCAGAGCTGGCCGACCAGCGTCACCGGTGTGTCGCTGATCACCGGCGCGTGCGTGCCGCGCAGTACGCGGAACGGATGGTCGTGCGCCTGCGCGGCCGGTGTGCGGAAGTGGTGGGTGCCGCCGCGGGCGATCGCGAACCAGGCGCCGTGGCTGCGCTTGAGGTCCAGGACTTCCATCAGATACCAACCGCAGCTGGCGCTGACATAGCGGCCCGGCTCCAGGCGCAGGCGCAGCGTGCTGCCGTGTTCGTGCAGCAGCGCGGGCAGCCCGGCGCAGAAGCCGGCCCAGTCGAACGAGGAGTCCGGTGCCAGATAATCCACGCCAAAGCCGCCGCCCGCGTTGACCCGCAACGGCCCAAGCGCATAGGTCTGACGCCATTGCTGCACAGTGCGCAAGTACGCAGCAACCAGGTGCAGTTGTGCGCCGGCCTCGCGCTGATGCGACATCAGATGGAAATGAAAGCCCTCCAGCCGCAGCGACGGGCTGACACGCAGCAGGTGCATGGCGGCGTCCAGATCTTGCGGGTCCAGGCCGAAGGGCGAGGGTTGCCCGCCCATCATCAGCCGCGTGCCCTGCGCGCCGGGCACGGCGATGTTCATGCGCAAAAACACCGGGACGCAGCGGCCGGCGCGGGCCGCAATGGCCGCCAGGCGTTGCAGCTCGCGGATGCTTTCCACATGCACGGTGCAGTCGGGCAGGGCAGCGGCCTGGGCCAGCTCGCTGTCGAGTTTCCCTGGCCCCCCGAACAGCAGTGCCGCCTGTGGTTGCTGCGCATGCAGCCAGGCCAATTCGCCGCCGGACGCGCCCTCGAAGCCATCCACATGCGGCGCAAGCGTGTGCAGGATCTGCGGCTCCGCATTGGCTTTGGCCGCATAGAACAGCTCGCACTGCGCCGGCAGCTGCGCGCGCATCCAGGCCGCATGTGCATCCAGTGCGGTCAGATCGTAGAGATATGCGCAAAGCGGGCCGTCGCTGCTTGCCCGCAGCTGCGGAAGCGCGTGGATGACCGCGGCGGTATCGATACGCAGGCTCACGCCGCCACCTGCCGTGCGGTGGCGATGTGGGCAATCGGGTTGGGCAATGGCGTGTAGTCGGATTGGCGATCGGCGCGTTGCAGCAGGCGTGTGCCGAGATTGTTCTTGCCCGGCAGTGGAGCGCCGTCGATCAGGCCTTGCAGCGCAGGCTGCGTACCGTGGCGTTGTTGCCAGCGTGCGGCGAGCTCGCTGACGCACTGCCACAGACGCGCTTCCAGCACGCCATCGCCTTCTGTCAGATGGAAGATGGCTTCCGCCAGGTTGTTCACCAGTGCGCAATACGCCACACGGTTCCAGCCTTGTTCCGGCGTGTAGTACAGCGATTGCCGCGCACGTTCGCCCACGCCGTGCAAACGCACTTCCGGCCAATGGTGGGCCAGCAACTTGGTGCCTTCCAGATCGCGGATCCACACGCGCGTCGGCCAGCCGTCGGCAAACCCGATCACGGTGTTCTGCAGATGCGGTTCCAGCACGATGCCGTGCTGGAACAGCGCGCTCCACACCCCATCCAGCAACAGGCCCGCATAGGCGCGGAACCACAGCAACGTGGCGGTGTGGCGATCCATCTGCGCGTTGCTTCGCATCTGCAAGCGTTGGGCACACACGCTGTTGCCCTGGGCATCGCAGGTGAACAGCGCGGCGGCCACCTGCGGCTGCCAACGTGCGCGTTGCGCAGCGGGAACGGAGTTGCGATACAGGATGCCGAAGCTTTCCGACAACGCACGTGCGGCCTGCGGGTCGGCATCGTGCAGGGCGCGGTCGATCTGCGCGACATCCAGCGATGTGGCCGCAGGTTCCAGCATCACGTCGAAACCCAGTACCTGCGCCGCCAGTGCCTGCCAGCTGGGCGCCAGCAGGTCGGTGAGCGCCACCGCACTTTCCAGTTCGTACCAGGCATTCTTGCGGACGCAGTTGGTCAACCGCACGTGCACGGAACACTTGAGGAAATAATCCAGCTGCGGGTGATACAGCGTCCGCACCGACGAGGTAGGCCGCAATACATCGCCGCGCAGGCCGACCGGCGTGATCCATCCGCGTGATTGCAAGGTGCGCAGCAGCGGGTCGTCGCGCAGGCGTTGCGCCTCCCACGGATGGCAGGGGTAGAGATCGTCGCTACCGGAAAGTTGCCGCAGACTGGCGCGGACATCCCTGCCTTGCACGCGCAGCAGGCGCGGGTCGATGCGGAACCAGAACAGCTGAAATGCCGCACGCGTTTCCGGTGCGCAGGCGAGCACCTGATCGAGCGCGACGCCTTCACGACTTTTCGGTGTGGGATGCAGTGCGTGGCCCCACAGCATCGATTGCTCGGCATCGATCATTGCATCGCCGGTGGGTGCTGTGCGGTGCGCCTGGCGCAGCATCGCCGCGGTGATCGCCACGCTGTTGGCGCTTTGCGCGAGGAGCTCCGGATTGACCGCCTGCGTGCTGCCCAACGCTTGCAGCAGGCAGCGCGCCAGCGCATGCGCGTCCAGTGCGTGCCAGGGTTGCCCGGCGCTCTTGAGAAACGGCGTGGAAGCGAAACGACAGCGGCCCAGGCGGTCAGCGTAGGCGATACGCACGCAGAGCGCGCCGCTATCGCCAAGGTCGATGCGTAGCCAGCGGTGCTCGGCCACGCGCGGCCCGGGGCGGTCAGGCCCGCGGTAATCAAAGTCGGCTGTGCGTTGCGGGATGGCGAACTCGCGCAGGTAGCAGTTGAGCCAGCAACTGCAAGCCTGCGCGTCGGCCATGCTGTCGTACCAGGGGTCATGCATCGTGTGCAGCGACATCGGCAGTTCTCCTTGAAGGAAAGCGCACCGCAACGGTGAGCGCAGTGCCAGCCGCAGCGACGGCGGCGGCCAGGAAGGGGAGGGCGGGGCCGGCCGCCTGGGCCAGCGCACCGGCGGCGGCGCCAGCGGCCACGCCCGCCCACTTGCCGCACGCATCGAAGCGGCCGAACAGGCGGCCGGCACCCTGGCCGCTGGCGACCAGGGCCAGGCTGCGATTGAGCCCGCGCAGGCCGAACAACATGCCGACGCCGAACAGCAGGCGCGCCGCCGCCAGCGCGATGGCGTCGTGCAACAGCGCCTGCCACAGGCAGGCCAGCGCAAACAGCAGCAGCCCCGGAATGAGCCAAGCCTCACCATCGCCGCGCCGCCACCACGGCAACACCACCAGGTACACCAGATGCGGCAGGCTGTAGAGCAGGCCGGCAAGCGCGTCGTGACCGGCACCGCGCGCAAGCGCGTAGGGAATGAAATACGGGAAGGTCACCACCATCGCGAAGCAGAACAGAAACTGCGCGATCAACAACGCCGGCCACAGCGCCGAGGCGGCGGTCGACGGACGCGCTGCCTGCTCGGTGCCCGACGACGACGGCGCTGTAGCGCGTGGACGCGCGGTGGGCTGATCCGCCGGCAACCGCCACGTCAATGCAAACGCCAGTAGGGGCAGCAACGCGAGCGCGCGGTAGAGCGATTGCGCCGGGCCCAAGGCAATCGCCAGCCCCAGCAATGCCGGTGCGCTGACCATCGCCAGCCGCGCCGAATACTGCGTCCAGTCCAGCGCACGCGCCAACGGGCCGGCCTGCGGTTGGCTGGCCAGATAGGCGTTGGCTGCCGCCAGCGAACCGCCGCAGGTGCCTTGCACGATCAGCCCGACCACCAGCCAGCTCAGCGACGGTGCGAAGCCGGCAATCGCAAAGCCCAGCGCCAGCCCCAGTTGCGCGCGCAGCAACGAGCGTTTGCGTCCATAGCGATCGGCCAGCCGCCCCCAGGTGCCCGCCGTTAACGCAGTGCACAAGGTGGGCAACACGTACAGCACGCCGCTCCAGCCGACTGCGGCGGTGGGCGCCAGTTCGGCCAGGACCTGCGGCAGAAACAGCGGCATACCCAGGGCGGTGAAGGCCGCCAGATAGTGGGCGGCCAGCACCGGGCCAAGAATGCGTTTCATCGCTGACCACCGGCATGCCGACATGGCTGCGGGGCTGCATGTGCCTGGGCGAACGCGGTGCCGAACGGATTGGGCGCGCTGTCGCCATAGAACTTGTTGATGTCGGTGGCGCCGGTGAGCTGCTTGCTGAGCAGGCTGCCGGCACTGAGCAGGTATTTCACCGGCAACCGCGGCGTGGCCAGCAGGCGTCGCGCAGGCGCGGTGTCGATACCGTCGGCATCCAGCGTTGCCAGCGTCTGCGCAACCTGCTCCTGCAAGTGCGCCGCCAGCGGCGCGCGCAAGGCCGGCTGCCATTCGGCCAGGCCGTCCAGTACCGCCTGCAGATCCAATTGCAGCACGATGGTGCAAAACATCTGTGCCAGCGCGTGTGTCTGGTCCACCGCGATCCGTGCGTCCTGCAGCGCGCCCAGCGTGTCGATGTCCGGTAGCTGCGCACGTAGATGCGACATCGATATCCGCGCGGCGTCGTTGTCCTTCATCAACAGACGCGTGGGCTGGCCGTGCGCATAGACCAGCACGCTGTTTTGTTGGTTGGCTTCCAGGGCAATGCCGTAGCGCAACCACAGCCGCAGATGCACCGCGAGCAACAACTCGGTGTACTCGCGCCACCAGGCGTGCACGTTTCCGTGTGCGAACCGGTCGGCCAGATGCAGCGCCAGCGGCCGTCCATCGGGCATCGGCGCGCACAGCGCGGCCACCGGGACCAGCGTGGTGTCATCCAAGGGCGGATAGCGCCGTATCAGATAGGCCAGATGCCGGGTGTCGCCGACATGTCCGCCATGCGACTCGTCCACGAATACGCAACGCCCCTGCAATGCGGCATCGTGCGTGTCGATACGCCGTAGCGCGCGCTCCAGCCAATGCCCGTCGTACAGCGTGGAGGGCTTGATCAGGCGCAGGTTCAATGCGCCTAGCGTGCGCATCGGGATCGGCAGCTTGAGATGCAACTGCGGATGCAGCAGCGGCACCAGGGTGCGCACCGACAGGGTAGGGCGCACCTCCAGCCAGGCCTGCGGTGCCCGCAGCGTGCCGGGTGGAAGCGCGAAGCCCGGCTGCTCCAGGCGCTCCCAGACCAGCGGATGCACCGGCCAGGCGATGTGCGTCGCGGCGAGCGCGGGCGGCAGCCCCAGGGTAGCGAAGTCCGGCCATACCGCATCCGGCGGCGCGCTGGTGCAACGGGCCAGCGCACGCGGAACCGCCAACCAGCGCAGCGCGAAGGTGGGCGCAAATTCCGGCGCGTAGTGACGCAGTTCGTCTGCGTCCAGCCCGGCCTTGGCGCGTGCGGTGGGATAGAACGGATGATCGCGGTAGCTGGCCAGCTGGTCGCAGCGGTATGCACGTTCGGCGGCCTCTTCGTGCTCTAGCGCATGCACCAAGGCCGGCACCTGGGCCGCATACGCCTGTCGCGCAAGCGCGCGGTGTGCGACGGCGCAGTCGGCTTCGTCGGCATAGGCACGGTGCAGCTGCTGCGTCTGCGCATCCAGCTCGGCGCTCATGCGTTGCAGCCACGCGCGCGCGCCGTGTTCGACGTGCGCTGCGGCGTCGGTCTGCACGATCCAGCGGTCGCCGCAGGCGCTGATGTCCTGCAGCACGCCGTGTCGATGGATCGGCAACCACAGCGTGCCGTCGGGCAGATGCGCGATGCGCCACCAGCCGTCCACCGGGCTGGGATCGGTCCACGCCGCCAGCACGCTCGCGTCGGGCGCGGCGGACGTGCCCCGGCTGACGATCGCGCGCAGGTCCTCGCGCAGGCAGGCATCGATGATGCGGGTGGCGATGTAGCGCTGGTCGGCGGCGCTGCTCATGGGTGCACCTGCGCGTTGTCGATGCGCCAGTGCAGGCCGGCTTCGGCATGCACTACTGCCTGCTGCAGCGCCTGTGCATCGCTGGCCACGGCGCTCAACACGCCCAGGTAATCCTTGTTGGAATGGCTCAGCTGGATGCGTTCGCCCGGTGTACGCATGCGTCGGTACTGCACATCGCTGTGCGCGTCGTGATGGCGGCGGTCTTCGCTGGCGGCGATCAGCTCGCCGTCGCGCTCGGCTACGTAATAGCGCAGCAGCGCATGCGCGCACGTGCTGCGCAGCTGCGGCAATGGCTGGCCCAGGTGCGGCGCCAGCGCGGCGGAAAACCATTGCCCGCCGAACATGCCATCGAGCAGAAATTCGCGGCGGTCGCCGATGCTGCGGTAGTTGATCTCCACCAGCACCGGGCCATCGGCGGTGAGGATGAATTCGCTATGGCACACCCCGAACCCGACGCCGAAGGCGCGCAGCTGCTGCAGCGCCTGCGCAATCACCGGCGTCTGGACATGTGCATCCCACTGCGCCTCGCATTCGACAAAATGCGGCGGTGGCGACAGCCGTACCTTGAAGCCGCCGATGGCGCGCAGCCTGTCGCCGTCGCCCAACGTTTCCAGGGTGAACAGCGGGCCGTGCAACATGCCTTCCAGCAGCACGGTGCGCTGCGGGTGGCGCTGCCACAGATCGTCCAGATAGCATTGCAATTGCGCAGCGTCGGCGCAGTGGCGCACATCCAGGCTGGCCACGCCTTCGCGCGGTTTGGCGACCACCGGCCACGGAAGATCGGTTGGCACGGCGGCGCCCGGCATCAGCGTGCAGAACCAGGGGCAGGGCAGGCCGCGCGCACGCAAGCGTTGCCGCATTGCGGCCTTGTTCTTGGCGGCGTAGCACACCTGCCAGTCCTTGCCCGGCAGCCCGAGGCCGGCGGCCACCACGGCGGTGCTGGTCTGCAGATGGTCGCTATTGCTGAACACTGCGCGCGGCAGTACGCCGGCGTCGTGCAGTGCATCGAGCACGCCCAGCGGATTGAAGACATCGCATTCGATCACCCGTTGCGGCGCGTGCGCAGGGTGGTCGTGGAAATAGGCCAGGTGATCGAGGCGATGGTCGGTCAACAGCCACACCGGCACGCCTTGCGCGTGCGCGGCCGGCAAGAAGCCGTCGGTGATGGCCGGGTGGCAGACATGGGTGAGGATCACCAACGGTGCAGCGGATGTCGCAGTCATGGCAGCTCTCGTTCGGCAGGACGGTGGGGAAACCGGTACTGAAACGGGCTGCCTGGCGCCGCGATCGGCGTTGGGTGGCCTGCGATGCATCGATCGCAATGCCGCGTGCTGCGGCGCTGAAGCGTGCTTCGTGCACGCCGTATTTCCGGCGACGGCCACGGCAGGGCCGCCATTGCCGTCATGGGCGACCGATGCCCCTGTCACATCGGTCGCATGGTGCCGCTGCTCCATGCAGCGTGGACACTGATAAAACGGTGCAAATCCTGATCTGTGGTACGTGACGCTGACGATCAATCGCAGTGCGCAAGTGGCACGCGCCGGTTGCTACTGCCGACCGCGCGCATTGCGGTTAGAACGTGTACTCCACACCTGCAGTGAAGGTCCGTCCGGGTGCGGCCTGACGGCCCCACGGGCTGGTGTCCACGCCACGGAACCAGTATTGCCGGTCGAACAGATTGTTGATCGCTAGCGACGCACTGAATTTCTGCCCATCGCGTTCGAACAACGTGTGGCTCACCTGCGTGTTCCAGACCATGTAGGCCGGCAACTGGCCCACCGAGGCGATGGCGTTCTCTTGCACGGTGTTGGCCGCATCGCTGAAGGCCTTGCTGAAGTAATAACCGGAGAGCGCGACAGTGGTATGACCGAGTGCGTAGTTGCCGCCCAGGGTGATCTGATTGCGCGAGGTATACGGAACGCGCAAACCGCGGAACGCCCCCGATTCCTGGCTGGCATCCAGATACGCGTAGCCCGCGTTGAGGGTCAGCGCACGCAGCTGTTCCGGGCTCCATTGCAGCTCCACCTCGCCACCTTGATGGCGGGTCTTGCCCAGATTGCGGAACACGCGGGTGGTGTTGTCCAGCTGGATCTGCTGATCGAAATCGATCAGGTAGCCACCGACCTGGATGCGGGTACGGTCATTGGGTTGATAGCGCGTGCCGGCTTCGTAGTTCCATGCCAGCTCGGCATCCAGATTGTTGCCGAAGATGATCTGGGTGACCTGCGGCGCGCGCATCGAACGCTGCCCGTCCGCATAGAAGAACCATTGCGCGTTTGCCTGGAAGCCGACCGTCAGGCCGGGCAGCACATCGCGGGTCTGGTTGAGCGTACTCACCCCGGTAGCGCGGTTGAAATAGCGCGAATCCAGGCGCTCGTAGCGTAACCCGGGCGTGACGGTGATGCGCGCGTCCGGCAGCGTGATCGCATTGCTGACATAGGCGGCCAACGCACGGTCTTCGAACTGCCAGTCGCGCACGCTGGTGAACAAGCCATCGCGCAAGCGTAGATTGCCGACCAGAAAATCGATGTCCTCGCGCACCGCGCGCACGCCTGCGGTCCACTGCTGTTGCACGCCGCCGGCTTCGCCCATGCTCCAGCTCAGACGCGGCTCGCTGCCCACCACGCGGAAGTCGCGCGGTGCGGTCTGGCGCAGTTGCGGCGGCAGGTCCGAGCGCCAGGTTTCGGTGGCGGCCTGGCGCATGCCGACGATGAAGTTACGGCTGCTGCGCGCGCTGAAATTGGTCCAAGACAAGCGGACATCCTTCATTGGCCCCCAGTCGCCGAACAATTGCTCATAGCTCAGTGATGCACGCGTGGTACGGCCGTTGAAGGTGTCCAATGGGCGCGTGGACTGACGCGGGTCGCGCCGGTAATCGTCCGGGCTGAGCGCGCCGGCCAGGTCCATGTCGACCAGATACCGCTGCACGCTGGCCTTGATCAGCTTGGTGTCGTCCAGCCACCATTCCGCACGCACGCGCAGATTGCTGATGTCGGTATCGCTATGCGCACGCCAATACTCGCCGTAGGTGCGATTGGCATCGACCTGCATGCCGAAGTTGTCGGTCAGATAGCCGCCGCTGCTCAGCGCGCTGTCTTGCAGGAACTGGCCCTGGCCACCGGCCGTGACCTTGTGCGCCAGCGTGGTGCTCCACTCGCTGGAGATGTCCTTGCTGACCAGGTTGATCACCCCGCCCACGTTGTTCGGACCGTACTGCACCGCCGCGCCGCCGCGCACGATGTCGATGCGATCGATCTGATTGAGTCCCACTGGAAACAACGACAGGCTGGTCTGCCCATACGGCGCCAGCGCCAGCGGGATGCCGTCTTCGAGTACCTGCACGCGGCCGCTGCGGCTTTCGTACAGGCCGCGCAACATGATCTGCGGCAATGCGCCGGTGCCGGTCTCGTCGAAGATCTTGATGCCAGGTACGCGTTGCAGCGCATCGTCGAGTGAGCGATTGCCGCCATTGCGCAACTGCTCGCGATCGATCACCTGGCGGCTGCCCGCGTAGCGCTGTACGTCGTCCGGTTTGGAACGGCCAAGCAGGCTGCCCTGTACCTGGATCGCATCCAGTGCACGGATCGGTGTCTGGTCATTCACGCCAGCCGACGTCTCGACAGCCGGCGTATCTATGGCAAGCGCCAGCTGCGGCAGACCGCAGCTGGCTGCGGCGATGGCCAGGCTCAGGGTGTGCAAACGGATCGTCGACATCTACGGCGTGCTCCTGCAGGCGGGTAGTGAGGCGGGCGCGTCGAACGTGGCCAGATGGCCACGCAGCGCGCGTTGGATCAGGGCGCGGTCCTCGCCGGCGAGCAGCCAGCGCAGATCCGGTTGTTGCAGCCAGTGCGTGCGTTGCGCATCGGTCCGTGGATTGGGGCAGAACGGCACATCGGCGGCGCGGCAGTGCGCGTGCAGCTGCAGCAGCAATTCCCACACCTGCGCATGCGTGGGCTGCGGACCCAGGCCCAAATCCAGCGCCAGATCCAGCGCGCCTTCCATCACCAGCGCCACGCCGGGCACAGCGAGAATCTCGTCAAGCGCGGCAATGCCGGCGGCGCTTTCGATCATCGGCACGATGCGGATGTCACGATTGGCCTGGGCGATATAGGTGGGCAGGTCGACGTTGCCGAAGCCGGTGACGCGGCCACCGGTGATCCCGCGCTGACCAAGCGGCGGGAAACGCGCCGCGGCGACGGCGCGCGCCATCTGTTGCGCCGACTCGGCACGCGGCACCACGATGCCGCGCGCACCGGCATCCAGCACCCGGCCGATCAGTTTGGCGTCCACCTCCGGCACCCGCACCCACGCCTCGCAGCCGGACAGCTCACAGGCGCGGATCGCATGTTCCAGCGCGTCCGGCGCGCGCAGCACGTGCTCCAGATCCAGCACCACGAACCCGTAGCCGAGGCGGCCCAGCAGCTCGCACAGCTGCACGCTGGGCAATGCATTCAGAACGCCAACCGCATACGCCATAGAAGAGTCCGGCAAGGAAACCGGCGCTCATCCTGCTCTTGATGGGAATGATTATCAAGTGTGTTGGCGGGCAACGTGACGCGTGCCCTGGGTGCGCCGAGGAGGCGGGCGCATCGGATGTTTCAGGTCTGAACCATTCGCTCCCACTCGCGCACGCAGGCTGTTGCGTGTGGCCGGGTTGGAGTCGCGTTTGGGACTGCCGCTTCGCCCACGCGGGACATACGGTCGTGCATCCGCGCGATGGCGCTACAACTGCGCGGCAAGGCGGCGCAACCTGCGAGTGCGTGCGCCGTGCACTCAGGGCCCCACTGCGAGCGCCGACCGGCAGGTGCCGGCCGGCATCCGCTTGTAGCGACTTACGACGCCGGCACGTTCAACGCACGGTAGGGCGGCGTGGACATCACCATCTCGGCCAGCGAATAGGCCAGTTCGCGTTCTGCCAGCACGGCGCCGTCGGCGCCGTGTTCCAGCAGATGCTTGACCTCGGCATCGCTATGCGCGCGTGCCAGCAAGGTCAGCGCCGGGTTGATCGCCCGCAACTTGGCCAGCGCCTCGCCGGCCTCCAGCGGTTGCGGGATCGCCAGGATCGCGATTTTTGCGTTCTCTGGACGCGCCTCGGCCAGTACCCGGTCGGCTGCCGCACTGCCACGGATGCCCGGGATGCCGGCCGCGTGCGCCTTGGCCACGTGGTCGCCGTTGTCGTCGATCACCAGCACCGGCACGCCGCGGCTGCGCAGCAACTGCGCCAGCGCGCTGCCCACGCGTCCGTAGCCGATGACGATCGCATGGCCATCCGCCGGCAATGGCGGGCCGGGCGGTAGTTCCGGTTCCACTGCAGCCGGCGTGTCCTGAATCTGCCGGGCCTGCCAACGGTCCAGCCACGAGAACAGGAACGGGTTGGCCACGATCGATAACAACGCGCCGGCCAGGATCAGATCGCGCCCGGTCTCCGGCAGGATCGCCAGCTGCACGCCCAGCCCGGCCAGGATGAAAGAGAATTCGCCGATCTGCGCCAGGCTGGTGGAAATGGTCAGCGCCGTGCCGGTGGGGTGCCCGAACGCGCGCACGATCACAAACGCCGCCAGCGACTTGCCCAACGTGATGGTCAGGAAGGTGGCCAACACCTGCCAGGGATGCGCGATCAGGATCATCGGGTCGAACAACATGCCCACCGACACGAAGAACAGCACCGCGAACGCGTCGCGCAGCGGTAGCGAATCGCTGGCCGCCTTGTGGCTGAGTTCGGATTCCTTGAGCAACATGCCGGCAAAGAACGCGCCCAGCGCAAACGACACGCCGAACAACTTGGCCGACACGAACGCCACACCCAGCGCGATGCCGAGCACGGCCAGGGTGAACAATTCGCGCGAACCGGTGGCGGCCACTTTTTCCAGCGACCACGGGATCACCCGTCTCCCGATCACCAGCATCGCGGCGACAAAGGCCACCATCTTGAGCAAGGTCAGCCCGAGCGCGGCCAGCAACGAGCCGGACTCGCCTGCGTGCGCCGCTGGTGTGCCGGTACCGAGCGCATCTGCCAGCGCCGGCAGCAACACCAGGGCCAGCACCATCACCAGGTCTTCGACGATCAGCCAGCCCACCGCGATGCGGCCGCGCTGGGTATCCAGCAAGCGGCGTTCTTCCAGGGCGCGCAGCAGCACCACGGTACTGGCCACCGATAGTGCCAGCCCGAATACAAGGCCATGAATCAACGGCCAACCCATGCTCCAGGCCAGTGCCCAGCCGAGCAACGTGGCCACCACGATCTGCGCCAGCGCACCGGGCACCGCGATCCACTTCACTTCCATCAGGTCTTCGAGCGAAAAGTGCAGGCCCACCCCGAACATCAGCAACATCACACCCAGCTCGGACAGCTGGTTGGCCATGGTCTGATCGGCCACGAATCCCGGGGTAAACGGCCCGACGCACACGCCAGCCAACAAGTAGCCGACCAGCGGCGAGAGCTTCACCTTCTGCGCGAGCGTGCCCAGGATGAAGGCGACCGCGAGGCCGACGGCGATGATGTCGATGAGGCTGGTGTCGTGATGCATTCCAATCCGTTGTGAGAGTGTCCGAGGTGATGAAACGGCGTGACCAGCCAAACGAAATGCGCCGGGCAGCGCCTGCGGGCATCGCGAATGAAGTGCTGGAATCCGGCGCGGGGACAGGGCCGCAGGGCGGTCCGGTTGGCCGGGCGCCCATAGTACACAGCGCATGATTAACGCGATGCGACACGTGGCGCATGCTGGCGCGCTGGGCAAGCCGCAGAAGGCTGCCGGCATATCGAACCAGTGGCGCGCAATGCCGAGCGATAGACCGATACGGCCGCAACGTCATCCCAGCGCGCATCAATGCACAGCGGCCACCATCGACAATGGAGTGCGACGGCGCAACAGGGCGAAACAGCGCGAAACAGCGCTCAGAATTGCACCGCCCCATGGCCATGCCGTTATGCAGTCCTCAGGCGGCCGGCGAGTCTGGCGGGTTGGTGGTGCGCATCTTTTGCAGATAGTGGGCCGCAGCAGGCGCGGCGAATTGCTGCACCGCTTTGCTCGTTGCTCGCAACGCGCCATGCGCATGCCGTTGCGCAGGCAATGACGCAAGCGTTGGCGCGTCAACACGCTGCCAGCGATGCGCACGCGCACTGACGCAGCTGCGCCGACGCACGCGGTTGAAGTTTGACGACAAGGCTTCGCGCCAGCGCAAGGCAGGGGCGCGGCGACGCACGACAATTCTCGCGTCGCTTCGTGCAAGCGATCTGCACTCCTTCCCTACGTCCCATCGCGCATCCCGCGATCACGCCCAACGAGCCCAGATCATGCATCTCAGCGACTTCGCAACAGAAAATTTTCGTCAGGACCCGTATCCGACGTATGCACGGCTGCGCGCAGAGGGGCCGCTGGTGGAGGTCGCAGAACGTCGCTTGATGACCGGCCACTACACGGTGGTCGACAGCCTGCTCAGCGACCGGCGCGTCGGCCGCGATTATCTGCAGAGCATCCGTCTGCGTTATGGCGCCGCAGCCGTGGAGATGCCGCTGTTTCAAGGCATGAGTCGCATGTTTCTGCTGGTCAATCCTCCCGTGCACACGCGTCTGCGCGGGCTGATGACCCAGGCATTCAGTGCGCGGCAGATGGAGTCCATGCGCAAGGTGGCCAGCGACACCGCCGAGGCGTTGATTGCGGGGTTTCGCGCACACGGCCACTGCGATGTACTGCGTGATTTCGCCTTTCCGCTCCCCATCCGCATCATCTGCCGCATGCTGGACATCGACCCTGCGGATGCCACCACGGTCGGGCATGCGACCAGCGCGCTGGCCAAGGTGTTCGACCCAATGATGACGCCTGACGAGCTCGAGGCCACCAGCGCAGCGTATCTGCAGCTGGAACGTTACTTTCATGCGGTGATCGAGGCGCGCCGAAGCAGCGACGGCGACGACCTGATCTCACGCTTTATTCGCGCGGAAGATGACGGTCACCGGCTGAGCGGCGACGAGATCGTCTCTAATGTGATCCTGCTGTTTTTTGCCGGCCACGAAACCACCTCCAACATGATCTGCAACGCCCTGGTTGCGCTGCATCGGCATCCCGAGCAGTTGGCGCAGCTGCGAGCCAACCCGGCATTGCTGCCGAATGCAGTGCTCGAATGCCTGCGCTACGACAGCTCGGTGCAGATGGCCACGCGCACGGTGCTACAGGATTTCGAGCTCGCGGGGAGCACGTTGCACGAAGGCGAGATGGTGCATCTGATGTTGGGTGCGGCCAATCACGATCCGGCACAATTCAGCGACCCGCAGGTGCTGGATATCCGCCGGCAACAGGGCCGCGCGCTGTCGTTCGGCGGCGGTATCCACCACTGCCTGGGCAACCGGCTTGCGTTGATCGAGATGGAAGCCGCGCTTGCGGCGTTGCTCACGCAGTTGCCGGCGTTGCGGCTAGACCAGCTTCAGACGCTGACATGGAACGACCGTGCCAATCTCCGCGGCGTGGATGCCTTGCTGGCGTCCTGGTGATGCAGCCTCGCTGCATGGCTTGCCGCAGCCTTCGGTGTGCGCGCATCGACGACCCTGTCCCAAAAAACAAGGCACCACCGAGTGCTCGGTGATGCCTGTTGCGTGCCTGCATCGGGCGCAATCGCGATCGATGCAGGCATCTGGAGCGGCGGAAAACGATGATGCGGTGGTGATGTGCGCCACGCGCAGCGCTCCGGTCTGCGGGCTTTCTCAGAACCGGTAGGTCACCCGGCCATACCAGTAGCGGCCGTTGAATCCGAACGGCGACAACGATGAATACTGCAGGCCGCCGGCGCGGTCGTCGTAGGCCGTGGTCAGCTGCGCCTTGGTCGGGTACTGGTTGGTGATGTTGTCCGCGCCCACGGTGAAGGTGAACTGGTTCCAGGTCTGGCTGGCGGCCAGATTCAACAGCCAGCGCGCGTCGTAGGTCTGGTCCTGGCTGCCATCGGCCGGGTCGCTGATGCGCTTGATCGATCCGTAGCGGGTGGCGTTGAAGTTCAGCGCAAATCCGCCAACCGACCAGTCCGCCGCGGCCATGTACTTGGTACGCGGCGTGGCATCGGTGAGCAGGCCCTGGCTGGCGCGGCCGAAGTTGGGGTTGGACAGCTCCAGGATGGTGGTCTTGTTGTAGTTGGCGCTGGCGCTGAGGTTGAGCTTGCCGTAGTTGCCCAGGTCGGCGAGGTAGCTGTTGATCCAGTCCACGCCGCGCGTGCGGCTGGTGGCGCCGTTGACGAAGAACTGCACCGCCGCCACCTGCCCGATCGGCTGCGCCAGCTGCAATTGATCCGAATACAGGATCTGGTCCCAGATGCGGATCTGGTACACGTCCAGGCTGGAGGTGAAGTTGGCGGTGGGCTGCCACACGCCGCCCAGGCCGTAGTTGGTGGACTTTTCCGGGCTCAGCGGGCGGGCGCCCAAGGCAACGGCCACCGGGTCGGAGGTGCGATAGGTGCCGACCTGCACCAGCTCGCCGTCCTGGATCAACGTCACCACCGAGGCATAGTTCTGCTGGGCCAGCGACGGCGCGCGGAAGCCGTTGGAAATCGTACCGCGCAAGGAGAACGTATCGCTGAAGGCGTAGCGCGCCGACAGCTTGCCCGAGCGCGTGGAGCCGGCATCGCTGTAGTTTTCGAAGCGGCCGGCGATGCCGCCGGACAGCTTGTCAGTGATGTCTGCTTCCAGGTTGGCGTAGACCGCGTTGCTGTGGCGGCCGAACTTGCCGGCCACCGACGGCTCCAGCCCGGAGAACACCTGGGCACCGCCCGGATACGGTGCGCCGTCGTCGGGATTGATGGTGTTGGGGTCGAAGAAGTACGACGCCGGCGAGCCGGCGGTGATCTGGTAACGGTCCTGGCGATGCTCGGCGCCGAAGGCGACATTCACCGGATACGCCAGGCCCCAGTCGAAGGACTTGTTGACGTCGACGTTGATCGTGCCCTGCTCGGTCTCGAATCCGCCGGAATTGAAGTTGGTCGGCGAGGCGCCGGTGGTGTAATACAGATTGGTGTTGATGCTGTTGAGGATGTTGAAGGTCATGTCGTTCTTGCCGTAGGTGGCCGACACGTCCCAATTCCACTCGCTTTCGGTGCTGCCCTTCAGTCCCAGCACGGCCGAGCGGTCGTTGGTGGGGTTGTAGATCTGCGGCAGGAACCCGTTGGGATAGATCGCCTGCACATTGCGCGCGGTGTTGTCGGCCGCGCGGTAATAGCCGTTGGAGGTGACTTCGCGACGGCTCATGCTCAGGTGGCCGTACAGTTCCACATTGGGCGAAAACGCGTAGCCGAATGCGGCCAGCCCCTGATAGAAGTTGGACGCCGGGTCGCCGTGGCGCTGGTACGGCACCCCGCCCGGATTGGGCGTGCCCGGCACGGTGGTGGCGCGGTTGGTGTTTTCGCCGCGATTGGTGCTCATGGTGTTCTGGTAGTTCCACGACAGCCGTACCCAGCCCGGTGCGGTGTCGCCGCCGGTGCCGCCGAAGGCCAGGCCCACCGAACCGTCGATGCCGTTCTGCTCGCCATCGCCCTTGTCCATGATGCCGCCGTTGACCGAGATGCTGTTGTTGCCCGCATCGGCACCGTGCTTGAGCACGATGTTGACCACGCCGGCGATCGCATCGGAGCCGTACTGCGCCGACGCACCGTCGCGCAGCACTTCGATGCGCGCAATCGCCGACATCGGCAGCGAGTTCAGGTCAGCCGGCGCCGAGCCGCGGCCCACGTAGGGGTTGTAGTTGATCAGCGAAGAGGTGTGATAGCGCTTGCCATCGACCAGTACCAGCACCGCATCCGGCGACAGCCCGCGCAGTGTGGCCGGGCGTGCTGCATCGTTACCGTCGGAAATCGCCGGCCGCGGGAAGTTCAGCGACGGCAGCAGCTTGCCCAAAGCGGTGGCGATGTCGGTCGCGCCGGTGGCCTGCAGCGACTGCTCGGTGATGATGTCGATCGGCGATTCGGATTCGGCCACGGTGCGGTCGCTGACGCGCGTACCGGTGACGATCAGGGTGTCCAGGGTCTTCTGCGGCTGGGTCGATTGCGACTGCGCACTGGCAGCGAAGGAACAGACGGTGAGTGCGACTGAAATCGCCAGCGAAAGTGCGTTGGAGGTGTGCATGGGAATCAAGGCTCAAAGGGGATGAAGGACGCAGCGGTGAAATGCGTGTAACGGGGGAAGACAACTGCGTAGGGTGATCGGGCATGCAGGCCGGGTCTTTGCAGATGCAAAGCGGCAGGCGCGGCAATGCCGACGATCTGCAACGCGCCATGCCGCGCGCTGTGCATCCTTGCGGGGCGTCCTTGCGAAAGCGGACAAGCCGAGGGGTTGAGCGCCCGCACTCCCGATTACGAAAGTGCGGGCACATACCGCTGCGGTCGGCAACGCGCTGTCCGGCGTCGCCGTGCCAGGTGAGCGCCGTCGTTACCGACCGGCACCCGCAGTTACCACTTGTAGTTCACGTTGGCGTACACCAGCGCGCCGTTGAAACCGAACGGCGAAGCGCTGCTGTAGGGCAGATAGGTGCGCGTGCCGAGCCCGGCTTCCTGGCGGTCCGGATATTCGTTGAGCACGTTGTCGCCACCGACGGTGAAGTTCCACGCACCCAGCTTGTAGGACGCGGCCAGATCCAGCGTCCACTTCGCTGCATAGGTCTGGTCGCTGCCGGCGTTGGTGCCGAAGGTGCTGAACTCGCCCCAGCGTGTGGCGGTGCCGGTGAACGACCAGTTGCCCGGCGACCAGGTTCCGCCCAGGAAGAACTTGTCGCGTGGCGTGCCTTCGGTGATGCGGCCGAGTTCTGCACGGCCGATACGCACTGCACCCGGGTCGATGGCTTCCAGTGCAGCCGGGTTGGCGGCGATGCGTTCGACTTCGGTCTTGTTGTAGTTGTAGCCGGTGGTCAGCTCTGCGCTGCCACCATCGAGGGCCCAGCGATAGGTGCCGACCGCATCCACACCCTGGGTCTTGGTATCCACGGCATTGGTAAAGTAGCGCCCGCCGCCGATCCCCGGGAAGCCATTGGCCTGCAGATAATTACGCGCTGCGGTAGAGGTCAGGTTCTCCGACAGCACGATGCGGTCGTCGATCTCGATGCGATAGGCATCGACGGTGATGTACAGGTTCTCCACCGGCTGCAACACCACGCCCAACCCGTAGTTCTTGGATTCCTCGGCCTTGAGCGGTTCGGCGCCGAGCGCGATCGCGGCCGGGTTGTCGGTGCGGAAGGTGCCGATCTCGAACGGAATCGCGGTCACCGAGCCGTTGGGCTGCGCCACGTTGAGGAACTGCGTGGCGATCGACTGGAAGTTCTGCTGCTGCAGCGATGGTGCGCGGAAGCCGGTGGAGGCGGTGGCACGCAGCGCCACCTTGTCGGTGAACGCATAGCGCAGCGACAGCTTGCCGGTAGCGGTGTCGCCGAAGTCGCTGTACTTCTCGTAGCGCCCGGCGAGGCCGGCGGAGAACTTCTCGGTCAGATCCGCTTCCAGATCCACATAGGCCGAATGACTGTTGCGATTGTAGTAGCCGGCATCGGACAACTTGAAGCCCGGGAACACCTGCGCGCCGGGAATCAACGCACCGTTGGCGGAGGGAATGCCGCCGTTGGCCGACGATGCTGCATCGCCAGGCGATTGATTGAACTTCTCGCCGCGCCATTCCGCGCCGAAGGCCAGCGTGACCGGGTAGGCCAGGCCCCAATCGAGCGTCTTGGTGAAGTCGGCGTTGAGCACGTTCTGGGTGACTTCCAGCGTACCGGCATGGAAGTCGGTCGGGCTGGCCAGCCCTAAACTGTTGTTCAAGCTGTTACGTACATCGAAGGTGAGATTGTTCTGGCCGTAGTTGTAGCTCAGATCGATGTTCAAGCCGCCTTCGGTGGAGGTCTTCAACCCGCCCACCCACGACACGTCCTTGCTGACGTTGTAGATCTGCGGCAGGAAGCCGTCCGGATAGATTTCCGGGCGGTTGCGGTTGTCGCCGGCAAAACGGAAATAGCCGTTGGACAGCACTTCGCGGCGGCTGACCATGCCGAACGAATAGAAAGTGAGGTAATCGGTGGGGCTGTATTCGCCGTTGAACGAGATGGCGCCCTGGTCGATCTCCGGGTCGCCGTAACGCTGCTCCACGCGGCCGCCGAACGGCAACGCGCGATTGGTCTGGTCCGAATGCCCGGCCTGCGCGGCCAGATGCACCTTGCCGGTGCCGGCGAAGCTGAAACCGGCATCGCCGGACAGCTGGTATTGCTCGCCATCGCCGGCGCTGTATTTACCATAGCGACCATTGACGCTGCCGCCTTCGCCGCTTCCCTTGAGCACGATGTTGATCACGCCAGCAATCGCATCGGAGCCGTATTGCGCCGACGCACCGTCGCGCAGCACTTCGATGCGCTCCACTGCCGCGATCGGGATGGTGTTGAGGTCTGCCGGCGATGACCCGCGGCCTTGGGTGTCGTTGAGGTTGATCAGCGCGGTGCTGTGATAGCGCTTGCCGTTGACCAGCACCAGCACCTGATCGGGCGACAGGCCCCGCAGCTGCGCGGGGCGCACCGCGTCCGAACCGTCGGAGATGGCGGGGCGCGGGAAATTGAGCGAGGGGATCGCGCGTGACAGCGCGGTAGCCAACTCGGTGGTGCCGGTCGATTCCAATGCCTGTGGCGAAATGATGTCGATCGGCGATGCCGATTCGGCCACGGTGCG
This sequence comes from Xanthomonas vesicatoria ATCC 35937, assembly GCF_001908725.1. Taxonomy (NCBI): domain Bacteria; kingdom Pseudomonadati; phylum Pseudomonadota; class Gammaproteobacteria; order Lysobacterales; family Lysobacteraceae; genus Xanthomonas; species Xanthomonas vesicatoria. The sequence continues at coordinate 1,535,309 of NZ_CP018725.1, read as the reverse complement.
GTCGGCCACGCGCGTACCGGTCACGATCAGCGTGTCGAGGGTTTTCTGGGTGGGAGCTTGCGACTGCGCAACTGCGGTTGAAGCGGAAAACGACAAGGCAACAACAACAGCGACTGCGAGTGGACTGGACTTGCAATTCATGCGGTAACAACTCCGAGTGGGGAACGGATGCACGCAGTGGGCCCCCTCCCAGGCCGCGTCCATTGCGGCAGCTGCGGTGCGTTCTCAACCATTAACCACGCGTAACCGCATGTCAAATTTTGGTTACGTTGCGCGTGCAACTGTCATCAAGCATGTGCTGATGCCAACGTTGTCATCGTGCACCAAAGTGAGGCGTCGATTGCAGTTACCTATGCCGGGCAACGGATTGCGTTGCCCCATTTTGGGCATCGATACCTGTTATGAAACTTGGGCATCAATAGGTGATCTGTACCGAATCTGCACTGCGTTGCGCAGGACCATGGAAGACCGCCTCGATATTGTTGCCATCCGGATCGAGCACAAATGCTGCGTAATAACTTGGGTGATAGGGGCGTAGACCCGGCGCGCCGTTGTCGCGTCCACCGTTGGCCAGGGCGGCGCGATGGAACGCCTGCACCATCGCAATATCGCGCGCCTGAAAGGCCAGATGGTGGCGGCCGGTCAACACACCCTGCGCCACCGTGTCGCGGTCGGAGACAAACAATTCGTCGGCCCAGAAATGGCGGTCGCCCTCGCCGCCTATGGGAATGCCAAGGACCTCGAGCACGGCTTGATAAAAGCGCTTGCTCGCCGGCAGGTCGTGGACCACCAGATGCAGGTGATCGATCAAGCGGCCCCGACTCAGTTGCGATGCTTCCATTGGCGTGCTCCGGCAATGACAGGAGCGCCGGTCATAGCACGCGCCGGGCGTACGCCTCGTCATCGCGTGGCCTGGTGTGCGTGGGCGCACGAGAGCAAGCGCACCGTACCGTGATCGGCAGGGGCGCAATGCACGCACGACGCAATGCAGGAGCCGCATTCGGCAAGCGGTTGCGCCCGCCTGCGCATCTGCCACACGCGCACAAACGCACAACGCACACGCGCCGGACTGGCCGGGGCGTGTGATCAAACCCTGATGTCGATGCTGTAGCGCTGCGCGGCACCGGCGCAGTCGCTTTGCATCGTCAGCCGTAACCAGCTAGCGGCGTTTGCTGCGTTTACCAACGGTAGTTGATTCGCCCGTAGACATAGGCACCGTTGAAGCCGAACGGCGACAGATTGCTGTACGGAAACTGCCCGCTGGTGGAATTGGCGAAGTTGTTCTCGTCCGGGTACTCATCCAGCAGGTTGTCCGCGCCCAGCGTGAGCGTCCAGCGATCGACCTTGTAGCTTGCCGACGCATCCACCACCCATTTGGCGCCGAAGGTCTGGTCGTTGATTGCCGCTGCCGGTCGTGTGCTGTACTTGCCGTAGCGCGTGGCGCCCAGCGCCAGCGTCCAGTGCTCGGAATTCCAGCTGCTGTTGACCAGGAACTTGTCGCGCGGGAAGCCTTCCTCGATGCGACCGCGCTCGGTGCGGTCGATGCGCTCCAGGCTCAGCCCGTTGGCCGACAATGCGGCCGGGTTGGCCGCCACGCTGCGCACCTCGGTTTCGGAGTAGTTGTAGCCGGCAGTCAGGTCCACGCTGCTGGCGGCCAGCTGCCAGCGGTAGCTGCCCACCACGTCCACGCCGCGCGTGCGCGTATCCACTGCGTTGGTGAAGTAGCGCCCACCGTTGATGCCGAAGATGCCCTGCGATTCGAGCAGGCTGCGCACGCCGGTACCGGTGAGGTTGGACGACAGCACGATACGGTCGTCCACGTCGATCTGGTACGCATCGATGGTGAGGTAGAGCGCATCGGTGGGCTGCAGCACCAGGCCCAGGCTGTAGGACAGCGAGGTTTCCGCATCCAGCGGTTCGGCCCCAAAGGCGCGCGCCACGTTGCTGTCGGCCGGGAAGGTGCGGATCTCGAACGGGTTGGGATTGCCGGCCAGGAAGGTGGTGCTGGTGGACTGGAAATACTGCTGCGCCAGCGACGGCGCGCGGAAGCCCGAGGCCACCGTGCCGCGCAACGCGATCTTTTCGGTGAATGCATAACGGCCGGACAACTTGCCCGAGGCCTGGCTGCCGAAATCGTCATAGTCTTCGTAGCGACCGGCCAGGCCGGCGGAGAACTTGTCGGTGAAGTCGGCTTCCAGGTCGGCGTACAGCGCGTAGCTGTTGCGCGAATACTGGCCCGACACGCTGGGGGCGAATCCGCCATAGCCCTGCGCGCCGCCGGCCAGCGTGCCGGCCTGGAAGTAGGATCCCACTTCACCCGGCGACTGGTTCCATTTTTCGTTGCGGTATTCGGCGCCGAACGCCACCGTCACCGGGTACGCCAGACCCCAGTCGAAACCGCGCTTGACGTCCAGGTTGACGATGTTCTGCGTGGTCTCCAGCGCACCGTCGTAGAACGAGGTGGGCGAGGTCGGCCCCAGGCTGACGTTGAGCGTGTTGCGGGTATGGAAATCGATGCGGTTGTAGCCGTAGTTGTAGCTGGCATCCCAGTCCCAGCTGCCGGCGGTGGAGCCGCGCACACCGGCCACCAGCGAACGGTCCTTGGCGTAGCTCTGGATCTCCGGCAAAAAGCCCTGCGGGTAGATCGACAGGATGTTCTGGATGCTGCCCGGCGCGCGGAAGAACGCGAACGAGGTGATGTCGCGGTTGCTGGCGGTGGCGAAGGCGTAGCCGGTGATGCTGTCGCTGAACTGGTATTCGGTATTGAGCGAGGCGGCCTGCGCATTGACGTCCGGGTCGCCGATCTTGAATGCCTTCTGGCCCACGGCCGGCTGCGAGACGCTGGGCGCGCCGGCATAGCCGCGTGCGCGGTCGGTCGGGTCCTGCTGGTTGAGCTGGGCGGCCACGTGCAGCCAGCCACGGTCGCCGCCGTAGGCCACACCGGTGTCGCCTGACAGCTCGTAGTTGTTGCCGTCGCCGGCCGAATACTGGCCGAAGCCGGCCTGCAGGCTGCCGCCCTTTTCCGCGCCCTTGAGCACGATGTTGACCACGCCGGCGATGGCATCGGAGCCGTATTGCGCCGAGGCGCCGTCGCGCAGTACTTCCACTCGTGCGATTGCCGCCACCGGGATGGTGTTCAGATCCACCGCCGCCGCGCCGCGGCCGATGGTGCCGTTGAGGTTGAGCAGCGAGGAGGTGTGGCGACGCTTGCCGTTGACCAGCACCAGCACCTGGTCCGGCGACAGGCCGCGCAGCTGCGCGGGGCGGATCGCGCTGGTGCCGTCGCTCAGCGCCGGGCGAGGGAAGTTCAACGACGGCAGTGCGCGTGCCAGCGCGGTGGCCAGCTCGGGGGTGCCGGTGGCCTGTAGCGATTCGGCGCTGATGATGTCGATCGGCGACTGCGATTCGGCCACAGTGCGGTCGGACACGCGGGTGCCGGTGACGATCACCGTATCCAGGGTATTGGCGGTGGCCGGCGCAGCGTCCTGCGCCATGGCGGGAGAGGCAAGCAGTGCAGCGACCACGGCGGTCGCAAGGCAGGACAGGGGGATGTTCATGACAACTCCGAAAACGGCAGCCCGAGCGGGGCCAACTAGACTGGGCGGGTGGCGATCACGGCGGTGCGAAGCGCACGTATCTTCCAACCTGAAGGCGCTAATTATTCGTTAACGCTAGAATGGCGTCGCAGGAATGCTGCTCATCTGCTCATTCCTTTTCGTTCTATCGGACTGTCCATCAATGATTTCCCTGCGCAACTTCTCCATGCGACGCGGCGAGCGTCTGCTGCTGTCCAACGTCGACCTGACCATGCATGCCGGCTACCGCGTCGGCGTGGTGGGCCGCAACGGTACCGGTAAGTCCAGCCTGTTCGCCGCGGTGAAGGGCGAGCTGGAGGCCGACAAGGGCGACGTGGACCTGCCCGGCAAGGTGCGTACCGCAAGCGTCTCGCAGGAAACCCCGTCGTTGCCGGACCCGGCACTGTCGTTTGTGCTTGGCGGCGATATCGAAGTCTCCGCGGTGCTGCAGGAAGAAGCCGCCGCCACCGCCCGCGAGGACTGGGAGGCGGTCGCCAACGCGCACCAGAAGATGGCCGAACTCGGCGCTTACGATGCCGAGGCGCGTGCCGGCAAGCTGCTGCACGGCCTGGGCTTCCCGGCCGACACCCATCACCGCGCGGTGTCCTCGTTCTCCGGCGGCTGGCGGGTGCGGTTGAATCTGGCGCGCGCGCTGATGATGCCCAGCGACCTGCTGCTGCTCGACGAACCGACGAACCACTTGGACATGGATGCAGTGCTGTGGCTGGAACAATGGCTGCTCAAGTACCCAGGCACCTTGTTGCTGATTTCGCATGACCGCGAGTTTCTGGACAACGTGGCCACCCACACCCTGCACCTGCATGGCGGCACCGCCAAACTGTATGTCGGCGGCTATACCGATTTCGAGCGCCAGCGCATCGAGCACCTGCGCCAGCAGCAGATCGCGCACGACAAGGAACAGGCCGAGCGCGCGCATCTGCAGAGCTTCATCGACCGTTTCAAGGCACAGGCCAGCAAGGCCACCCAGGCGCAGAGCCGCATGAAGCGGCTGGCCAAGATGGCCGGCACCGAGGCGGTGCGCGCCGAGCGCGAGTTCCGCATCCAGTTCGCCCAGCCAAATCGGCTGCCGTTTTCGTTGATCCGGCTGAATCATGCGGCTTGCGGGTATGCGGCTTCGCCGCGGGAATCGGGAATGGGGAATGGGGATTCGCAAAAGCGCGGGTCCAGCGACGCCATAACTGTGTTGCACGATGTTGGGTTTGGGTTGGAGGCGGGCGACCGGATCGGGTTGTTGGGGCCCAATGGCGCGGGTAAGTCCACGCTGGTCAAGACCCTGGTGGGCGAGCTGGCGCCGTTGTCGGGCGAGCGCAGTGCGCATCCGGACCTGCGCATCGGCTACTTCGCCCAGCACACGGTGGAATCGCTGCACGAGGGCCAGTCGCCGATGGACCACTTCCGCGATCTGTCGCCGGATGGTTCCAATCAGGCGTTCCGCGATTTCCTGGGTAAATGGAATTTCGCCGGCGACCGCGCCTTCGAGGTGGTGGATGGCTTCTCCGGCGGCGAGCGCGCGCGCCTGGCGCTGGCGCTGATCGCCTGGCAGCAGCCCAACGTGCTGCTGCTCGACGAACCGACCAACCACTTGGACCTGGAAATGCGCGAGGCGCTGGCCGAGGCGCTGAGCGATTTCGAAGGCGCCATCGTGATGGTCTCGCACGACCGCCATCTGATCGGCCTGGTCTGCGACAGTTTCTGGCGCGTGGCCGATGGCGTGGTCGAGCCGTTTGATGGCGATCTGGACGAATACGCCGCCTGGCTGCGCAGCCGCCCGGCCGCGCAAGGCACCAAGCAGAAGATGGCCGAAGTGGCGCCCACCCCGCCACCGCCGACCAAGCCGCTGCCACCGAAAAAAGCCGTCAACCCGCACAAGCTGGCCAGCGCCGAAAAGCGCGTCGGCGAGCTGGAAGCTACCCTGGCGGAGCTCGACCGCGAGCTGGCGAACCCGCGCAACTATGCCGACACCGACAAGATGGCGGTGCTGGGCCGCGACCGCGAGGCGACGGCGCAGCAACTGGCTGCGGCCGAGGCGGCGTGGATGGAGTTGATCGAGGGCGCGTAACGCGCAGGCGTTACGCTAGGCACCGAGCCAAACACAGGGACGTAGCGAGCATGATCAGCGCCACCATCAGTCTGGAAGACCATCTGGCCGCACAGCGGCTGCATGCGCGGCACACGGCCAAGGTCTTGATCGTGATCCTGGTGGTCCTGCTCCTGATCGGGGCGGGCATGCTGCAACTGATCGGAGCTGGCGAAATCATCGGCCCGGTGCTGATCGGCGCCGGAGGCGGCGGCTTGATCGGCCTGGCGTTGCTGCACCTGTGGGGCTTGCCACGGAAGATCAAGCGCCTGCATGCCCAGCAGGCCGCGCTGCGGCACACCTACACCTTTGCCTGGGACGAGACCGGGCTGGAGATCACCTGGGCGGACGGGCGGTTGCGCCGGCCCTGGTCCGATTACATCCGCTACCGCGAGAACGAGCGCGTGCTGCTGCTGTATCACAACGACCGCTTGTTCGAGCTGTTCGCCCCACACTGGTTCGCCGATCAAGCGCACTACGAGGCGTTTCGCCGCGTGGCGGTGCAGGGGATCGAGGCGTCCGGACGCCGCTGAGCACAGCGTGTCGCCTCGCAGCCTCCAATCACTTGGCGCGGTCTTCTGCCCTCACTTCGACCGCACGCGCGCCAGCAACGAGGTGCTGGCGTAAGCATCCTGCGGCAACCCCTGGCTGCGCTGAAACGCACGGATGCCCTGGCGCGTCTGCGGCCCCAGCGCACCGTCGACCCCGCCGACGTCGAAGCCCTTGTCGGCCAGCCGTTGCTGCAGTTCGGTAATGGCATCCACGCTGTTGAGTGGTGGATCGTCCTTGGGCCAGGGCTGTGCGATCCCGGCGCCGCCCGCATAGCCATCGGCCAACAACCCCACCGCCAGCGCATAGGCCGTTGAATTGTTGTAGCGGAGAATGCTGCGGAAATTGTCGAACACCAGGAAAGCCGGCCCGCGATAGCCGGTGGGCAGCAGCACCGAGGCCTGTTCCTGCGCCAAGGCCGGCGCAATCGGCTTGCCTGCACACAGCACGCCCTGGCGCTGCCAATCGGCGACGGTCTTCTTGATCGTCATATCGGCCTGCGCGTAGTCGAAGTCGGCGGCCAAGCGCACCTCCTGGCCCCAGGGCAGGCGGCTGTTCCAGTTGCTCTTGTTGAGATAATTCGCGGCAGAGCCCAATGAGTCTGCACTGGAGTGCCAGACGTCGCGCGTGTGATCCCCATCGGCGTCGACGGCATAGTCGCGGTAAGTGCTGGGAATGAATTGCGTTTGCCCCATTGCACCCGCCCATGACCCCACCAGTTGTGACCGGTCGACACCTTTCTCCGTTTGCAGGATCTGCAAGGCGGCGAGCAGCTGCGTATTACCATAGCGCGTACGCCTGCCCGAGTGGGCCAGCGTTGCCAGTGAGCGGATCACGTAGCGGTCCCCGATCTGCGCGCCGTATTGGCTCTCCATACTCCAGATTGCGGTCAGGATGCGTGGATCCACGCCGTATTGTCTCTGTAGCTGCTCGAACAACGTGCGCTTGCTGACCAGCAGTTGCTGGCCCTGCTGAATGCTCGAGGGCGTGACGCGGTCGTCGAGGTATTCCCACAGGTATCGGGTGAACTCAGGTTGCTGCTGATCCAGCGCATGTACGGACGGGTCGGCGGTGACGCCGGCAAACGCGGTGTCCAGTGTGGTGGTCTCGATGCCTGCGGCAAGCGCGCGCTGGCGAAAGTCGACGAGCCATTGTTCAAAGCTTTCGGTCGCCGCAGGATTTTGCTCGGCAGCGTCGGGAGGTGCAGAGGAGGGGGCGGTGACTTGCGCAAAGGCGTGGGTCGCTGTCACGCATGCGCCGGCAAGAAGCCATACACGAAGATGCTGCAAGGGGAGTTTCATGGGCATGCCTCGGACTGACGATGGCGGGCATGCTAGTCGTCAAGGATGCCGAAATAAAGCCATGGCAGCTATTCGTTTTTGTGCTGTATTTCAAAGCGGAATCAATCGCCGCGTGCGGTTGCTCGCTCCGGTCACGTCGACAGTGTGCGCACCAGCCAGCGATGAAAGCCGAGCGCAGGGCCGTCGGCCGGCCGCGAACGTAGATGCGTCAGCCAGTAACGCCCCGCGTCGATCTGGATCGGGAACGGGCACACCAGCCGCCCGGCGTCCAGATCCTGGCGAAACATCGGCAGCGGCAGCAATGCCACACCGCTACCGGCGGCGGCCGCGCTGGCCAGGGTCAACGATGAATCGAACATCGCCCCGCGTGCGGCGACTTCGGCCACACCCGCCGCGCGAAACCATCGTGGCCATTCGTCCACGCGGTAGGAGCGCAATAACGGCAGCTGCGCCAGATCGGCCGGCGTGCGCAGGCCACGCGCCATGCTGGGCGCGCACACCGGCGCAAACGGTGCTTCCATCAGCGCATGGGCGATCTGGCCCTGCCAGTCGCCATCGCCGAAACGGATCGCCAGATCCAGCCCTTCGCCGGCCAGATCGACCCGGTTGTTGTGGGTGGACAGGCGCAATTCGATATCCGGATGCGCGGCATGAAAGGCCGGCAATCGTGGCAGCAGCCAGCCGGTGGCGAAGGTGCCCACCACGCCCACGCTGAGCACCTCGCGATAGCGCCCATCGGCGAAGCGCTCCAGGATGGCGGCGATGCGGTCGAAGGCCTCGCCCAGCACCGGCGCCAACGCTGCACCCTCGTCGGTCAGCGCCACCCCGCGCGGCAGGCGGTGGAACAGGCTGGTGCCCAGTTGTCGCTCCAGCGCCTTGATCTGGTGGCTGAGCGCGGCCTGGCTCACGCACAACTCGTTCGCCGCGCGGGTCAGGTTTTGATGGCGCGCGGCGGCTTCGAAAGCGCGCAGGGCATTGAGCGGGAGGCGGGGGCGGGGCATCGGTAGAGATTAGTTCAATTCATGCCTGTGATCGAAACATCGCGATGGTCGGCTGCGGCGTGCGCATCGATACTGCGGGCTTCCTCAAGGAGGCAAACGCATGTTGAATCGGCGAGAGTTCCTGTACGCAACCGGCGCGGGCATGCTGTTTGCGGCGTCCAGACCCGCGCGGGCACTCAGCCCGGCGGTGAATGCGGACGACCTGCTGCGGGCACAATGGGCGGAAATCGAACGTGGCACCGGTGGTCGCCTGGGCATCAGCCTGCTCGACAGCGCCACCGGCTGGCGCCTCGGGCAGCGCGAGAACGAGCGCTTTCCGATGTGCAGTACCTTCAAATTTGTATTGGCTGCCGCGGTATTGCAGCAGGTGGACCGCGGCAAGCTGTCGTTGGCGCAACCGGTCAAGATCCGTGCCTCGGACATGCTTGAGCATGCCCCGGTCACCAAGGGCCATGTCGGCGGCGCGCTGAGTGTCGGCGACCTGTGCCGGGCCACGATGATCTATAGCGACAACCCGGCCGCCAACCTGTTGTTCCCGCTGGTCGGCGGCCCGCCCGGCGTGACCGCCTTCCTGCGCAGCATCGGCGATGCCAAGACCCGCAGTGACCGCTACGAGCCGGAGATGAACGGGTTCGCCCCCGGCGAGCCGCGCGACACCACCACCCCGGCGGCAATGGCGTCGACGCTGCACACGCTGCTGCTTGGCGATGCGCTGCAGCCTGCCTCGCGCACGCAGCTGACCGACTGGATGATCGACAACCGCACTGGCGACGATTGCCTGCGTGCAGGGTTCACGCGCGACTGGAAGATCGGCGACAAGACCGGCAGCAACGGCACCGACACCCGCAACGACATCGCCATCCTCTGGCCGCCGAAGGGCAGGCCGCCGCTGCTGCTGACCACGTATTTGAACGGTGCCAAGGTCGACGACGCCGCACGCGACGCGGCGCTGAAGGCAGTCGCGGTCGCGGTGCGCGAGAGCATCGTGGACTAAGTGCAACGGCTCGGATTCTCCCGCATGTCACGTCGCGCCTTCGCCCATGACATGTTTCCCGTTTCCCTTCCGCTTCTTGAGGATCGACAATGCAAATCAGGCGGTATCAGTGGTGTGTGGCAGTGGTGCTGCTGCTTGTTTCCGGGCTTGCACTTGCTAGTGCCTGGCAACCAGCGCCTGGTCAGGTGGAGATACCGCTTTGGCCAGGGGCGGTACCAGACGCGGTGCGCCACCCGAATCCCGAATCGGTGGGCACTGGCGAGGGGCGTTTCCCGTGGACAAAGGTGAGCGACGTCAGTCGCCCGACGATGACGGTCTATCCGCCCAAAGGTCATAACACTGGTGCGGCGGTGCTGGTCTTTCCCGGCGGTGGCTATCAGGTCCTGGCGATGGATCTGGAAGGGACGGACATCTGCGACTGGCTGACCGCACGCGGCATCACCTGCGTGCTGTTGAAATACCGCGTACCGAACTCGGGGCCGACCTGGCGCAACGACCGCCGCTATTACCCGAAGGTGCAAACGGCCCTGCAGGATGCACAGCGTGCGCTAGGACTGGTACGCGCGCAGGCGGACCAGTTGGCCGTGGACCCGCACAAGATCGGTGTGCTCGGCTTTTCAGCCGGTGGCCACCTGGTGGCCGCGGTCAGCACCCACTTTGCAACGCGCACGTATCCGCCGGTGGACGCGTCCGACGCGCAGAGTTGCCGACCGGACTTCGCCATTGCCGTCTACCCGGGCCATCTGTGGGCACACGAGGACGAAGATGGCGCCACGCGCGATCCGACCCAGCTGTCGCTGCGGCCGGACATCACCGTCACCGCCCAAACGCCGCCGACCTTTGTGTTGCAGGCGCAGGACGATCACGTGGACGGCGTCAGTCAGTCGCTGGCCTACTACGTGGCGCTCCAGCACGCCGGTGTACCGACAGAAATGCATCTCTATGCCGAAGGTGGGCATGCGTTCGGTCTGCGCGCGGGCACACTGCCGATCGCGCAATGGCCGCATCTGGTGGAAACCTGGTTAGGGACGATCGGCATGCTGGATACGGCCGACGCACGCTGAGCGCAGCGGTGCCCGCGCGTGCTGGCCGAACATCTCAGATGCGCGCCCACCGCATTCCGAGCCGCAAGGCTCAGCCCAGTGGGCCGATCACGACAGGCCTGTCTTGCTGCAGCCGCGCCGGCCCACCCATGGCCGGGTCGCTGACGCTGTCCACACCGGTTTCGATGCGACCGGCCAGCCGTTGGCTTGCGCCGTCGTGTTCGATCCACAAGTCGTACCAGCCGCCGCTGGCTGCCGCCTTCCAGCTGCGTTGCCAGGCCTGGCCGCCGGCAAGCTGCAGTTGCTCGCGCGGTTGCGCCTGCGCATAAGCGGCCGGCTGCAGCGCGACCTGGAGCGGCAGGGCTCCGGCGTTGTGCAGTGACAACGACAGCGCAGCCGGGTCGTCCGCTGCCTGGGTGATGTCGGCCAGCAACAACGCAGCGCTCAGGTCGCCCCGATAGTGACGATGGAATCCGTTCGGGCCGATCAGCCACAGATCGTACCGACCATCATAGGTGGTCCAGTCGCCGTCCAACGTGGCATCGGTACCCACCGTGTAGCGGCGCGGGATCGCCGCCAGGTCGTAGCGGTCGTAGACATGCAGTACCGCCGCCGCGCCACGGTTTTTCATGCGTAGCCGGACCTCGCCACGCTCGGGCAGATGTGCCAGTTGCACGCTCGGCCGATACGGCACGGCGCGCGAACGACGCACGCCGAACGGTTGCGCGGGCGGCTGCAAGGTGGCCGGCAGCGGCGGCAGCGTGTGCTCGCGCAGGGCGGCTGCGCGTGTTGCCGCATCGCCCACATCGGGCAACGATGCGACGAATGGGCGCGCATTGGCGCTGCGGAAGTCGAACGCATTGGTCAGGTCGCCACACACCGCACGCCGCCATGGCGTGATCTCCGTTGCCTGCACGCCAAACCGCCGCTCCAGCAGGCGCAGCACCGAGGTGTGGTCGTACACCTGCGAATCCACCCAGCCGCCACGGCTCCATGGCGAAATGACATACATTGGGACACGCGGGCCAAGCCCGTACGGGCGCCCGCGCAGCGCGAGAAGATCTACTTTCTGCTCGCCCGGTGCAGGCTGGCGATGGTAGTCGTCGTCGGTGGCGATGCTGGAGGCGCCGGCAAAGCCGCCCGCCGCGCGCGGGTCCGGCGACGGCGGCGCAGGCGGCGGTACGTGATCGAAGAAGCCGTCGTTTTCATCGAACATCAGCAGTAATGCCGTGCGGCTCCACACCTGCGGATCGGCGGTGAGCGCATCCAGCACGCGCGCGGTATAGGCCGCGCCTTGGGCGGGGCTGGACGGATCCGGATGCTCGCTGCCGGCCGCATCGGCAATGACGAAACTCACCGACGGCAGCCGGCCGGCCACCACGTCCGTGCGCAACTGCTCCACGCCTCGCGTACTGATGCCACGCGCGCGCAGCTGTGCATCGTGCCCCGTCGCGTTGCGGTAGGCCTGCCGAAACGTCTCGAACCCGGCCAGCGGGTTGTCGGTGAAGTTGTCGGCCATGTCCTGGTAGATCTGCCAGCTCACGCCTGCGCGCTGCAGCTGTTCGACATAGCTGGTCCAGCGATACGGCTCGGCAAAACCGCCCAGTTCCGGAAAGTTGTCGTGCGAGTTGCCGATCACCGGCCCGCCATTGCGCGCCTGCGGGTCGTTGCCGCCGGTCCACAGAAACACGCGATTGGAGTTGGTGCCGGTCTGGATCGAGGCGTGGTACGCATCGCAGATGGTGAACGCATCGGCAAGCGCGTACTGGAAGGGAATGTCCGCACGCCCGTAGTAACCCAGCGCGTGATTGTGCTTGGCCGCCGCCCAGTGCCCGAGCCGGCCATGGTCCCAGGCCTGCTGCGCATCCGGCCAGCTGTGCGGTGTGCCCTTGACGCGCATGAAGCCGAATTGCGCGGCCGTGTCCAATGCAAATGGGGTGAGCCATTGCATGCCGTCTTCGCTGGGCTGCAGCCACACCGTACGCGAAGGCGCGCCTGGCAGTGGCGGGGCCGGAATCGGAAAGCGATCGCCGAATCCGCGCACGCCGGGCAGCGCACCGAAGTAATGGTCGAACGCGCGGTTTTCCTGCATCAGGATCACCACATGCTGCAGATCTTCCATCGTGCCGCTGCGGCGGTCCGGCGCGATGGCCGCGGCACGCGCGATGCTGGGTAACAGTGCGGCCGCGCCGCTGGTCAGGCTGGCTTGCAGCAAACGGCGGCGGGGCAGGTCGATCATGGGTACTCGCGTCGCATCGAAAGGGATGCCCGCACCGGTGTGCGCTACGGGCATCGCACAGCATGGCAGGTTGCCGTTACAGATCCAGCGTCAGCGTCAGCCCGACCGTGCGCGGTGCGGCGATGAAGGCACTGTCGCTGCCGTCCACGCCTTCCAGATAGCGCTTGTCGGTGAGGTTGCTGACAGTGAGCGCCAGTTGCAGCCCCTTGAGCTGCGCCGATAGCTGCGACAACTCCACGCCCAGATTCGCGTTGAAGGTGGTCACCCCATCGAGTGCGGCGCGGTTGGAGGCGTCCAGATAGCGCTTGCCCAGATAACGACCGGACACACCGAAGCGCCATGCCTGCCCGCGCCAGTCCGCCGACACCACCACGGTGTTGCGCGGCTGGCCGATCACCTGCGCGCCGGGCGTGATCTCCAGCGCGGTATCGCGCGCGGCATCGCCGCTGCCCAGGTAATCGGCCTTGTTGTAGGTGTAGGCGCCATTGATGCGCCAGCCGTTGTCCCAACCGTAGCCCAGCGCCGCTTCCACGCCGCGCGCATGCACGCCACCGAAGTTCTCGTACACGCCGTCGGTCTCGCCCAGGTAGTCGATACCGGTGACGAAGTTGGCCGGCACATACACGATGCGGTTGTCGAAGCGGATGTCGTAGAGCGTGACGCTGCCGGTCAATGGCCAGCGGCTCAGGCGCAGGCCGAGTTCGACGTTGTCGGCGGTCTCCGGCTGCACCCGGCTCAGCGCGACCGGGTCGGTTTCGCCGAGCACACCGGAGGGAATCGCGGCGAAGTTCTGCGAATACCCGCCAAAGGCTTCCAGGCCCTGCACCGGGGTGGTCCAGGTCAGGCCGGCCGACAGCAGCGGGTCTGAATGTGAATCCGACTCCACATGCTGCGCATCGCCGATGCGGCGGTCGCGGGTCTGGTCGACGAAGAACTGCTTGAGGCCCACGCGCCAGGCGAGGGCGCCGTAGCGCATCACGTCCTCGACGTAATACATCTGCTCGTCGGTCTGGTAGTCGTCCTTGAACTGCACCCAGTACGGCTGATGATCGAAGCCGATATTGGTGCCGACGTTGAGCAGGCGATGCCAGTCGCGGGTGACGCTACGGTCGTAGCGCTCCAGCCACGCACCGGCGCGCACGGTGTTGTCGATGGCGCCCAGATCCGCGCGCCATTCCACATCGGCCATCGCGCCGGCGCGGTGGTTGTCGTAGTGGCTGTGGCGATACGACTGCACCGGCACCGAGCCGGCCGGATAGCAGGCCGGGTTGGATTCGGCCGGCAGCGCATCGCTGCCGGCGCAACCAGCCAGCATGGTCGCGGCTGCGCCGCCCGGGGTCAGGTAATACAACTTGCCCAGATCGCTGCCGCCATACACGGTGTTGCCGCCGCGCGCCTCCGATTCCGGCGCACCGGCCCCATCGTTGGTGACGTCCACCAGATACGGCGGAATCCAGTCGCCACGGCCTTGCATGCGATGCGCGTAGCCGGTGAGCGTGGCCTTGATGCCGTTGCCGCCGTCGAAGGCGCCGCGCAGGTAGCCAAACGTGTTCTTGCGCAATGCGCGCGAGCCGGAGCGGTAGTTCTGGTCCAGGTAGGGAATGCCGGTGAGCCTGCCTGTCAGCAAGTCGTGTTCGGGATCGCGTGCGAACTGCTCGGGCGTCACGCTGGTGTATTCGGACTCGTCGGCATCGTCGTAGGACAGATAGCCGCTCAAGGTCCACTTGTCCAAGGTGCTGACGAACTTGCCGGCCAGATGATCGCGGCTGGTGTGGCCGCTACCGTCGATCCAGTCGTCGTTGCGCGCCGACGAGCCACTGATCCAGGCACGCGTGTTGCCGCCCAACAGGCCGGTGTCGTAGCGCGCGTAATACTTGCGCGCCTGGTTGTCGCCGATACCGCCGATCACCCGCACACGCTGTTCTTCCAGCGGCTCGCCGGTGAGGTAGTTCAGTGTGCCGCCCAACGCTTCGTTTGAGCGCGAGGCGATATCCGCAGTGCCCTGGCTCACCTCCACCGTTTCCAGGTCCGGCATGTCGATGAAGCGGTTGGCCTTGGAGCCGCCGCCATAAGCCGATCCACCGTTGGGCACGCCATCGACGGTGGTGCCGATCTGCTGGGTATCGCGGTTGCTGACGAAACCACGCATGCTGATCTGCGTGCCCCAATCGGACGAGCCGAATGCATCGGCTTCGGTGACCACCACGCCTGGCAACTCGTTGAGCGCGTCGTTGACACTGCCCAGCACGAACTGGCGGTCCAGCATCTCCTTGCTCACCGTGGTCTTGGAATAGGTCATCGCCTGGCCGACCACCTGCACCTGATCCAGCGTGGAGACTTGCTCGCCATTGCCATTGCCATTGCTGTCTGCAAGCGGCGCGGATGGTGCGGCGCCGTCGGGGACCTGTTGGGCGTATGCGTGAGAGGTCAGCGGCACCAGGAGCAAGGCAAGCGTGGCCGAATGGCGCACGCGCGGGCAGGACATCGAATCCATTGCAATCCAGCAGGCGAAGGAGGGGGTAGCCGCAGCCTGCCGCGCTTGCGTTGCGTGATGATGACCGCGCAACCGATGGGGCTGCGATCACCCCATGGAGGCTACTCCTTGGACCGGTCGCCAGCGCGACGGTTACCGCTGTTCGGTATCGACGCGCCCAGTTGCTCTGGCATGAAGGCCATGGCGGTGGTGCCGGATCCAGACACGCGAAGTCCTTCGCCGCACGGCTTTTTGTCGAAAATGCAGCGACGCCATGACCACCGAATCATCAGCGGCTCTCCAACGCGGTGTCAGGGTTACGCATCCTGCTGCTGAGCA
Organism: Xanthomonas vesicatoria ATCC 35937; assembly: GCF_001908725.1. Taxonomy (NCBI): domain Bacteria; kingdom Pseudomonadati; phylum Pseudomonadota; class Gammaproteobacteria; order Lysobacterales; family Lysobacteraceae; genus Xanthomonas; species Xanthomonas vesicatoria. The sequence continues at coordinate 1,519,697 of NZ_CP018725.1, read as the reverse complement.
AGCGCGATCACCGCCGGTTCCAGTGCCTTCAGGCCGGCAGCGCGTCCACGCTCGAGTGCGGTGGCAAGCGGTGTTCCTCGGTTGAGCACCTGGTCGAGCGCAACCATCGCGCCGACGCGGTTTGCGCTGGCGCAGTGGATCAGCACGGCACCCTCGGTGCGCGCCTGATCGAGCAGTCGGCCGAACGTCTGTACGCGCGCGTGGTCAAGGTCGCCGGCGTTGGCGATCGGAAGCGTGACATAACGCAGGCCAAGCCGGTCAGCTTCACCTGCCTCTTCGTAGTCCACCGGCTCCTCCGGCGGGCGCAGGTTGATCACCGTGCGCACATCCTTGCTGGCAAGTTCAGCCAATTGAAGCCGCGTCGGTTGGCCGCTGGCGTAGTGGCCTTCGGCGAAAAGCAGAAAGGTGGTCATCGGTAGGTTTCCGGCGGCACGCAGGGGAATGGTGGTTAAAGCCAGCCGAATGCACTGGCAGCACGAAACAACATGTAGAACGCGACAACCACGATCAGACCGGCGAGCACGAGATTGAGGACGCCGTTGCGGTGGGCCAGACGCGCGGCCAGACGCGCGCCAAACAGACTGCCGATCGCCCCGCCGCCGATGAAGACTCCAGCTAAAGACCAGGCAACCAAGCCGGAGCTCGCATAACTCACCGCCGTTGTCAGGCCAAACGCAGCCACCGCCACGAGCGAGGAACCGACCGCGAACAGAATCGGCATGCCGGTCGACGCGATAAGCCCAGGAACCACGAGAAAGCCGCCACCGATCCCAAAGAAGCCCGAGAGCAAGCCAGTGGCCGCACCGGACCCCAGCAGCTTCGGCGCATTGCTACGGTTGAATATCACCGAAGGGTCACCTTCACGGCCGCGCGAGCGCACCATCATGCCGGCCACGGCCAGCATCAGCAGGGCAAACAGGGCGAGCAACCGTTGCCCATCCATCGCCTTGCCCAACATGGCGCCGAACCATGCGCCCACGACGCCGGCTGTCGCAAATGCGGACGCGCAACGCCATTTGACGTTGTGCTTGCGAGCATGATTGGTCAGCCCGATCAGCGCGTTGGCCGCGACAGCGAGTGCACTGGTTCCGATCGCCAGGTGTGGGTTCTGCACACCCACCAGATAGACCATCAGCGGCACCGCCAGGATCGAGCCGCCGCCGCCGACCAGTCCGAGGGTGAACCCGACTGCGACTCCCGAAAGTGCGCCCAGTAGGAATTGCAGGGAAGTCATTGACTGGAGTTCTGGCTGCCGCAGTAAGCGGCGCACAACGCATCGATGACGCTGACAGCCGGGCCCTCGGCAAGCGCGTAGTAGATGGTCTGCGACTCGCGGCGCGTGGTGACAAGGGCCATCTCGCGCAGGACCGCCAGGTGTTGCGAGAGCGCAGACATGCTCAAGCCTGTGATCGGTTGCAGGTCTCCGACCGAGGATTCGCCTTCGACAAGTTGGCACAGCACAAGCAGGCGTGCCGGATGCGCTAGCGCCTTGAGCAACGCTGCCGCCTCATCGGCATAGCGCAACATCTCTTCGGGCGACGGGATCGTCCTTTTTTTCTTCTGTGAACGGCTCATGGCTGCTTATTTTAGAAATCGCTTGAAAATTAGTGTTGAAAAAACTAATTTAGGACAACCTAAATAAAAGAGCAAGCAGATGTGGATGAATCCGCAAGTCGAAAGCTTCTACGATTCAGCAACATCGACCTTCACGCATGTGGTGTATGACCATGACGGCGGGCGTGCGGCCATTGTCGACCCTGTATTGGACTACGACCCAGCCCAGGCACGGACGTCGACCGTATCGGCAGATCGCGTGCTTGCATTCGTGGACGAACACGCGCTGAGCGTGGACTGGATCCTGGAGACCCATGCGCACGCCGATCACCTGACCGCTGCGGCCTACCTCAAGCGCAAGACCGGGGCGCGGGTGGCCATCGGACACGGCATTACCCGCGTGCAGGAGCGCTTCAAGGCACTGTTCGGGCTTGAGCCCGGGTTTGCGACAGATGGCCGGCAATTCGACCAATTGCTCGCCGATGGAGAAACGTTTGCAATCGGCGAACTTCAGGCGCGTGCGATCGCCACGCCAGGCCACACCGATGACAGCCTCACCTATCTCATCGGCGATGCGGCGTTCGTGGGCGACACGGTGTTTGCTCCCGAAACAGGTACCGCACGGGTGGATTTCCCCGGTGGCGATGCGCGCAAGTTGTACCGGTCCATCCAAACGCTATTGGATTTTCCGCCTGACACGCGCCTGTTCTTGTGCCATGACTATCCGTCTGCCGGGCGCCAGGCGCGCGCGCAAAGTTCGCTCCAGGAACAAGCGCAGCGTAATGTGCATGTTGGCGGTGGGACAGACGAAGCAGCATTCGTAAAGATGAGAACGGAGCGCGATGCCACCCTGGCAGCGCCCAAGCTGATTCTTCCGTCCTTGCAGGTGAATATCCGGGCCGGCGAGTTGCCCGCGCCGAGCGCCAATGGCATCCAGTACTTGCGGCTTCCCATGAACCAGTTGGGAGCCGAGGCACCATGACATGGCTGACGACCCTTTCCGGTGGCGTACTGATTGGTCTGTCCGCAACACTTCTGCTTTGGCTCAATGGGCGTATCGCGGGCGTCAGCGGAATTCTGGCCGGATTGCTGTTTCCGAAGACAGGGGAGGTGGCGTGGCGGGCGATGTTCCTGCTTGGCTTGATCGCTGCCGCAGGCCTGTATATGACACTGGTTCCCGGGGCATTGCAGCCACGCACTGATCATCCTCGCCTCGGGCTGGTCGTTGCCGGTGTACTGGTAGGCCTGGGCACCCGCATGGGCAATGGCTGCACCAGCGGTCACGGCGTCTGCGGGCTCAGTCTTTTTTCCCTGCGCTCGCTGGCTGCAGTCCTTACCTTCATGGCGACTGCGATGGCGACAACGTTCGCCGTACGTCACCTCTGGACATGACGATGAAGAAACGTTGGTTTGCCGCCCTGGTGTCGGGCGCGCTGTTCGGGCTGGGGCTGGCAATGTCCGGCATGACCGACGCACGCCGCGTGCTTGGCTTTCTCGACGTGTTCGGCAACTTCGATCCATCGCTGATTCTGGTTCTCGGCAGCGCCGTTGCGACCACCGCAGTGTCGTTCCGCTTCGTTCTACGGCGCGGCGCGCCAATGCTTGCGGAGACGTTTCACCTAGCCAAGGCGCGGCCGGTCGACCGCAGATTGCTGATCGGCGCGGGCCTGTTCGGAATCGGTTGGGGCCTTGCCGGCTATTGCCCGGGACCTGCGCTCGCCGGCCTGGGAACGGGCGCAGTGGAGGCCTTGTGGTTCGTGCCCGCGATGCTTGCGGGAATGCTGATGTATCGCGTCCTCGAGCGCCCATGACACTGCACGATGACGGCTTGGGCACGATGTCCCGCGTGCGTTGTATCGCCAAGCCGGCGCCCCGATGCTGTCGAATCAGCCAAGCGGTGTGAGCCGAGTGGGTGATGCCCTGGCGGCTTGCAAGGCACGCGGTGCATCCGGCCGTGCGGGCGCACCGTCGATATCCTGCCAGCCTGTTCGCAAGTGGCGAGGGCGCCGTATCAGGCGCGCTGCTTGCCGCTCATTCAACCCACGCACATCGGCCGCGTTCCTGACCCTCGCCAGCGTACCTTACCCGGTCAGCGTCGCGCGCTCTATGGCGTCGAGGCTAATTCAGTGCTCTGGAGGGACGTGTTTGCGACCTGTGCTGCGATGATGGGGAGCAAGGGCCGCATCCATCCAAGATGGCTGCGGCCTCAGTGTCCGCGGCCGCTCCCGATGTGTGGTGGAGCTTCGGTCTGCTGGGTTTCCGGCATCAGTTCCAGCGCCGATGGCGTGGTGCGCAGCATCGGGCGGAACGCAATGGGGTGGGTGCGACGGCGCGCAAACCGCAGCAGCCGCGACAGTGTGAAGCCGGCAAGCGCCAGCAGCATCACCGCAAAGTAGACCGGCAAGGCCGCAGGGCCGAACTTCTGTATCGCCCCGCCGGCCAGCGCCGGGCCGATGGCCGCGCCCACACCATGCACCAGCAACAAACTGCTGCAACCGGACAACAGGTCTTCGCGTGGCAGGTAATCGAGCATATGCGCCACCGCAAACGGGTACAGCGAAAATGCCAGCCCGCCGTAGACGAAAAACAGCATCAACAAGAGGGGGGTCTGCGACTGCACCATCGGCACTGCCGCAGTGATAGCGATGGCCGCGGCCAGCACGCTTACCGCGATCAGGCCGATGCGCCGGTCATGCCCGTCGCTGATTCGCCCGATCGGCCATTGCAGCACTGCACCGCCTACGATCGCGGTGAGCATGAACATCGCCACGCCATCGGCATCGAGTCCGATGCGGTTGGCATAGACCGGCAGCAAGCCCCAGAACGCGCCCATCGCCAGACCCGACAACCCGGCCGCGACAGTGGCCACTGGCGCCAGCGCGTACAGCATTTTCAGGGGCAGGCGCGACACCTGCGGCACCTCCGGCGGAATCAAGCGTGTGGTGACCACCGGCATGACCGCAGCGCAGATCAGGATGGCGGTCAGTGTGAACATCGCCGGTGCTTGCGCGTCGCCGGCGGTCAGCAGAATCTGGCCCAACGCCAGCGCCGACAGATTGATCGCCATGTACACCGAAAACACCCGGCTGCGCCGGCGTGCATCCGGCTCGGCGTTGAGCCAGCTTTCGATCACCGTGTACAAACCCACCAATGCGGCGCCGGTGACCAGGCGCAACACGCCCCAGCCCCAGGGATCCAGCCAGATCGGATGCAACAACACTGCGATCGCCGCTAGCGACGCGTAAAAGGCAAACGCGCGGATATGTCCAATACGCCGGATCAACGGCGGTGCGAAGAATGTGCCGAGAAAAAATCCGGCGAAGTAGCCGGACATGATCAGACCCAGCGCCCGCGCATCGAAGCCGGCCTGGCCGCCGCGCACGGCGAGCAGCGTACCGAGCAGCCCGCTGCCGGTCAGCAACAGGGCAACGCCCAGCAACAGGGCAGTCAGCCGCAACATGGATGCGGCCCTCTTGGGGGGAAAGACGCGTCGATCACGTCATCGAGTGTATCAGCCACGCTGGTGCGACTTGAACGATGGAGCTCGCACAACGAAAACGGCTGGTAATGATGAGCAACCTCGCTGCCGATGGAGTGGGTTGCGAATTAATGCCACGTCTGTCGGGACACCGATCGGTGTGCATCTAGAGCGGGAAAAAAACGTAGCCAGCAGTCGTTATGTGGGTGCGGACCGTGCGCAGGAAGCCAGGTGTCTACGCATGGCACCTGAAAGCATCGAGCGCCTGCCGCGCTCGCCTGGTGGTGAGTGCATGAATTTGCTGGCTGCTCTCTATGCCAGGCCCATGCTGGTGAGGGAGAGCTGCTGGAAATGCCGGATCAACTGGTACGGATACGCTGCGCGCTATACACAGGAGGCCTTCCACGCCCTAACTGACGAGCCACCTCAAAGTGTCTCCGCCAGGCTGCCCTTGCGCCAGGGCGCGATTGGATGATTGCGTCGCCCTCCCTGCATCCGTCTAGAATCTGCGCCCTTGCATCGTCTTCAGCGGATCTGTCATGCCCATTTACGCGTTCCAGTGCACCACCTGCGGCCACTCGTTTGACCGCCTGCAGAAGATGGCCGACCCAGACCCGCAGACCTGCCCGTCCTGCGCGGCCGCCACGATCAAGCGCCAGGTCACCGCGCCGTCGTTCCGCTTGTCCGGCAGCGGCTGGTACGAGACCGACTTCAAATCGGCCGGCGAAAAGAAGAAGAACCTCACCGAAAGCAGCAGCGCGGGCGGCGGCGATGCCAAGCCGGCGGCGGCCAGCGACAGCAAGCCCGCCACTGCACCAGCTGCGCCTGCGGCAAAGTCCGCATCCGGGCCGGCGTGAGCGTGTATGCAGGCATTTGCCGGTCGTACGCTGATTGGCACGTCCAGGTCGGCGACGCTTAGCGCGCGTCGAACCGTGCGCGGCAGCCGTCGTTGACCCACACCGCGGAGCGGCGCGGGTCGAAGCCCCAGGTGCGGCCTTCTTCGCAACGGGTGTCGGACAACTGGCGGGTCAGCACCGGGCGGCCGGCGCGCACGTCCCAGTCGCAGCTGCGCAGGCGGCGGTCGTCGCTGCTGCAGGTCACCGAATAGTCGCCACGCGGACGATCGCCGCGGCCGCCGTAGCCGTCATCGTGCTCCCAGCCACCGCCGCCACGGGCCTGCGCAAAGTCGGCGCGGCAGCCGTCGTCCACCCAGATCCGGCCGTTTTCCTGATGCCAGTTGCGGCCCTCCACGCAGGGTGTGCCGGAGAGCTGGCGTACGATCGTCGCGCGCCGCCAGCCCGTATTGCAGATGGCCTGGCGCTGGTCGCGGCTTTCGCAGCGCACGGTGCCGGCGGCGGCATTGCCGGGGCGGTCGCCGCCGCCATTCCAGCCACCACCGCCCCAGCCACCGCGCGCCTCGACGAAGCGACCACGGCAGCCGTTGTCCACCCAGACGCGCCCAGGGTCGCTGCCCCAGTTGCGGCCTTCGATGCAGCGCGTGCCGGAGATGTTTTCCACCAGCGCGGCGCGCCCACGGAACGGGGTATCGCACTCGCGGCGGCGGTTATCGTTGCTGGAGCAGGTGATGCTGGGGCCGTTGAAGCCGCGGTCCTGTGCAGCGGCGGGACGGCTGACCAGGGTGCCGGCAAGGGCGACAAGACTGAAGCCGGAGATCAGCAGGGCGGTGCGCAGCATCGTGACGTCCTTGGTGCGGGAGGGGCGTGGTGCCTATTCAGCCGGGCGCTGACTTAAGCGCCGGTGACCGCCGCCGCATTTGCTCCTGCCGGCCGCCGGCCCCAGAATATCCGGCTTTCCGGCGCTGTCCTGCGTCGGGTTTTCAGCGGAGCTTTCGATGCGTACCCACTTCTGCGGCCTGGTCGACGAGACCATGATCGGCCAAACCGTCACTCTCGCCGGCTGGACCGACGTGGCCCGCAACCTGGGCGGGGTGTGCTTCATCGACCTGCGCGACCACGAAGGCATCGTGCAGGTGACCGTGGAGCCGGAGAACGCCGAGGTGTTCCCGGTGGCCGCCAGCCTTGGCTACGAAGACGTGCTACAGGTCGAAGGCGTGGTGCGGGCGCGGCATGCGGTCAACGACAAGCTGCGCAGCGGCAAGGTCGAAGTGATCGCCACCCGCATCACCATCCTCAACAAGGCCGCACCGCTGCCGTTCCATGCGCATGAAAATCCGGGCGAAGAAACCCGCCTAAAGTACCGCTACCTGGATCTGCGGCGCCCGGAAATGCAGCGCATGCAACGCACCCGCATCAAGCTGGTGCAGGCGCTGCGCCGGCACCTGGATGCGCGCGATTTCCAGGACATCGAAACCCCGATCCTGACCAAGGCCACCCCGGAAGGCGCACGCGACTTCCTGGTGCCGGCGCGTATGCATCCGGGCGAGTTCTACGCCTTGCCGCAGAGTCCGCAGCTGTTCAAGCAGATTTTGATGGTGGCCGGCTTCGACCGTTACTACCAGATCGCGCGCTGCTTCCGCGACGAGGCGCTGCGCGCCGATCGCCAGCTGGAATTCACCCAGCTGGACATGGAGTTCGCCTTCGTGCGCGAGCGCGACGTGCAGGACTTCGTTGAAGACATGATCCGCTCCATCTTCAAGGAAGTGGTGGATGTGGACCTGGCCGCGCAGTTCCCGCGCATGACCTGGGCCGAGGCAATGCGTCGCTACGGCTCGGACAAGCCGGACCTGCGTATCGCGCTGGAATTGATCGATGTGGCCGAGCTGGTCAAGGCGAGCGAATTCCCGGTATTTACCGCCGCCGCCAACGATGCCGACGGCCGTGTCGCCGCGTTGCGCATTCCCGGCGGTGCTGCGCTGTCGCGCAAGCAGATCGACGAGTACGCCGCGCACGCCGCCAAATACGGCTCCAAGGGCCTGGCCTACATCAAGCTGTCGGACACCGGCGAGGTCAGCTCGCCGATCGCCAAGTTCTTCTCCGAAGACGCATTTGCCGCGCTGCTCAAGCACGTAGGTGCGGGCAACGGCGACATCGTGTTCTTCGGTGCCGGTCGCTACAACACCGTGTCCGACTTCATGGGCGCGCTGCGCCTCAAGGCCGGCAAGGACTTCAAGCTGATCGCCGACGGTTGGGCGCCGCTGTGGGTCACCGATTTCCCGATGTTCGAATGGGACGACGAAGCGCAGCGTTACGTCGCGTTGCACCACCCCTTCACCGCACCGGCGGTGGACGATATCGCCGACCTGCGTGCCAACGCCCGCACTGCTGTGTCGCGCGGCTACGACATGGTGCTCAACGGCAATGAAATCGGCGGCGGCTCGATCCGTATCCACCGCCCGGACATGCAGAGCGCGGTGTTCGAGTTGCTGGGCATCGGTGCAGAGGAGGCGCGCGCCAAGTTCGGCTTCCTGCTGGATGCGTTGAACTACGGCGCCCCGCCGCACGGCGGCATCGCGTTCGGTATCGACCGCATCGCCGCGCTGATGGCAGGCACCGAGTCCATCCGCGACGTGATCCCGTTCCCCAAGACTACCGGCGCGCAGGATCTGATGACCGACGCCCCGTCGCCGATCGCCGCCGATCAGCTGGCCGAAGTGCACGTGCAGGTGCGCCCGAAGCAGCTCTGACCCGCGACCAGACACGGCCACGCCCAGCGCGTGGCCGTGTCGCCCACGATTGGCTGGCAGCGACCCTGCCGAAACCTTGGCGACCAATCCGCGCACTGCGCGCAAGCCCTGTCTCGAAAAGCTGGATGCGTCGCCGGTGCGCATCGGGCGCGACCCGTGCAACAAGACCCCGCGCTTTTCTCGGCACCGCTAGCGGTCGTGTAGGAGCTGTACGCCAACGCATGCCTAGCATCCAGACATCTGGATGCGCATCGGCCGCGTCCCAAACCAATGGCGCACTGTGACTTGTCTCGGAACCGGTAGCGCCTGTGCAGCAACTGCGCGTCGGCTCGAACCGCCGGGGCAGCGTGTCTTTCGTCATGCCGCCGACATTCCGACCCATGTGGTGCTCAGACCAGTGGTGCTGCGGCCTGCCCGCCATGCCTGCACACCCATGCCCCAATCGCAGGATGCTCTCCGATTCTCCAATCCCCAATCCCCACCTTGCAGAATCGCCGCCGCATGCGAGAAGCTGCCACGTCCACCTGGCACGAGAGTCCCGCATGACCCGCATCCGCCGCGCCACGCCGGACGATGCCGAAGCGTTGTCGCTTCTGGCCGCGCAGACCTTTACCGAAACCTTCGGGCATCTGTATCCGGAAGAAGACCTGCGTGGTTTTCTGGAAGAGACCTATGCGGTGGAGCGCGCGCGCGTCGTGCTGGCCCATCCGGACTACGCGATCTGGTTGCTGGAACTGGACAACCTGCTCGTCGGCCACGCTGCCGCCGGCCCATGCGGCCTGCCGCACGATGAGGTCCGCCCCCGCGACGGGGAACTCAAGCGCCTGTATCTGCTGAAGGATTACCAGAGCAGTGGCTGGGGCAGCCGACTGTTCGAAACTGCACTGGACTGGCTCGAACGCGACGGCCCACGCACCTTGTGGATCGGCGTGTGGTCGGAGAACTTCGGCGCGCAACGCTTCTACGCCCGCTACGGTTTCGAAAAAGTCGGCGAATACGACTTCCCGGTGGGCAAGATCGTCGACCGCGAGTTCATCCTGCGCCGCAAGCCGATCATGGAGGCCGAGTAAGCGCGACGACCAAACGACTGCATGCGCATCGGACCGGCGCGGCTGATGCCTCTGCTCCGGCCCGGCTGCGCTTGACGCAGACCGGCGCAGCGACCTGCAATCGCGATCGCGCAGGCGTTGCTGCACACCCTCCGCGCGTCAGACATTGGCCTGACGCTCATCTCCCCTCCCGGTAACCACGCCTGTGCCCAGCCAAACGTCGGCCATCCCGGTCATTCCCCGGCGCAGTCCGCGCAAGCACGCGGTCACCGCCACCGCCACCGCCACCGCCGACGTGCTGCTGGTGCACGGGATCTGGAATACCGCGCACTGGCTGTTGCCACTCGCACGCCGGATGCGCGCCGATGGGCTGGCGCCGGCGTTGTTCGGCTATGCCAGCGTGCTTGGTGGGCCGGCGCAGGCGGTGCCGCGCTTGATCGAACGCCTGCGCACCAGCCGCGTGCAATTGCTGGTCTGCCACAGCCTGGGTGGGCTGATGGCCTTGCAGGCCTTGTGCGATGCCCCCGACCTGCCGGTGCGCCGCGTGGTCTGCCTGGGCTCGCCCTTGTGCGGCAGCGCTGCCGCACAAGGGCTGGCCCGGCGTGGCGGCGTCTGGGCGATGGGCCGCAGTGCCACCCTGTTGCAGCAAGGGTTTGCGCGCTGGGACGGGCAGGCGGAGATCGGCCAGGTGGCCGGGTGCGTGCCGCGCGGCGTCGGCCGCTGGCTGGCACCGCTGGCCGATGGGTCTGACGGCACCGTGGCACTGGCCGAGACCCGTCTGCCCGGGCTGCGCGACCATTGCGTGGTGCAGGCCAGCCACAGCGGGCTGTTGCGCTCGCCCGAAGCCGCCGCACAGGCGCTGGCCTTCCTGCGCAGCGGCCGGTTTGCGCCGTGAACATCCGCTGGCGGATGGTGCGGCCCCGGTGAGTGCAAGCAATCAGGTAAAATCCGCGCCCTGTCATCCAAGCCAGTCCGGAACCACCCATGGGTAGAGGTCCCTCGATCGAAGGCCGCAAGAACGCCTCCGACGCCAAGCGCGGCAAGATGTTCACCAAGATCATCCGCGAGATCAGCGTTGCCGCGCGCGCCGGCGGCGGCGATCCGTCCAACAACCCGCGCCTGCGCACCGCCATGGACAAGGGCCTGTCGGCCAACATGTCCAAGGACGTGATCGAACGCGCCATCAAGAAGTCCACCGGCGAGCTGGAAGGTGTGGAATACGAAGAAGTGCGCTACGAGGGCTACGCGCCCGGCGGCGTGGCGGTGATCGTGGATTGCCTGACCGATAACCGCGTGCGCACCGTCGCCGATGTGCGGCATGCCTTCAGCAAATGCGGGGGCAACATGGGCACCGAGGGCTCGGTGGCCTTCATGTTCAAGCGCCTGGGCGTGCTCAGTTTTGCCGCCGGTAGCGACGAAGATACCCTCACCGATGCGGCCATCGAAGCCGGCGCCGACGATGTGGTGGTCTACCCGGAAGACGGCGCCATCGACGTGCTGACCGCCCCGGAGGCTTTCGCTCAGGTCAAGGACGCCCTGGCCGCCGCCGGCCTGGAGCCGGCCCACGCCGAAATCACCTTCCGCGCCGAAAACGACATTGCCGTCGACGGCGACACCGCCGTGCAGGTGCGCAAGCTGCTGGACATACTCGAAGACCTGGACGACGTCCAGGACGTCTATTCGAACGTCGATCAAGCGGCGCTTGGCGCGTAAGCGCCGGGAATTGGGAATGGAGAATCGGGAATCGAAACAGCGGCATCCTGCATTGCTCGGCAGCGTCGAGCACGCTAGGAGGCTGCGTTACCCATTCCCGATTCCCGACTCCCAATTCCCGGCCCCCCAATGACCCGCATCCTGGGCATCGATCCCGGCTCCCAGCGCACCGGGGTCGGCATCATCGACGTCGACGAGGGCGGTCGCAGCCGGCATGTGCATCACGCACCGCTGCTGCTGCTGGGCGAGGGCGATTTTGCACAGCGGCTCAAGCGTCTGCTGCACGGGTTGGGCGAGTTGATCGAGACCTACCGGCCGGATGAAGTGGCGATCGAAAAGGTCTTCATGGGCAAAAGCGCCGACTCGGCGCTCAAGCTCGGCCACGCACGCGGCGCGGCGATCTGCGCGGTCGTCATGCGCGATCTGCCGGTGCACGAGTACGCTGCCACCGAAATCAAGCTTGCGCTGGTCGGCAAGGGCGGGGCAGACAAGGTGCAGGTGCAGCACATGGTCGGCATCATGCTCAACCTGAAAGGCAAGCTGCAGGCCGACGCCGCCGATGCACTGGCGGTCGCCATCACCCACGCCCACGTCCGCGCCACCGCGCAGCGTCTGGGTGTCAATACCCAACAGGCCTGGAGCCGGAAGAAATGAGAATCGGGATTCGGGAATCGGGAATCGGGAATCGCAACAGCAGCAGGGTCGGGAGCAGCGCGTGCTCTTACGATTCCCGATTCCCGATTCCCGATTCCCGGCATCGCCCCGGCGGTGCCCAATGATCGGCCGTCTGCGCGGGATCCTGGCCTACAAACAGCCGCCATGGTTGGTGATCGACGTGGGCGGAGTGGGGTACGAGCTGGAGGCGCCGATGAGCACCTTCTACGATCTGCCCGATGTCGGTCGCGACGTCATCCTGTTCACCCATTACGCGCAAAAGGAAGACAGCGTCGCGCTGTACGGCTTCCTGCGCGAGGGCGAGCGGCGGCTGTTCCGCGACGTGCAAAAAGTCACCGGCATCGGCGCCAAGATCGCGCTGGCCGTGCTGTCCGGGGTGAGCGTGGACGAGTTTGCCCGTCTGATCACCGGTGGCGACATCACCGCGCTCACGCGCATTCCAGGCATCGGCAAGAAGACTGCCGAGCGCATGGTGGTGGAGCTGCGCGACCGCGCGGCCGACTTCAGCAGCGGCGCGCCGATCACCGGCCAGCTGGGGCCCGATGCTGTGTCCGAAGCCACCGTTGCCTTGCAGCAGCTGGGTTACAAGCCAGCCGAGGCCGCGCGCATGGCACGCGAAGCCGGGGCAGAAGGCGACGAAGTCGCCACGGTCATTCGCAAGGCACTCCAGGCCGCGCTGCGTTAAGCGGGCTCGACCTTTCTCATTCTTCACGCCCTTCAGCGATAACCTGCCCACTCAATGTCACAGACCACCACTCCCGCAGCTGGCCACGGCCATGCGCCTGCCAATAGCCATATGGCCTTGGTCATCGGCGCCATCGGCGTCGTCTTCGGCGATATCGGCACCAGTCCGCTGTACACCCTCAAGGAGGCGTTTTCGCCGCACTACGGGTTGACCAGCGACCACGACACCGTGCTGGGCGTGCTGTCGCTGGCGTTCTGGGCGCTGATGGTCACGGTCACGCTCAAGTACGTCACCATCATCATGCGCGCCGACAACGAGGGCGAGGGCGGCATCATGGCGCTGATGGCGCTGACCCAGCGCACCCTCAAGCAGGGCTCGCGCTCGGCCTACGTCGTCGGCATCCTCGGTATCTTCGGCGCCTCGCTGTTCTTCGGCGATGGCGTAATCACCCCTGCTATCTCGGTGATGGGCGCGGTGGAAGGCCTGGAAATCGCAGCGCCCAGCCTGCACCCCTTTATCGTGCCGATCACCGTGGTGGTGCTGCTGATCGTGTTCATGGTGCAGCGCTTCGGCACGGAAACGGTGGGCAAGGTATTCGGGCCGATCACCTGCCTGTGGTTTTTGTCGCTGGGTGCGATCGGCATCTGGAATATCGTCGATGCGCCGGAGGTGATGAAGGCCTTTAATCCCTGGTGGGCGATCCGCTTCTTCATGGAGCACGGTTGGCACGGGGTGTTTATCCTCGGCGCGGTGGTGCTGGCGGTGACCGGCGGTGAAGCGCTGTATGCGGACATGGGCCATTTCGGCGCACGCCCGATCCGCCATGGCTGGTACTTTTTCGTCCTGCCGATGCTGCTGCTCAATTACCTGGGGCAGGGCGCACTGGTGCTCAATCACCCTGCCGCGCTGAAAAATCCCTTTTTCGAGGCGGTGCCCAGCTGGGCGCTGTACCCGATGATCATCCTGGCCACGCTCGCGGCGGTGATCGCCTCGCAGGCGGTGATCACCGGTGCGTATTCGGTGGCCCGCCAGGCCATGCAGCTGGGCTACATCCCACGCATGCTGATCAAGCACACCTCGCGTACCACCATTGGCCAGATCTACGTGCCCGGCATCAACTGGCTGTTGATGGTGATGGTGATCGCGCTGGTGCTGATCTTCCGCAGCTCCACCAATCTGGCCGTGGCCTACGGGATCTCGGTCTCGATGACGATGCTGATCGACACGTTGCTACTGGCTCTGGTGGCGCGTTCGTTGTGGCCGCGCTGGCGCAACTGGGTGCTGCCGCTGTGCGTGGTGTTCTTCCTCATCGAGTTGGCGTTCGTGATCGCCAATGGCGCCAAATTGCTGCAGGGCGCATGGTTTCCGCTGGCCCTGGGCATCGTGGTATTCACCATGATGCGCACCTGGCGGCGCGGCCGCGCGCTACTGCGCGAAGAGATCCGCAAGGACGGTATTCGCATCGACACCTTCCTGCCGGGCCTGATGCTGGTCCCCCCTGCGCGGGTGCCGGGCATGGCGGTGTTCCTGACTGCCGACCCGATGGTCGTGCCGCATGCGTTGATGCACAACCTCAAGCACAACAAGGTGCTGCACGAACGCAACATCTTCCTCAACGTCGATACCTTGCCGATCCCGTACGCGCCGGCCGACAAGCGCCTGCAGATTGAATCGATCGGCGACGAGTTCTACCGTGTGTACGTGCGTTTCGGTTTTATGGAAACGCCTGACGTGCCGCTGGCACTGATGCGCTCCTGCGACCAGGGCGGCATCCATTTCGACCCGATGGACACCACTTTCTTCGCCAGCCGCGAGACCATCGTGGCCAGCGCCAACCGCGGCATGCCGATCTGGCGCGACAAGCTGTTCGCGCTGATGCATCGCAACGCCGCCCCGGCCACCGGCTTCTTCCGCATCCCCGGTAACCGCTTGGTCGAGTTGGGCGCGCAAGTGGAGATCTGAGCGTGGCCGCGCTCAAGTGGATGGTCTACGGGCGCTCGCCGAGCCTGGACACCTTCTGGGACGAGGCGCTGAATCTGGGGCGTGTCCCGGCAACCGAGGCCGCCATCGCAGGAGCGCAGGCGCGGCTCGGTGTAAGCCTGCCGGCTTGGTTGCGTGGGTTGTACGCACGCTACGACGGCGGCGCGGTGCAGATGGCGCGTGGTCAGTCCCTTGAGGAGCCGGACAACTGGCTCCAGGCCGAATGGTTGATCCCGCGTGCCCGCCTGCTTGGCAGCGCGGAGCTGTTTTCTTTCGCCGAGGTCCGTGCTCGCGAGGAGTACCGCAACGATGCGTATGCCGGTCTGGCCGCCGGTGGTGACGACCGCCGCGTGATCGCCATCGCTGCCGATGACCGCACGCCCAGTCGCGCGCTGTGCCTGGACTACTCCGCAGCCGATGGTGAGCCCACCCTGGTCTATGTCGACGCAGGCGACAATCGCCGGCTGGCGGTGTTCGCCAACGTGGACGAGCTGCTGGCGCAACTGGTCGATGTCCACTACTGGTCGCCCGCTTTGCAGGCCAAGCACGACGGAGATGTGGTGCGGTGGCAGCCGCAGCCGCCCGCGTTGACCACGTTCTGGAGCGGCGCCGGGCACTGGAGCGAGCACGCAGCGGCTGCGGACGTCGATGCCTTCGCCTCCGCCGAAGCACGGCTGGGTGTGCGCCTGCCAGCATTACTCAAGCGTCTCTACAGCGTCCAGGACGGCGGAGATACCGGCTGGTGCTGGGTGCTGCGCACCCGTTTTCCGTCCGATCACTACGTGGATTGGGAATGCGTGCTGGTGGATCGTGACCTGACGCCGCTGGCGAGCATCCGCAGCGTGCTGGATCTGGCCGCTGCCTTCGAAGATCCGGACGACTTCAGCGCGGCGGCGTGCCTGCATGCCGGTCTGGATCAGGTGCTGGTGCTGTCGTGCCACAACGTCGATTGCCTGCTGTGCCTGGACTATCGCGCGCGCGGCCCGCAGTGCGAGCCGGACGTGGTGTATTTCGATCGCTGGGAGGGGCTGGTCCCGACCTGGCGCGCGCGGAGCTTCGACGCGTTCTTCAGCGCGCTACGGCAGGCCGATCTTGATGTCTAGATGCTGCGCCGCCTGCGCGCGGCATGCGAAGATGGCGGGATGACCGAGCAGCGCATCATCGCCAGCAGCGCCACCCGCGAAGACGATGCCGCCGATGCGAGCATCCGCCCCAAACGCCTGGCCGATTATCTCGGCCAGCAGCCGGTGCGCGAGCAGATGGACATCTACATCCAGGCTGCCAAGGCGCGCGGCGAGGCGATGGATCATGTGCTGATCTTCGGCCCGCCCGGCCTGGGTAAGACCACGCTCAGCCACGTCATCGCCAACGAGCTGGGCGTCAACCTGCGCTCCACCTCCGGGCCGGTGATCGAAAAGGCCGGCGATCTGGCCGCGCTGCTGACCAACCTTCAGCCGCACGATGTGTTGTTCATCGACGAAATCCATCGGCTGTCGCCGGTGGTGGAAGAAGTGCTGTACCCGGCGATGGAAGATTTCCAGATCGACATCATGATCGGCGACGGCCCGGCCGCGCGCTCGATCAAGATCGATCTGCCGCCGTTCACCCTGATCGGCGCCACTACCCGCGCCGGCCTGCTGACCGCACCGCTACGCGATCGCTTCGGCATCGTGCAGCGGCTGGAGTTCTATTCGCCCGCAGAGCTCACCCGTATCGTGATCCGCTCGGCCGCGATCCTGGGCATCGATTGCACGCCCGAAGGCGCCGCGGAAATCGCGCGACGTGCGCGTGGCACCCCGCGTATCGCCAATCGGCTGCTGCGCCGCGTGCGCGATTACGCCCAGGTCAAGGCCGCCGGCCATATCGATCTGCCGGTGGCGCAGGCCGCCATGCAGATGCTGAAAGTGGATCCGGAAGGCTTCGACGAGCTCGACCGCCGCATGTTGCGCACCATCGTCGAACATTTCGATGGCGGCCCGGTGGGAGTGGAATCGCTGGCCGCCTCGTTGTCGGAAGAGCGCGGCACGCTGGAAGACGTGATCGAGCCCTACCTGATCCAGCAGGGTTTTTTGATCCGCACCGCGCGCGGTCGCATGGTCACGCCCAAGGCCTATCTGCACCTGGGCCTGAAACCGCCGCGCGACCGCGCCCCGGGCATCGGCGAACCGGGAGACCTGTTTTGATGGCGCTTTCTTCGTCGCCAGGCTGGGCCGTCTCGACCAGAAATCCATGCCCATGACCGCCACTCCCGTCATCCCGATTTCCGAATCCCCGCCTGTATTCAGTTGGCCGACACGCGTCTACTGGGAAGATACCGACGCCGGCGGGGTGGTCTACCACGCGCGCTACGTCGCCTTCATGGAACGCGCGCGCACCGAGTGGATGCGCGCGGCCGGTTACGGGCAGGATCTGATGCGCCAGGACCACGGTCTGGTGTTTGTGGTCCGCTCGATGCAACTGGATTTCCTCAAGCCGGCCCGGCTCGACGACGCGTTGTCAGTGTCGGCGGTGCTGCTGAAATGCAGACGGGCCAGCCTGCTGTTTGCACAGTCGGTCCGTCGCGAGGGCGAGGTGCTGCTGACTGCCGAGGTGCGCATTGCCGCACTCGGCACCAGCGACTTCCGCCCGCGCGGCATGGACGATGCGGTGTATGACGTTTTGAAAGCTCTAGAAACCCCAGAATCCGATTACTGAGGAACGAACGGATGTCGATTGCATTGCTCCTGGCCCTGCAGGACACGGTAGTGGAAGCACTACCGCAGGAAGTCACCGCGGCCGCGGCGCAAACCGCCACGGCGGCGCACAACAGCAGCATCAACTATGTTGATCTGATCCTGCGCGCCAGCATCCCGGTCAAGATCATCGTGCTGTTGCTGCTGATCGGCTCGTTCATCAGCTGGGTGATCATTTTCCGCAAGGCGCGTGCGTTCAAGCAGGCCAACCGTGAGGCCGACGAGTTCGAAAACCGTTTCTGGTCCGGTGCCGATCTGGCCAAGCTCTACGCATCGGCAACCGACCGCAACCGCACTGTCGGTGGTCTGGAATCGATGTTCGAAAGCGGCTTCCGCGAGTTCTCGCGGCTGCGCGATCGCCGCCGCCTCGATGCGCGCGTGCAGCTGGAAGGCGCACAGCGCGCCATGCGGACCGCGTTTACCCGTGAGGTCGATCAGCTGGAGCGCAATCTCGAATTGTTGGCCAACATCGGCTCCACCGCACCGTACGTCGGTCTGGTCGGTACCGTATTCGGCATCATGGTGACCATGCACGACATGGTCAGCAGTGGCGAGCAGGCCGGTATCGCGGCCGTGGCGCCAGGCATTTCGGAAGCCTTGTTCGCCACCGCCATCGGTCTGTTCGTGGCGATCCCGGCGGTATGGGCCTACAACCGCTTCACCACCCGTGTGGAACGGCTGTCGGTGCGCTACGAGACCTTCGCCGACGAGTTCAGCTCCATCCTGCAGCGTCAGGCCGGCGCAGACGAGTAATGCGCGTCTCTCGCAAGTTTTCTGGCCTGCGCACGCGCGTTGCAGAAGCCTGCATGGCGCGGCTGGTGGATACGTCCACCGCCGCTGCGCACGCACCGGTCTGCAGGACTTGGACAGGCGAGCCACTCGCGACAAATCGCACACGTGTGTGCGAGGGACTAATTAGGAACGTTTCGCGATGATCTCCGGTATTTCCCGCCGTAAGAAGCGCAAGCTCAAATCCGACATCAACGTCGTGCCGTATATCGACGTGATGCTGGTGCTGCTGATCATCTTCATGGTGACCGCGCCGTTGTTGACCCTGAGCACCGACGTCAGCCTGCCGAGCTCGCGCGCCAAGGCGCTGGAAAGCAAGCAGGACCCGATCGTGGTGGTGGTCGCCGCCGATGGCCAGTTGGCGCTGCAGCTGCCCAAGGGCAAGCCGCAGGCCATGGACGTCAATGCGCTGCAGGCCCAGTTGGCCGCCATCGTGGCGCAGGACAAGGACGCACGTGTCGTGGTGGCCGGCGATCGCGCCGCGCCGTATCAAAAGATTATGGATGCCATCGACGTGCTCAAGCAGGCCAAGGTCGAGAAGGTCGGCCTGATCTCCGACTCCGGCGGCACTGCAGGCAGCGATGCACGCTGACGCATTTCCCACCCAGGGCGCGCGCGAGGATGGCTGGCTGCGGCCGGTCATGCTGGCCTTGGTCGTGCACATTCTGGTCGCGCTGGTGTTCATCGCCGGCTGGCTGTGGTCGCCCGAACGCTCGGTCGAACCGGCTGCGGGCGACCCCAGCATGGAGGCCTCGCTGGACGTCTCTGCCGCCGAGGCGCGCGTCGCCCGTCAGGCGCTGAAGGCTACGCCGGTCGAAGCACCGCCGCCGCCGGCGCCATTGCCCGAGCCTGCCCCGGAAGACAGCGTGCCGCCGCCGCAGCCGATCCCGGAGCCGCGCCCGCAGGATGCGCCCACGCAGCAGCAGGCACAGGCGCAGGAGCGTGTTGCGCAACCGGACAAGGTCGACCAGGACAAGGTCGACGCGCTGGCCATTTCCCAAGAGAAGGCCAAGCAGGAACAGGAAGCCAAGCGGCGCCAGGAGCAGATCGACCTGACCGAGCGCAAACGTCAGGAAGAGGCCGAGCAGAAGCTTCGCTTGGCCAAGCAGCAGGAAGAAGCCGACGCCAAGAAAAAGCAGGCCGCTGCCGAGCAGGCTGCCGACGCCGAGCGCCAGAAAAAGATCGCCGACATCCGCCGGCAGCGCGAGCAGGCCACCAAGGAAGCCGCGCTGGCCGAGCAGAAGCTGCGCCAGGTTGCTGCTGCGCGCGCCCAGCAGGCCTCTGCCGCAGCAGCGACCAGTGCGCAGCCGACTGCAGGGCAGGGGGGCACCAGTACCGACCTGTCGGCCAAGTACGCCGCGGCGATCCAGCAAAAAGTGCTGTCCCAGTGGGTGCGTCCGCCATCGGTGCCGCCGGGGCAGAAGTGCACCATCAACATCCGTCAGCTGCCGGGCGGCAGCGTGATGGAGGCCAAGGTCGCGCCGGGCTGCCCGTACGACGAGGCCGGCCAGCGCTCGATCGAGGCTGCGGTGTTGAGCGCGCAACCCTTGCCGTATCGCGGGTTCGAATCGGTGTTCCAGCGCAATCTGACCTTCGTGTTCACTGCGCAGGACCAGTAAGCGCTGGAGTGATCGCGGTGCGGCAGCTTGCGAGCGCTGCACCGCAGAACGACAGCCGGACCACAACCGGGGCAACTAGGTTGTCGTCTCGTATCCTGCCGGCGTCGATTGGGGCTTGGCGGCGCCGACTGGCTCAGGCCGGGCGGGGTTGCCTCGCCGCTCGACCGCTCGCTCCATTTTCACGTTGTCTCGTTCATGATTGCGAGTATGTTCACTCGCTGATTGGTATCCCTTGCACACTTTTCCTGCCCGATCCGAGCCGTCCATGAAAAAACCGCTGCGTTGGCTAGCTGCCCTGACCGCCCTGTTGTTGCCGCTGAGCGCGCTCGCGCAACAGCAAGGGCTTACCATCGACATCGTCGGCGGTAGCGCCTCGGCGACACCGATCACCGTCGTCCCAATGCCTTACCAGGGCTCCGGCACGGCACCGCAGACCGATGTGTCTGCCGTCGTCGGCGCCGATCTGGATCGCTCCGGCCAGTTTCGCACCTTGCCGGTTGCACAGATCGTCGAAAAGCCCACCCGCGGCACCGAGGTGCAGTTCCAGACCTGGCGCACTCTCAAGCAGAACTACATCGTCGTCGGCCGCGTGATGGATGCGGGCGAGGGCGCATATCGCGTCGAATACGAATTGTTCGATGTGGCCAAGGGCGAGCGCATGCTCGGGCTGGCGATGACAGCGCGCGCCAACGCGATGCGTGATGTTTCGCATCAGATGGCCGATGCGATCTACGAAAAAATCACCGGCGTGCGTGGCGCGTTCTGGACCCGGATTGCCTACGTGACCGCCAGCGGCAAGGGTGGCGCGATGCGCTACGCGCTGATGGTGGCCGATTCGGATGGCTACAACCCGCAGACCATCGTGCGTTCGGCCGAGCCGTTGCTGTCGCCGAACTGGAGCCCGGACGGCAAGAAGCTGGCTTACGTGAGCTTCGAGCGTGGTAACTCCTCGATCTATCTGCAGGACATCGCCACCGGCGCGCGTGAACTGGTCTCCAGCTTCCGCGGCATCAACGGTGCACCGTCGTTCTCGCCGGACGGCCGTCGCCTGGCGCTGGCGCTGTCGCGTAGCGGCAACCCGGAGATCTACGTGATGGATCTGGGCAGCAAGCAGCTGACGCAGCTGACCAACCACTTCGGCATCGATACCGAGCCGACCTGGGCGCCGGATGGCGGCAGCATCTATTTCACCTCCGATCGCGGCGGTCGTCCGCAGATCTACCAGGTGGCTGCCAGCGGCGGCAGTGCTAACCGCGTGACCTTCCAGGGCAATTACAACGCGACTGCCAGCGTGTCGTTCGACGGCAAGAAGATCGCCGTTGCGCAGGGCAGTGGCAACAGCTACCGCATCGCCATGATGGATCGCAGCCTGGGTTCGCCAAGCTGGAGCACGCTCTCGCCGGGTTCGCTGGATGAATCGCCGAGCTTCGCGCCCAATGCCAGCATGGTGTTGTACGCCGCACGTGAGGGTGGCCGGGGCGTGCTTTATGCCGTGTCTGCCGACGCTCGGGTCCGCCAGCGTCTGGTTCTGGCCGATGGTGATGTGAGAGAACCCGCTTGGGGGCCTTACCGAACCGCGCATTAATGTTAATATTTCGCTGCGTTAAACCACTCATTGGCCCAGAGCCTCCATAGGTATCCCATGAACAAGTCCACCCGCGTCTTGCTTGTCTCCCTGTTGTCCGTTGCCGTGCTGGCTGGTTGCTCGAAGAAGGTGAAGGAAACTCCGCCTCCTGCAACCGATACCACCGCCGGTTCCTCCGTTCCCACCGGCCCGGCCACCTCTGGCCTGTACGGCCCGGGCGACCTGGATACCGATGCTTGCCTGCGCCAGCGCGTTGTCTACTTCGACCTGGATCAGGACTCCCTGAAGCCGGAATTCCAGGCCATCATGGCGTGCCACGCCAAGTACCTGCGCGATCGTCCGTCTTCGCGCATCACCCTGCAGGGCAATGCTGACGAGCGCGGTTCGCGCGAGTACAACATGGGCCTGGGCGAGCGCCGCGGCAATGCAGTGTCGTCGTCGCTGCAGGCTGCCGGTGGTTCGGCCAGCCAGCTGACCGTCGTCAGCTACGGTGAAGAGCGTCCGGTCTGCACCGAAACCAGCGAAAGCTGCTGGTCGCAGAACCGCCGCGTCGAAATCGTGTACACGGCTCAGTAAGAAACGATGCGCTTTCGAGTGACATCTCTGTTCGTCGCGGCGGCCCTTGTGGTCGCCGCGCCGGCATACGCCCAGCGAGCCAGTCTCGCTGATCGTGTGGCGATGCTCGAGCAGCAGCAGGCCAACAGTCAGGCCAATAACGATCTCCTCAATCAGCTGCAGCAGGCGCGTTCGGACCTGCAGGGCTTGCGTGCGACCGTTGAACAGCTGCAGCACGACAACGAGCAACTCAAGCAACAGTCCAAGGACCAGTATCTGGACCTGGACGGACGTCTGAACCGGCTGGAAGGTGCAGGTGGCGCAACGCCTCCGCTGCCTTCAGCGACCGGCAGCGTCACCCCAGCCCCGGCTCCGGCCGCGCGGCCTGCAACGGCGGCCACTTCCGAGAAGCCGCCGTCCGTCCATGGCGATGCAGGGACCCTGGCTGTCAGCAACGACGAGCGCACTGCTTATAACGTGGCGTTCGATGCATTGAAAAACGGCAAATACGACGATGCGTCGCAGCTGTTTCTGAGCTTTCTCGAGCTCTATCCCAATGGTGTCTATACCCCCAACGCGCTGTATTGGCTGGGTGAGAGTTATTACGCCACCCGCAATTTTCAGCTGGCCGAGGCGCAGTTCCGCGATCTCGTCAGCCGCTATCCCACGCATGACAAGGCCGCTGGCGGTCTGTTGAAACTCGGCCTGTCGCAGTACGGCGAAGGCAAGAACAACGAAGCCCAGCAAACCTTGCAGCAGGTTGTTTCTCAGTATCCGGGTTCAGACGCAGCACGTGTCGCCCAGGAACGTCTGCAGTCCATCCGTCTCGGCCAGCAACTGCGCTGAGCCGCGCCGCGTCGGTGCCTCTCGGCACGGCGCATACTTTGCCTATGAACGCCGCCGCCGTCCCCAGCGAGATCGTCCAGTCGCCTCTGCCGCGATTGAAGATCACCGAAATCTTCCTGTCCTTGCAGGGCGAAGCCGAAGCTGCTGGCTGGCCAACCGTGTTCGTGCGACTGACCGGCTGCCCGTTGCGCTGCAATTATTGCGATACCGCCTACGCATTTCATGGCGGACAGTGGCATGACATCGACGCAATCGTGGCCGAAGTCGCCAGCCATGGCGTGCGACATGTCTGCGTGACCGGCGGTGAACCGCTGGCGCAAAAGCGTTGCTTGGTACTGCTGCAGAAGCTCTGCGATGCAGGCTTCGACGTGTCGCTGGAAACCTCCGGCGCATTGGATGTCTCCGAGGTCGATACACGCGTCTCGCGTGTAGTCGACATCAAGACGCCCGCTTCCGGGGAAGAGCAGCGCAACCGCTGGGACAACCTGGCATTGCTGACCGCACGCGACCAGATCAAGTTCGTGATCTGCAGTCGCGCCGATTACGAATGGTCGCGCGGGATCGTCGCGGCGCATGCACTGGAGCGTCGGTGCACGGTGTGGTTTTCGCCCAGCAAAGGCGAAGTGCCTCCGCGACAGCTCGCCGACTGGATCGTGTCCGACCGTCTGCCGGTGCGCTTCCAGATGCAGCTGCACAAGATTCTTTGGGACGACGAACCGGGCCGCTGACGGCGCTCAGCAGATTCTGCACAGCCGGCAGGATGGCGTGGGCGTGGCGCTGGAACTTTGCGAGGCGCAGTTTGCCATCGCCAGTCACACAGTTGACCAATGCGTGCCTGCAGTCCGACTTCGGCTGCCGAGCAGTCTCCAGTGCTTGCGTCATGTCGCGTCGGCTGATGAACATATCGAACAGACCGCTCGTCGTCGCGGCCAGGCGCCGACCCTGCTAGCCTTTGCGTCTTCCGTTGTCGATGCCGTCTGAAATGAAAAAAGCTGTCGTTCTGTTGTCCGGAGGTATGGACTCCGCCGCCGTCATTGCGCTCGCGCAGGAGCAGGGCTTTGCCGTGTACGCGCTGAGCGTGCGCTACGGTCAACGTCACACCTCCGAGCTAGATGCGGCCGCGCGGGTTGCGGCAGCCCAGGGCGTCGCTGCGCACAAGGTGGTCGACGTGGATCTACGCAGCATCGGCGGCTCGGCGCTCACCGACGACATCGAGGTGCCGGACGCCGGCGGCGACGGCATCCCGGTCACCTATGTGCCGGCTCGCAACACCATCATGCTGTCGCTGGCGCTCGGCTGGGCCGAGGTGGTCGGGGCTAACGACCTGTTCTGCGGCGTCAATGCAGTCGACTACTCCGGCTATCCGGACTGCCGCCCCGAGTTCGTGCGCGCCTTCGAAGTGCTGGCCAATCTGGCCACCAAGGCTGGCGTGGAAGGCGCCGGTCTGCGCGTGCACGCACCGCTGCAATTCCTCAGCAAGGCTGACATCGTGCGCGAGGGCGTTCGCCTGGGCGTGGATTTCGGCCTCACTGTGTCCTGTTATCGCGCCGATGTGGATGGACGTGCCTGCGGCCACTGCGACGCTTGCCGGCTGCGCGCCGCCGGCTTCGCCGATGCTGGCGTTCAGGACCCCACGCATTACGCGATTTCGTCTTGACGCTTGTGTAGGGTAGAATGCGCACCCCGACGCATAGTCGGGTCAGTGGGCCGTTAGCTCAGTCGGTAGAGCAGAAGACTTTTAATCTTTTGGTCGATGGTTCGAATCCATCACGGCCCACCATCTATATCAAGGCTTTCAGCCAAAAATCCCGCTTCGCAATCTCGCATCCGCACCGCACTTCAGCGCGGACGTGTCGTGCTTTTTCCCTACCATCGCTGGACACGGCGCTGGCGGCGCTGTCCGTTCTGAATTGAGGCAAGCCACTCCTGAGTGCGCCGCATGCGCGTGAGGCGTTGGACTGCTCCCCCACAGTGCCCGGATTGGACATGACGCTACAGGTGCGGCAGTTGCGGCGTTCCGAGCGAACAGTGTCTGGCCGGTGTGCAGCAGGGCAGGCCGATTGCGTGTCGGGCGCCTACGCCCGCACTTACGCGACCTGACTCGCCGCGGTCGTCAGCCCCTGCAGATCCACTTGCCGGTGACCTTGAAGGTCTTTGCGTTGATCGCGCGGGTGTTGACCTGGCCCAGCTGCACCGAGGTGGTTTGCGGAAACGCGTCGCGGCATTGCGCGGCACCGTCGGCCCATTGCTGATTGAACACCTCGGTCCTGCTCGGCCCGGTGTGGGTGAACGATGTCATCTGATCTGTGCGGGAGATGACGTGCAGCGATGTTGCGGCTGCAGTTGTGGCCAAGCTGGAGGAAAGGATGATTCCAAGCGCCAGTATTGCCGTGGGAACGAAGTTTTTGCGCAAGAGCGAAGGCATGGTATGGCCGATTCGAGTGATAAAAAGGAGGGGATTGGTCACTGTCGGCGGGAGGCTACGGCGTGCATAAGACGGCGAGGTGACCGTAGGTTTGCGAATCCAATGGGTTATTCCAGCGTTCAGCGCCTGAGCGCAATCACGTCCGAGGCCGAGGCCGCTGCCGGGCGCCCAAGCGCTGATCCGCCGTGTATTTCGCGGACCTGGGTTGCGGGATGAAGGCAAGGTGCCGGTCTCGCGCCACTGTCGGTGCGTGTGATCTCTGACTCAGCCGCGCCGGCGTACGCGTTGACCGGGTCGCTTTCGCGATCGTCGAGGTCTGTGTCTAATTCGCCAGGAATAAGCCAGGTGGACGAGTTGCCAGTGTGGCCAGCCCAGATGCTGATGGCGGCATGATCGCCCGTTCACGGCAGTCGCTTTATTGTGCGGTCCAGCCTTAGGACCATGACGGGAATGGCCGAGTATCAGGAAGACGCCGCAAAGTCGCGGATTTACGAGGCTTTGCTACAGGCCACGCCGGACCTTCTATACGTATTCGACATCCAGCATCGCTTCGTCTACGCCAATCAGGCGCTGTTGACGATGTGGGGCATGCGTTGGGAAGAAGCGTGTGGCAAGACCTGCTTGGAGCTTGGCTACGAGCCCTGGCATGCGGCGATGCATGATGAGGAGATCGAGCGCGTCATCGCCACGCGTCAGCCGATTCGCGGTGAGGTGCCGTTCCCGCATACGGTCAAAGGGCTGCGCATCTACGATTACATCTTTACGCCGGTGTTCGGGCCGAACGGCGAGGTCGAGGCAATCGCCGGTGCCACGCGAGATATCACCGAACACAAGCAGCACGAACAGCATTTGCAGTTATTGATCAACGAGCTCAACCATCGGGTCAAGAATTCCTTGGTGATGGTGCAGTCGCTGGCACGTCAGTCCTTCAATAATGCCGACAGCCTTGGCGATGCGCAGGAAAAGATCGATGCGCGCTTGCTCGCGCTGTCGCGAGCGCACGATACGTGACCCGTGAGAATTGGATCAGCGCAGATATTCTGGAGCTGACCCGCGATGCGGCCGCCCTGTACGCATCGCGCGACACTCAGCGCTTTACGTTGCTGGGGGAATCCTGCCGGCTCGATCCGCGACGTGCATTGGCGCTGTCGATGGCGTTGCACGAACTGTGCACCAATGCCGTTAAATATGGTGCGCTTTCGTCGTCCGAAGGGTCTGTACAGATTGCCTGGGAACGCCAAACGCGAGACGACCAACAGGTACTTGAGCTGACCTGGCAGGAGGCGGGTGGCCCGGCAGTGCAGCCGCCCACACGCAAGGGTTTTGGGTCGCGCATGTTGGAACGCGGTTTGAAGCACGATCTCAAAGGCGATGTAGAGCTTTCTTTCGCGCCGACAGGCGTGCGGTTTCGGGTGTCGATTCCGCTGCCGGTTGAGCTGGCGGAGGTGCGGCTGTGACGCGCGTGCTGTTGGTCGAGGACGAGTCGTTGGTGGCCATGCTGCTGGAAGACTGCCTGACGGAGTTGGGATACGAAGTCGCCGCGACAGTGGGCGATGTCGATACCGCGCTTGAGGTGGTACAGCAGGGAAACCTCGATCTGGCCGTGCTGGACGTCAACCTGGGTGGCGTACTGTCCTTTCCGATTGCAGAAGAACTCGATACGCGCGGGGTGCCCTATATCTTCGTGACCGGTTATGCGCAAGGCGGCATTCCAGAGAAGTTCCGGCATCGGCATGGCTTACAGAAACCCTTCCAGTTTCGAGATCTGAAAGAGGCGTTGTCGGTGCTGGAAAGAGAAACGAAGGTCGAGTGACCATGCTGCCGCCAGGCCAGGCCAGGCCTGAAGGCGACAGTTATTCCAATCCAGCAATTCCAGCAATCTGCGCTGCAGCCCTTCGCGATAACGCCGAATCGCACGCATGAGCCTTCCAGGCTGTGGATGACCAAGCCGACGTCTTGCGATCGGCAAGGTCCTTTCAGTTCGGAGCGGCGGCGCTAGGCCGCGGTGCCGCAACTCCCCAGGCGGCGCCTGCTATGCGCTGCGGATCTTGCTTAGCAGATGCGCGACCGGTGCTGCCGAGCATGTACCTGCGTGTTGCGCGGCGCCGGCATCGATTCTGAAAATGGCCACCGCATCGGTAAGCTGCACAGCCTGCTCCTCCATCGAGCGCGCCGCGGCCGTGGCTTCTTCCACCAGCGCTGCATTTTGCTGTGTGGTTTCGTCCATATGGGTGATGGTCTGATTGACCTGTTCGATGCCGGCGGATTGCTCCTGCGATGCCGCTGAAATCTCGCCCATGATGTCGGTGACGCGTTGCACGCTTGCGACCACGTCGTCCATGGTCTTGCCGGCGCTGCGCACCAACGCCGAACCATCGGCCACGCGCTGCACTGAGTCGTCGATGAGATCCTTGATCTGTTTGGCCGCACCGGATGAGCGCTGCGCGAGCGTCCGCACTTCGGAGGCGACCACTGCAAAGCCACGGCCTTGCTCGCCGGCACGTGCGGCTTCCACCGCAGCATTCAGGGCCAGGATGTTGGTCTGGAACGCGATGCCATCGATGACGCTGATGATGTCGGCGATCTTCTTGGAGGAGGCTTCGATACCGCTCATGGTCTCGACGACCTTGCCGACAACCTCGCCACCTTGCGCGGCAACGCGCGCGGCCCCGATCGCCAGTTGATTGGCCTGGCGTGCACCCTCGGCATTCTGTTTGACGGTGGAGGTTAGCTCTTCCATCGACGCTGCGGTCTCTTCGAGATTGGCCGCCTGTTGCTCGGTACGTTGCGACAGATCCTGATTGCCGGCCGCGATCTCGCTGGCAGCGGCGTTGATCGATACTGCCGATTGCTGAATGTTGCCGACGATCTGCGCCAACTGACTGGCGGTGGCATTGGCATCGTCACGCATCTGCGCGAACACGCCGCGGAAGTCGCCACTCATGCGCGCGGTGAGATTCCCGGCAGCGATGGACTGCAGCAACGAGGACAACGACTGCAGGTTGCCGTCTGCGGTGGACATCAGGTGATTGAGGCTTTCGACCATGATGCGGAAGTCGAACTGAAAGCGCTCTACGTCGCCGCGCGCGCTGAAATCGCCATTGGCAGCCGAGTGCGCCAGATGCTTGATCTGGTGATTCATCGCCGACAGGTTGAGCTTGACCTGCGACATGGTGTCGCTGAATACCGCCTTTTCGCCGGGCAATGGCTGCATGTCTTCAGACAGCTCGCCCACGGCATAGCGGCCCATGATGCGTGCCAGATCGGTCTGTACCGCAACGTGCGAGGCCACCAGCAGGTTGGTGTCATTGGCCATGCGGCCATAGTCGCCAGGAAATGCCGAGGCATCAATGCGGAAGCTGATCGTGCCGGCGTCGTGATGCCTGGCCATGTCGGTTTGTGCAGCAATCAGGTTGCGCAGCTGCAGCTGCATCTTGTCCATGGCCTGCAGCAGACGGCCGGTTTCATCGTTGGCGGTGGTGTGCACATCGTTGTGCAGATTGCCGGCGGCGATGGCTTCGGCAGTGCGCGTGGCCTGACTCAATGGTTTGGTCAGGCTGCGCGTGATCAACCACGCCAGCAAGGTGCTGATCACCAGCGCCGCAATTCCGCCGGTTGCCAATATCACCTTGCCGCGATGCATGGAGGCCACCGCGACGGCATAGGCCTCTTTGCTGAGGCGGCGCTCCAGGGCGGCGTTGTCGCGGATGGCGGCCTGCTGCTCATTCATCGCAGTGGCGGCAGCACCTTGCAACAGCGCCTGCGCTTCCTGGTTCTGATCGTGCAGGCCGTACTGCAGGATCTGGTTGTTGAACTTGACCGAGACGTCGCGCTTTTCTTCGACCAGCCTGAGGGCGGTTTTTTCCAGACTGCTGCTGGGCATGGCGGCCAATGCGTCATGGGACTGGGTGTAACGGCCGCGGTTGTCTTCGATCATGCGCATTGCGCGGCGGTTGGCGGCATCGCCGGACACCATCACGATGTCGCGCAGCCCGATTGCCACATTGGTGTTGGCGTCGAGCATGTCCGTCGAGAGCCGGATCCGCTCCATGTTGCTGTTGACGATGGTATCGAGTTCGTAACGCGCGTTGGACATCGTGATCAGTCCGGTCGCCACAAGCAGGCCCGACAATAGAATCAAGATGCCGAAAGCCATGCCCAAGCGACGGCCGACATTGAGGCGTTGCAGATAGTCGTTCATAACCGCATCCAGTGATTACAGCTGAAGCGCCGGTGGAAGCGGGGTGCGTCCACTCAAGCGTCTTGCCCAGCTAGCGGCTGGAGATGCGTAGGCTAAAGCTCCGCATTTTGTAATATTTAAAACGGATTCATTGCGCGGAAGAGATTCCCCGACAGGTGTCCATCAGCGCCCGACCGCTTGAGGTTTTCAGGCAGGCAATGTGCGGCTTGGTGAGCTTTTGGCGTGTGTATTGAGCAGGCGGCGTCCAGAGGGGGATCGAGCCTGCGGTACGCATGCCGTATAGCGATATGTGCAGAAATCCGCATCGGCACTGATTGCATGACCTGCTCGTCAGGCGCGCTACTGATGCGTGCTGGATCGAGTGTGTCACCGACAGAACGCTCTCGTGCTGGAGTGCGCATTCCGGGGCATGGTGCTGGACAGCACGTCGCCCAGTCTTGGCGCTGCCCTTGTACGCAATCGCTCAAGCGTCAGCACCGTTGCCGCGATGCCGCCAGATGCGTGTTGCGCCCTTGCCCTGTGGTGCAGGGCACGGGGCACGTCACTCAGCAAGCAGTACGAAAACGTTCGCTGCGGCCTGGTGCAAGAGCAGAACTTCAGCTGCCTGGGGGCGCAGCGCCACGGAGCGGCATCAGCCCTCCAGCGCAGCCAGCACGTCAGCGTGCAGCTGCTGTGCACCCGACTCGCTGTTGAAACGCGCGAACACTTCTTCGCCGGAGAGCAGGCCGACCCGCACGGAATGGCAATAAGAGCCGAAGCTTTCGCCGGCGTTGAATGGATCGCTGATGACGGAGATATGGTTGAGGCGGACCCGGGTGGTGCCAAACTTGATGAACATCTGGAGCTCCTGTGTGAGTGCCGAGTTTCCCACTTTGTGGTGCAGGGCAGAAGCATGGATTGCAGGCGTGCCGCGGAGCGCGTGAGCAAAGCGGCGCACTTCGTCCGCCAAGTGGCTCAACCCACGTCGGCGTAGGCGCACGCGCCTGCAATCGCGCTAGCCTCGCGCACATAGCGAGCCAGCCCGTACACTGCCGTGCCCTGATGCTGAGCCTGCCTGATGTCCGATCCCATCCGTCTCGATAAATGCGTGGCCGCGCAGTTCGGCTGTTCGCGTGGGGAGGCGCAGCAATACATTGAGGGTGGCTGGGTCAGCGTGAACGGGGTGGTTGTCGAAGAACCGCAGGCCCTGGCAACCGCCGCGCAAGTGGAGCTTGCAGCGGACGCGGTGCTGGAACCGGCCGAACCGGCAACCTTGTTGTTGCACAAGCCGGCGGGGATGACCGCCGCCGCTGCAGTGGCACTGGCCAAACCGGCAAGCCGGAGCGAGCTGGACAACGCCGAGTTGCGCGTGCTCAAGCGGCATTTTCTGCGTCTTAATGCGCCGCTGCCGCTGGAAGACGATGCCAGCGGCCTGCTGGTGTTGAGCCAGGACGGCCGGGTACTGCGCAGGCTGACAGCCGATGCCAGCTCGATCGAGCAGGAATTTCTGGTAGAAGTGCGCGGCGAGCTGCGCCCGTATGGCATGGCGCGTCTGGCGCATGGTCTTGTGTATCAGCAGCGCAGTCTGCCGCCGTGCAAGGTCAGCTGGCAGAACGAAGAACGGCTGCGCTTTGCAATCAAGCATGTGCAGCCGGGCCAGTTGCGTTACATGTGCGGTGAAGTGGGGCTGGACGTGGTCAGCCTCCGCAGGCTGCGCGTGGGTCGCGTGTCGCTGGGCAAGCTGGCCATCGGCCAGTGGCGTTATCTGCCGGCGGGCGAGCGCTTCTAAGGATGCGTCTCGCTGCGTAAGCGCGAAGCTCTTGCTGGCAGCGCTGCCGCATGTAGCGGCGATATCGGCCAAGTCGGGCGCTTGGAAACGCGAGGGTGCTTCCAGGCTGGATGCTCGTTCCGAAGCTCTGCCATGTCGCAACTTGAAATCATGAATCTTGTATCAGGCAAGGGCCGACGCAAATCGACCGAGGCCTGACCGGCTGCGCCGCAAGCAGGCGCGCGTGACGCATTTCACGTGCTTGGCGGTTGCCCGGTTCGCTTACTTCTTGTTGCGCTTTTTCTTGGCGCGTGTCACCAGCCAGAACACCACGGCGATGATCCCGATGACCAAGATGGCGAATGCCGGTGACAGAAACGAGTTATCGCCCATGAGAAGCTCCTGAAAGTCGTTGCAGCGAAGCACTGCACTGACGTTAGCCTAGCGAGCGGCCTGCTTGATGGCGTGAAATCGCCTGCATTCGCGCGTCGAGGTGCTTTGCCTCGCTTGAAGGCCAGTCGCACTGTCATGCGACTCGTGAGCATGGATGCAGTAGAAGCCGCTTGCTTTGCACCGGTGGGGCGAATACGACACACACGATGCGTGCGTGCGGGCTGCGCTGTTACCTCAATGAGCGTCCGACCGATGTGGCAACTGCTGCGGTAGTGCGGCCAGTGAGATCAACCAACGCAACGCATGCGATGCAGGACATGCCCTGCATCATCCCTTTGCTCGCTGGGACCAGCTGGCTGCGGAGACTGGCTGGACTGACAAGCAGGCCGGTAACGGTCGCTAGCTGCGTCGACTGCCGCCGCGATATCTCTCGCCTCACCAGATGAAGTCCGCCAGATCCAATAAAGGCAGTGTCCAACAGTTGGTGTACTTGCTCTGGCAGGCAGAAAACGCACGCAGGCAATCAGATCACACCCAAACGAGCGCGTTCATCGCGTTGCGGTGATCTGACCAAATCATCGTCCCGGCGCACCAGCACCACGCGATGGAGTTGAACGCCGGCAGTGTCCCGGCACGGGCGTGCTCAGCGCCCCGCAAGTCGAGCGGCCCAACAGGCCTTGCGTCCGGTGGCTGCAGTTTAAGTGAGACTTTCATCACGTAAATCGGGGGTGCGCTGACAGGGTGTCGGGCTGGTCCCGACAGCCATGCTGCCTCGACTGCGCCGTTTGCAAGCGCAGTCGACGGAATCACTCAATGTTCGATGTGCAACCGACGCCGGCACAGTCGATTTGCACTGTGCTGCCACTCTTGGGCTCGTACTGAAGCGGGTAGCGCTTGCCCAAACCGGGCCGCTATTCAACCCGCTGCTGAGACGTGGTGCGCGTGCTATCGAAGATTCGCTCGACCTTGCAGTGTTGGTATTGACTGGACTGGCTGGGTCGCGTCGTTCAACACCATTGGACAGTTACTCACCGCAGCCATGGCAATGGCTGCGGTGGCTAGCTGTCTCATGCTGTCCCCTGACATAAAACACATCAGCACCAGGCGGGCATTACGCCGCCTCGGTGGAGCTGTGCTTGATCGATCCCCATTGCCGCGGCATCGTGCGACGGCTGGCATTTCATACCGGGATCGTGAGCCGCCCTGCAGGTACGGCCATCCGCGTTACACGCCTGGGGTTGCGGCCACGCGATGCTTCGCCATGACGCTGCGGATTGCAGTAAGCAGTTGTTCGGGCGTGTAGGGCTTTTCCAGGAAGGCCACACCGTCAGGCAGGATCTCTTCCACGTATTCGACTGCCAAACCGGAGGTCAGCAGCACGGGCAGGTTGTACGGTGCATGCGTGGTCTTCAACGCAAGGTCCACGCCGGTCAGACCACCGGGGAAGTGGATATCGGAAAACAGCACATCCACGCGCGGGTCGCTTTCGATCAGGGCAAGTGCTTCTTCAACCGATCCTGCGCTGCGGCAGGTAAAGCCGTAACTTTCCAGGACAAGACAGCTGAGTTGTCTGGTGCCGTCGCCGTCTTCGACGACGAATACAACTGGCCGTTCCCTGTTCTGTGACATGAGTACGTCTCGTAAGGCAGACCACATTCTCAGCGATGCGGCAGTGAACCCCCCGTCAACGCAGACGCAGCCGTATGGTTACCAGCCGAACGGGCCCGGGCCATAGCCGCCAGGTGCGTAGCGCGGGCCGAAAACCGGGCCTTCGCCGCGCCCGACGCTGATGCTGACGCCGATCTGATGCGCCTTGCCATCGTCATCGTAATAGGTCTTGCAGGAGTTCAAATTGACCGCCTGCCAGTTGCTGTTGCCGCCCCGGTTGGAATAGCCCATGCCGGTCTCGACCGCGCCATGCAGTTTGCCCTGGCATTGCTCGGCGCGTTCGGCCGCAATCGAAGCGGCGCTCGGACGAGCAAGGGCCGGACGGGGGCCACTCTTGTCGCCGTAAAACGTACCCGGCGGGTCGGTGCTGTATTCGGGGTCCGAGCGGTACTGCAGTGGCGCTTGCGGGACGCTCAGATCCAGCGCGCGCGCGCTGGCCGCCTCGGCGCTGACATCGCCGGTCTGGGCGAGCGCGCCACCGGCGGAAAATAGAGTGGCCAGGAGAAGCAGGCTGCGTTTCATCGGTTCGACTCTAAGAGGGACTGGCAGCGCGTGCCAGTTCGCCCTGTGAAACTAGCAACGGCTGATTGAATGCGCGCTGTCGATTCCAGCCGATGGTTGTGTCGCGGTAGGCATCGCGCTGGCACGCGCTGTTGCATCAGCCCTGCTCACGCACGATTTCGATCAGCTGCGCGCCATAGCGGGCCAGTTTGCCGCCGCCAATACCGCCCACGCGCGACAACTCATCGATGCTGGTCGGCCGTTGCTCTGCGATATTGCGCAACGTGCTGTCATGGAAGATCACGAACGCCGGCACGTTCTGTTCCTTGGCCAGCTCCGCGCGCAGGCCGCGCAAGGCGTTGAACAACACCAGGTCCTGTGGCTGCACAGGCAGGCCGGTGCGCTGTGCGCCACGATCCCGCTCGCGCCCGGCTGCCGGGTTTTCGCGGCGCATCATCACCTGGCGCTCGCCCTTGAGGACCTGGCGGCTGGCATCGGTCAGACGCAGGCCGCCGTGGCCTTCGCTATCCACTTCAAGCAGGCTGGCCGCAACCAGTTGCCGGAAAACCCCCCGCCAGGTGCGTTCGTCCAGATCGCGGCCGATGCCGTAGGTGCTCAGCTGATCGTGACCGAGCTGTTTGATGCGCTCGTTCTCGCTACCGCGCAGGATATCGATGAGATGACCCACGCCGAAGCGCTGGCCGCTGCGATAAACGCAGCTCAAAGCCTTTTGCGAGGCCACTGTGGCATCCCAGGCCGCGGCCGGGGTCAGGCAGTTGTCGCAGTTGCCGCAGGGCTTCGGATAGGTCTCGCCGAAGCCAGCCAGCAGCACCTGGCGGCGGCATTGCATGGATTCGCAATAGCCGAGCAGGTGATCGAGCTTGGCGCGTTCCAGGCGCTTGCGCTCTTCGGCCGCCTCGCCTTGTTCGATCATCTGCTTGAGCAGCACCACATCGCCCAGGCCGTAGCAGAGCCAGGCTTCGGCGGGGTCGCCATCGCGGCCGGCGCGGCCGGTTTCCTGGTAGTAGCCTTCCAGCGATTTGGGCAGGTCCACATGGGCGACAAAGCGTACGTCCGGCTTGTCGATGCCCATGCCGAAGGCAATGGTGGCAGCCATGATGATGCCGTCCTCGCGCAGGAAGCGACGCTGGTTTTCCGCGCGCACCTCAGCCGGCAGGCCGGCGTGATAGGGCAGGGCATGGAAGCCTTGCGCGCACAGCTGCTGGGCAGTTTCTTCGACCTTGCGCCGTGACATCGCATAGACGATGCCGGCCGAGCCGCGATAACGGGTGAGGAACTCCTGCAGCTGCTTGCGCGCGTTGTCCTTCTGCACCACGGTGTAGCGAATGTTGGGGCGGTCGAACGAGCTGACGAAGTGGCGTGCATCCACCAGATCCAGGCGCTCGGCAATCTCGCGCTGGGTGGGTGGGTCGGCGGTGGCGGTCAAGGCCATGCGCGGGATGTGCGGCCAGCGCTCGTGCAGTACGGTGAGCTGGCGGTATTCGGGGCGGAAGTCGTGGCCCCACTGCGAGACGCAATGCGCTTCGTCGATGGCGAACAGCGCAATGCGGCTGCGTTCCAGCAACGACAGGAAGCGCTGGGTCAGCAGCCGCTCCGGCGCGACGTAGAGCAGATCCAGGTCGCCCGATAGCAGGGCGCGTTCGACGCGCTGCGCGTTCTCAGCATCCAGCGTGGAATTGAGGAATTCGGCGCGCACGCCAAGCTGGCGCAGGGCTTCGACCTGATCCTGCATCAGTGCGATCAACGGCGAGACCACGATGCCGATGCCATCGCGCAATAGCGCTGGCACCTGGTAGCACAGCGATTTGCCGCCGCCGGTGGGCATCAGCACCAGGGCGTCGTTGCCGGCAGCGACGTGTTCGACAATGGCTTGCTGTGGGCCGCGGAAGTCGTCGTAACCGAAGACGCGGCTGAGCAGTTCGTGGGCGGGGGAGGACATCCGCCTAGGATACCGTGCGGGTCAAGTCCTGGTCGGGAGCTGCTGGGCGCTCGTGCGCAATGATGCATCAGGGATTGCCGTGATCCAGATGGGCGGTGGATCAGCGGTGCCTAAGGTAGTGCGAGAAATCACGTGTGCGTTGCGCGAGGCGTCGCCCCGTACCATCACCCCAACCCCTCTCCCGGCGGGAGAGGGGCTCAAACCCGAAACGGCGAAGCCCGAGGGCTTACTGCAGCAGGGAGCGCAGCATCCAGGCGTACTTTTCGTGGGTCTGCAGGCGCTGGGTCAGCAGGTCCACGGTCGGGTCGTCGCCGGCGTCGTCGGCGGTGCCCAGCACCTTGCGGGCGGTGCGGCACACGGCCTCATTGCCGCTGACCAGCTGACGCACCATTTCGCGCCAGTCGGCGCTGTCGCTCAGGCCCGGCTCTTCCGGGATCGAGGTCAGGGCGACGAACTCGCGGTACGAGCCGGGTGCGTTGTAGCCCAGAGCGCGGATGCGCTCGGCCACTTCGTCCAGCGCGGCCCACTGCTCGGTGTACTGGGTTTCGAACATGGTATGCAGCGAATTGAACATCGACCCGGTGACGTTCCAATGGAAGTTGTGGGTCTTCAGATACAAGGTGAAGGCGTCAGCCATGTAGCGGGCCAGACCGTCGGAGATCTGCTTGCGATCGGCGTCCTTGATCCCGATATCGATATGCGGCGCCGACGCGGCAGCGACCGGCAGGGCATCGTTGATGACGACGGGCTTGTTGGCGTTCTTTTTCTTGGACATGGAATGGCCCTTCTGAGGAAGTGGATGTCTGAGGGAACAGATATGGCGTCACAATAGACAGGCTAAAGGATCAAACGTCATTCAATCTTTCACATTTCTCCATCAATGAGCGCTATCGACACCGACCTTGCCACGCTGCTGCGTGAGCGCCGCAATGCCGTGGATGGCGCACTGAGCCGCGATCGGGGCCGTTTGCTTGGCCTATGGTCGCGCTGGCAGGGCAAACCCGGCAACCCGCAGCTGCGCGAGGCGTTCGAACAGGCGTTGGCGACATCGCAGGCCCAGCGGCAGACGCGTGCCGAGCAGCAGCCGGCAATCACGTTGGACACCCAGCTACCGATCGCACGCGACGCCGAGCGCATCATCGGGTTGATCCGCGACCATCAGGTGGTGGTCATCGCCGGCGAAACCGGCTCCGGCAAGACCACCCAGCTGCCCAAGCTGTGCCTGGCCGCCGGGCGCGGCGCCGCGGGCATGATCGGCTGCACCCAGCCGCGCCGGATCGCCGCTCGTGCGGTGGCCGCGCGCGTGGCCGACGAGCTGAAGACGCCGTTGGGCACCATGGTGGGCTTCCAGGTGCGTTTCACCGACCGGGTGAGCGAGCAGTCGCGCATCAAGTTCATGACCGACGGCATCCTGCTGGCCGAGATCGCCAGCGACCGCTGGTTGTCGGCCTACGACACCATCATCGTGGACGAGGCGCACGAGCGCAGCCTCAACATCGACTTCCTGCTCGGCTACCTCAAGCAGCTGCTGAAAAAGCGCTCCGATCTCAAGTTGATCGTGACCTCGGCGACCATCGATACCGAGCGCTTTGCGCAGCATTTCGACAACGCGCCGGTCATCAATGTGGAAGGCCGGACCTTTCCGGTCGAAGTGCGCTATCGCCCGCTCGAAGGCGAAAGCGGCGCCGACGATGCGCAGGAGGCCGGCCGCGACGGCGAGCGTAGCGTCAACGATGCCATCGTGGCGGCGATCGACGAGATCACCCGTATCGATCCGCGCGGCGATGTGCTGATGTTCCTGCCGGGCGAGCGCGAGATCCGCGATGCGCACCATTCGCTGGAACGGCGCAAATACCGCGAAACCGAAGTGGTGCCGCTGTATGCGCGGCTGTCGGCGGCCGACCAGGACCGCGTGTTCAATCCCGGCCCGCGCCGGCGCCTGGTGCTGGCGACCAACGTGGCCGAAACCTCGTTGACGGTGCCGCGCATCCGCTATGTGGTGGACCCGGGCTTCGCGCGGGTCAAGCGCTACAGCCCGCGGCAGAAACTGGACCGCCTGCACATCGAGCCGATCTCGCAGGCCAGCGCCAACCAGCGCATGGGCCGCTGCGGGCGCATTGCCGAGGGCATCTGCTACCGCCTGTATGCCGAAGCGGACTTTGCCGCCCGCCCTGCATTTACCGACCCGGAAATCCGGCGCGCGTCGTTGTCGGGCGTGATCCTGCGCATGCTGCAACTCGGTCTGGGGCGGATCGAAGACTTCCCGTTTCTGGAAGCGCCGGACGAACGCGCGGTGGCCGATGGTTGGCAGCAGCTGCTCGAGCTGGGAGCGATCGATGGCGAGCGCCGCCTGACCGCAACGGGCCGCCAGATGGCGCGCCTGCCGGTGGACGTCAAGCTGGCACGTATGCTGGTGGCCGCGCAGCAGCACGGCTGCCTACGCGAGATGATCGTCATCGCTGCGTTCCTGGGCATCCAGGACCCACGCGAGCGCCCGCCCGAAGCGCGCGAGGCGGCCGACAACGCGCATGCGCTGTTTGCCGATGCACGCTCGGAGTTCGTTGGCATCCTGCGGCTGTGGGAGGCGTACCGGCAGGTGCACGAAGACCTTACTCAGTCCAAGTTGCGCGACTGGTGCAACCGGCATTTCCTGGGCTTCTTGCGCATGCGCGAGTGGCGCGAGCTGCATCGGCAGTTGCGCCTGTTGTGCGAGGAACTCGGCTGGAGTGAAGAGCCGGCCAACGTGATGCTGGCGCCGCTGCTGGCGGGCGCCAGCGCGCCAGCGCGCGCCGATGGACACAATGCCAACCGGCCGACGCGCGGGCAGCTGCATCGCGCTGCGCGGCTGGCGCGCGAAGGCAAGCCAGATCCGACTGCGCCACCCGCGCAATCGGCTGCTGCCGTGTCGAACACACAGGCCGAGCCGGCGGATGTGTCGGCGCGTGCGAGCGAGCGCGAACGCGCTGCCGCGTATCAGGCGCTGCATCGCGCGTTGTTGGCCGGGCTGCCCACGCAGATCGGCCATCGCACCGAAAAGGGCGACTTTCTCGCGGCGCGGCAGCGGCGGTTCGTGCCGTTTCCGGGTTCGGCACTGGCGCGCAAGCCACCGCCGTGGATGCTTGCGGCCACCCTGCTGGACACGCAAAAAGTGTGGGGCATGACCAACGCCGCGATCGAGCCGGAGTGGGCCATCGCCGAGCTGGGGCATCTGCTGGCACGCAAGCATTTCGACCCGCACTGGTCGCGCGCGCAGGGCCAGGTGGTGGCCTCGGAGCAGATCAGCCTGTTCGGGCTGGTGCTGGCGCCGAAGAAGCCGGTGCATTTCGGCAAGATCGATCCAGCCGCAGCGCATGATCTGTTCGTGCGGCAAGGCCTGGTGACGGGCGAGATCAATACGCGGGCCGCGTTCGTGGCCGATAACCTCAAGGTGTTGGAACAGGCGCGCGAGGAAGAGGCCAAGCTGCGTCGTGCCGGCATCGTCGCCGACGAGGACTGGCAGGCGCGCTGGTATCTGGACCGCATCCCGGCCGAGCTGCATTCGGCCAGCGGGCTGGATGCGTGGTGGAAGACCTTGCCGCCGGACAAGCGCCGCAGCCTGCACTGGACCTTGAACGACCTGCTGCCCGGCGAAGGCAGCGAGGCCGATCGTTTCCCGAAGTATTTTCCGCTGGGCGATGCGCGCTTGCCGTTGCAGTACCGCTTCGAGCCGGGTGCCATCGATGACGGCGTCACCCTTGACGTGCCGCTGCATCTGCTCAATGCGCTGGACCCGGCGCGGCTGTCGTGGCTGGCGCCCGGTTTTGTCGCCGACAAGGCATCGGCGCTGATCCGCAGCCTGCCCAAGGTGCAGCGGCGCAATTTTGTGCCGGC
Organism: Xanthomonas vesicatoria ATCC 35937; assembly: GCF_001908725.1. Taxonomy (NCBI): domain Bacteria; kingdom Pseudomonadati; phylum Pseudomonadota; class Gammaproteobacteria; order Lysobacterales; family Lysobacteraceae; genus Xanthomonas; species Xanthomonas vesicatoria. The sequence continues at coordinate 1,480,068 of NZ_CP018725.1, read as the reverse complement.
GCCGGATTTCGGGCGTGCGTTCTACGAGGCTTACAGCCTGCCGTCGGCCGACGATATCCGTGGCGAGCTGGCGCGCTTTCTGTCCAAGGCCACCGGTGTGCAGGTGGCGGCGCTGGAGTTCGACGAAGAAGCGCTGGACACGCATCTGCTGATGAACCTGCGTCTGCGCGACGACGACGGCAAGGTGCTGGCCGAATCGCGCGATCTGGACGGCCTGCGAGTACGTTTCGGCGAACGCGCCGGGCAGGCGTTTGCCGCGCGTGCCGGGCGTGCACTGGCTGCGGAAGGCCTGCGCGATTTCCCCGCTACGCCGATTCCCGAACAGGTTGCAGGCGAAGCCGGCGTGCCGGCGTACCCGGCATTGGTGGATCAGGGCGACGATGCGGCTTTGCGCATTTTTGCCGACCGCAACGATGCCGCGCAGGCGCATCCACGCGGTGTGCGTCGCCTGCTGGAAATCGCGTTGGCCGACAAGATCAAACACGCGCGTAAGCAATTGCCGGTCTCGCCCAAGACCGGCCTGCTGTATGCGGCGATCGAATCGCAGGAGCGCCTGCGCGGCGATCTGGTCGATGCCGCGCTCAATGCGGTGCTGGCTGATGGACTGGGCGCGATCCGCGACGCGGGCACGTTTGCGCAACGCCGCGACGATGCGACCAAGCGCCTGTTCGGCGAAGCGATGGAGCGCCTGAAACTTGCTGAAAGCATCCTGGGCGCGGTCGCCGAGCTCAAGCCATTACTGGAAGCGCCATTGATGGGCTGGGCACGCGGCAATCTTGACGACATGGAGCGGCAGCTGCGCGCATTGGTGCATGCCGGCTTCCTGCGCGACACGCCGGCCGAGGCGCTGGCCAATTATCCGCGCTATCTCAAGGCGATGATCTTGCGGACCGAGCGTGCTAAGCGCGACCCGGCCCGCGATCAGTCGCGCATGCTCGAGCTCAAGCCGTTTGTGGATGCGCTGGACGATGCGGCCGCGCGTGGTTTGCAACACCGTGCCGACTGGCAGGCGCTGCGCTGGGATCTGGAAGAGTTACGGGTGTCGGTGTTCGCGCAGGAGCTCGGTGCCAGGTCCGGCGTGTCGGCGAAGAAATTGTCGCAACGGGTGGCGGCATTGCGCGGCTGAGCGTGGTTGGCCGATTGCGTGCGGGCTGCTTGCAGCCCGCTGCAGTAGGGTCGGTTCGCACGTGCGTAGCGAGCGATGGGCTAGGCGCTTGGCCGCCGCAATGGCACTGTCGCTCGCCAGCAGCCCCAGACGCGGCATGTAGATCATGTGGCGTAGCCGGGCGATGCGTGGCGTTCGCCGACGCATTGCCAAGCAGTACTGGCCGATACGGGGGTCCCACTGTAGTCGCGAGTGCGGCCACGTGACAGTGGCCGCACCCACAAAGACGCCAGCATCAGAACTTCACGTGCAGGCTCGCCATATAGCGCCGCCCGCTCCGGTAGCGGCCAGCCAGATGGTCTTTGTCGCCGAGATATTGCAGATACTCTTCATCCAGCAGGTTCTGCCCGTCGATCTGCAGCGACCAGTTCGGGCTGAAGGCATAGCCGATGCTGGCGCCCAGTTCGGCGTAGTCGTCCACGCTGGCCGGCGCCGCACCCGCCACATAGCCGCCGGCAAGATAGCTATCGCGCCAGTTGTAGGTCAGCCGTGCGTTGAGCGGGCCTTTTTCGTAGTACGGGCTGAAGGCCACGCTGTTTCGTGACTGGTACGGCAACGCATCGCCAGTGTTGTTTTCGCCGTTGGCATAGGTGTAGTTGGCGGTGAGGCCAAAGCCGCTGTCGCCGAAGGGCTGCTGGAAGGAGATGTTGAAGCCCTTGACCTTGCCGTCGCCGGCATTGCGCGGCCGTTGCACGCTGTAGTCGCAGTAGCCGTCGGCGGTGCAGCCATTGCTGCCGAGCAGTTGCGCCCAGCTCTGTGGTGCGGTGTCGCGCAGCGCATTGTACTGACGCTCCACGCTGGCGCTGGTGTCGATGTAGTTGTCGATCTTCTTGTAGAACACTGACCAGGCCACCACCGATTGCTGCGCGAAGTAGTACTCGGCCGAGAGATTGAAATTCCACGATTCGTACGGCGACAGCTCGGCATTGCCGCCGCTGCCGGTCAGCGTGGTGTCGTTGAGGAAGGTGTTGTTGACCATCTGGTTGTAAGGCGCCCAGGCGATCACCTTGGCCGCGGCAAAGCGGAACACCCAGTCCTCGCTGGTGTCGTAAGACAAGGTCAGCGACGGCAGCAGAAAGTCCTCCTTGCGGGTGCGCGTCTGCCACAGGCTGTCTGCATTGGCCAACGACGGTGTGCCGCTGTAGACAAAGCCGCTGCCTTCGGTCTTGGAGTCGACGTAGCGCACACCGAGGTTGCCGCGCAGGCCGCCGCCGGAGAAATTCAACTGCGCATAGGCGGCGTTATTGGTCTGCTCCAGCGCCCAGCTGTTGTTGAGATAGCTGGCTGCATCCGGCGCGTTGTAATCGACCGGGCTGCTACGGATCCAGTTCAGCACATTGCTGCGCCCGGCCTGCACATGCTGGCCGTGGTCGGGATAAAAATCCTGCAGGTCGGTCAAGCTGATCGTGCCGACGTCCGCCAGCGTGCCCGGGGTCACTCCGCCATAGACGTTGAGCTCGAAACGTTCCTCATGCTTACCGTGACGCACGCCCAGGAGCAGTTGGTTGAACACGCCATCGAACTGCAGATCCAGATCCAGTTGCCCGTAGGTGTCTTTGCTGTCAGTGGAGAAAATGCCGTTGTTGCCGAACCAGCCGCCGGCCGAGCCCCAGTTGGCTGGGTTGCGTGCACCGGCGGGGTCGTCGAACTGGATGCCGCGGCGTGTGTCCCAACGGAAGCCGCCGTTGTAGAACGGCTCGATGAAATATTGCGACAGATCCTTGTTTTCGGATTTGCTCTGGCCCACCTGTCCCTTCACGCCCCAGCCATCACCGCGGAATGCGCCGCGCAGGTCCAGGCCCTTGGTGGTGACTTCCGATTCGCGCACATTGTTGTCGTAGATCACGGTGCCGCCAAGCGGATCGGCATTGGCGCTGGAATGGCCGCTGGTCACTACGCCATTGCGCACATCGCCGAGTTGGTCCACCGCGGCCACCGTGCCGGCGTTCCAGGTCAAAAAGCTGTACATCGACTGGTTGTAGTTGTCGAAATTCTCGTTGATGTACAAGCCGCTCAAATTGAATTCCAGCGCATCGCTGGGCTTGAGTTGCAGGTTGACCACCGCGCTGTCGCGTTCGCGGTCCTGCTGGAACCAGGCGGCATTGATCGAATTGGGTACATCTGCGTCGCCCGGCACCGTGCCCGATGCATTGGCGAACGTGCTGGCAGCCGCATAGCCGAACACTTCCATCCCGCGGCGATCAACACGTTCTTCATAATGCTGCGCGGAAACGACAATGCCGAAGGTGTCTGCCGGGTTTTTCCAGCTATACAGCAGCGCCGCATTGGGTTTGCCCTGGCTGGCTTGATCGCTGTAGCTGTAGCCGATGGAGCCGGCGATCTCGTTGGCTTTCAGATCCAGCGGCTGGCGCGTGTGCATCAGTACCGTGCCGCCAAGGCTGCCTTCGGTCAGCCGCGCTTCGGAGGATTTGAGGATCTCCGCACGGCCCAGAATCTGCGGCGCCAGCAAGGTGTAATCGAATCCGCGGCTGGGTTGCTCGCCATACAACCAGATTGCCTGCGCCACCGGGTGGCCATCCAGAAACGACAGATTCAAGCTGGGGTCGGTGCCGTCGATGCTGACGCGCTCGCCCTGACCGAAGCGACGATCCAGGGTGACGCCGGGAATCTGCGACAGCGCTTCGGCCACGTTAGTGCTGGGGAATTTGCCGATGTCCTCGGCGGTGATCGCTTCGGAAATGCCGGTGTTATTGCGTTTGGTATCCAGCGATTTTTCCAGGCTGGCACGGATGCCGACCACCTGGACGGCATCCAGCTCGGTGGTTTGCTGGCCGGTGCTGTCCTGGGCTTGCGCGGTCATTGCCAACGATAACGCAATCGCACTGCACAGCAGTTTGGTGCTGTATTTCATGATGTCTCTCCTCATCACGCACAGGGATGAATGGCGGGCCTTGGCTCGCCGGATGCGGGGGCTAGCAACCGCACGTTCGGGAAACGCGCGGTGGAACGTTTACGACACGTCAGCGTGGTGTTGCAGATACCAATTGGCCGCACCGAGCACGCCCAGCTGTCCGTGCTCGACCAATTTGACCGGGATGCGTTCGAGCACCCCGCGCATGTTGCCCTTGTCTAAAAAGCGCGTGCCGAATGCGCTGGACGCCAGAAAGTGCCCGATCGTCGGCAGGATGCCGCCGGCCAGATAGATGCCGCCGGCAGCGCCGTAGGCCAGCGCCATGTCGCCGACCGCCTGGCCGAGCAGGGCGCAGAACACCTGCAGCGTTTCGCGCGCCAGCACGTCGTCGTCATGCAATGCCGCTTGCGTGATTGCCGCAGGCTGCTGGTGGCGTTGCGGCGAACCGTGCAGGGCACACACCGCCGCATACAGCCGCAATAGTCCCGGTCCGGACAATACGTATTCAAGCGGCAGATAGTGCCGGTTGCGCAGCAGGATATGCAGCAACTGCTGTTCGTGCGCATGCGTGCTGGCCAATGCCACCTGGCCTGCTTCGGTCGCCAGCACGATCGGGCGCGGCCTGGCATCGATCCACACCGCAGCACCCAATCCGGTACCGGGGCCGACCACCAGAATCGGCCCGGTGCTGCGCGCATGCCGCGGTGTGGGGCCGCTCAGCTGCAGCACCGCACGCGCTTCCATCTGCGGCGCCGCGCAGGCGACGGCTTCGAAGTCGTTGACCAGATGCACATTGCGCAGTTCCAACGCGGCACGCAGGCGGCCAGGCGAGATGCTCCATGGCAGGTTGTTGCTGATGAAGCTGCCATCGTCCAGCGCAACGCCGGCACTGGCGATAACGACCGTCTCGACAGGGCGCGCCTGCGGCAGGAAGTCGGCCAGGATGGCGTCCAGGCCTGCGTACTCGCCGCAGCGATATGTGCGGTAATGCGTCAGTTCGATGGCGTTGTCTGTTCGCAGCACATGCCCAAGACGCACATGCGTGCCGCCGACATCGGCAGCGATAAAGCCGGTCGCCACGGGAACAGCGGGCAGGGCAGAAGCGTGAGCAGAACGCGAGGTCGCAGCCACATGCAGTCCTTTGGTCCGTCTGATCGGCAGATGCCGTCAGCGTGTGACGGCCTGTTTAGGAGTTTGTGACAACGATATCAATGGTTCAGTCGGGTTGGATCGATCTTGGTGGCAGGCTCGAGTGCTAAATTCGGGCTGTAGAGGTCTTCTGTGCGGACTTCGTTGCGCAAAGTGGACAAGACCGCGCACTGGGCGCGTCTGCGGTTGGCACAAATGAGACGCCGCAGCGGGCTCAGCTGGTGCGCATGCCCGCGGTGACTGTGACGACGAGTCCCCGGAGACCTGCCCAATTCGGTTTCAAGACGCACCGTCGGGTACCCGCTTGGCCACCATGCGCGCCGCACGCGGGCCGAAGCGGCGATTGATCAGCGAACAGTTGCCCGTAAAGCCGTTGGCATGCCCAACGTCACCCAGCCTCACTGCCGTTACTGATCAAGCCTGCCCTTAGAAGATGACCGACGGCGAGCCAAGCGACGCGTTGCTCGCACTCACTGCAACGGCAATCACCCTTCAACGCGTCGCAGCGCTACTCGCCATGCCAGGCAATGTGCTGCAGGCGGCATTGTCAGTGGGCGGCGCTTTGGATGGATATTGCTGCTTGCCTAGCACGTACGTCTGGCTGGTGGCGACGAATCCATCCGCATAGGTGGCTTCGACGAAATAGGCGCTCCAACCGATGTCCGGAGTCTGCACTGGCACCGAGACGCTGTCGCCGCGTACAAGCGCAACCGGTGTGGCCTGATAGCGGATGCCGCAGGCGTAGCGGAAGTCGCGCGCTTGCGGGTTGGTGGCCGCCCACAGCCGCAATTGCGTTGGACGTTCCGACGAGCGGAAGTGGATCTGCGGCGCATCGCCTTCGCGCAAGGTGTCGCTCACTTTTGGTAGCGAGCGCTGTTGCTGCAGCCGCGTAATAAACGGCACCAGCGCATCGACAACCGATGTGCGGATGCCGTTGTGTGCGCTGTTGGGCACCATGCGCAAGGCCTTGCTGCCAGGCAACGCGTCATAGAAAAACCGCGTGTTGTCCGGCAGGAAAAAATCATCGCCACTGGCGTTGACGATGTACTTGGGTACCATCAGGCGCTTGCGATAAGGCGTGCGCCGATAACTCAGCGGATCCTGTAGTTGCACCAGTTGCGCGAACGCCGGGGTCTGCAATTGCGCGGTAATTCCCTGCTTGGCATAGGCGTTGAATGCAATCGGCCAGTTGCCGCCGTAGGCCCGATACATGTGGTCCAGCACGGCCGGCATATTGAGGATGTCGATCACGAACGGCACCACGGCGTCCACGCGTGGGTCGGCGATGGTGGCGTGCCAGCTGGCCCAGCCGCGTTTGGACGCACCGGCGAGAATGAAGCGATGGATCTGCAGCGGTGCAAGTTCGCGCTCGGCCAGACTCATGGTGCGCGCGATCGCCGCCGCCATCGGGACATGCAGTGGCATGATCTTGCGCTGCTGCGGCGATTGCAGGAACAGCGACCAGCTGTAGGCGACACTGTCGTCCTCGCGGCGCGGGGCGGCATCGCCACGATACTGCAACGCCTGATTGGGGATGTCGCTCAACGCGATGACCACGGTGCGGCTGCTTTGCGCCAGCGCTGCCAGCGCTTCGGGCGGCAACTCGCTGGCCGGCTGCGCCGCGCTGCCGGCAACCGGGTGACGCGTGCCGTTGGTGGAGATCAGCAACGCGCGTGTCGGCAGCGCATCGGCGGGCACATACATCGCCACGTCATGCTGCCAGGTAGCCGGGGTGACCAGTCCTTCAGGCGACCATGACTGCGACGTCAGCAGATACTCGCGCCGCTCGACCCCGGCGATGCGGCTGGTGGCGCCTCGCGTGTAGACCGGTGGCTGCTGCTCCACCGCATCGCGATAGCAGACCAGGGCCTGATCGAACCCGACCTCTGGCGCCGTGGCGCAGCGTTCGGCAGCGGTGGACGCCAGTGCCGGCCCTGCGATCAAGGCCAGCAGGGCAATTCCGCAACGTGTCATCAGGCGCATCGGCGTTCTCCGTAAGCGGCGCTGGGGGCAGCGCGATCAAGTGCCTGGCCCATGCGGACGCACGCATCGGCCGGTCGTCGGTGGCAAGTCTGGCACGTACAGCGCATGCATTGGTTGCAGTGCCCACGCTGTGCGCCGGCCAAACGAAGTCGACGTCTCTGCGAATGAAGGGTGTTCTGTTGACTCGCTAGCGTGTCGCAGAATCGCGTTTGCATGCGATGGGGTATGTGGGCAAGACCTCATCGCCTATCCGCGCGCTTGGACAAGGGCGCTAGGGTTCCCCCGCTTCGGCGGCAGATTCCCGCAGTCGGCACTGCTTGTACGGGCGAAAACATGGAAGGGCTAAAAAACGCAGCGAGCAGTCGTCAGGTGGGCATTGACTGCATGCTCTACACCGAACGCATACAACTAGCCCATGCCGACTTGGCATCGGCCACGCCCGCCCGACGGCGAGCGCAGTCTTTTTGTTGGCGGGGCTTACTTGATCCGCCGTACCTTGGCTGGCGTGTTGTAGCCCTCGATCTGCAGATACCACACGCCGACCAGGCCGGGCTTGATCTTGACCTTGGGCGTATCCTTGCGCACGCCGGAGAGGCTGGCTGCGTCGGTCTGTTCCCATTCCTGACCATTGGCCAGCATATAGACGCGGCCTTTGGAGAAGCCCTTGAATTCGCCGACGATGCTGCTTTCGATCGGCTCCTTGGTGCCGAAGTCGAAGAAGCCACGGTTCTTGACGATGATTTCCTGGCGGCCGGCTTCCTTTGCCTGTTCGACCACGACCGCGGCTTCCTTGGCCACCTTGCCCTGCAGCCAGTCGTTGAGCGCGGCCAGTTCACTGGCGTCGAGTTTGTCCAGGCCGGCAGCCTTGAACTGTTCGGCGCTCATCTGCGACTGCAGATCGCCGTGGACTGCGCGTTGCGCCAGGGCCGGGGTGGCAGTCAATGCAAGAGACAGGCAGACCAGCAGGGGAATGCGGCGCACGAGCGACATGGAAGCCATCCGACAGGAAAGAGGTGGCTAGTGTAGACGCTGTTTCGTGCCGGCCGACGCCACTCAGTCCACGCTGTCTGCGGTGGCCGATGGCGCCTGCGCAAGGCGGGCGGGGCGGCGGTAGATGAACTCCGGCGGCGATGCGGCTGCCTCGGTGTCGGCGGTTGCGCGCACCTGCGCATGGTCGGGTGAGCGTTCGCACACCGGGTCGAGCGTGGCGGCATTACCGCTGAGCGCCAGCGCCTGGCAGCGGCAACCACCCCAGTCGATCTCGCGCTTGGGGCAACCCTGGCAGACCTCGGGCATCCAGGCGGTCCCCCGAAACCGCACGAAGGCCTCACCGTTGTTCCAGATGTCGGCCAGCGAGCGCTCGCGCAGGTTGTCGAAGCGCATGCCGTCGATGGTTTCGGCCGCGTGGCACGGCAGGACGTCACCGCGGGGGGAAATATTGACAAAACGCTGCCCCCAACCGCCCATGCAGGGCTTGGGTTGGCGTGCGTAGTAATCGGGGGTGACGAAGTCGATCGCCAGACGGTCGCCGAGCTCGCGCCGCGCGGTTTCCACCACTTCGATGGTCGCCATCAGCTGCTCGCGGCTGGGCATCAGCGCAGCACGATTGCGCAGGCCCCAGCCGTAGTACTGGGTATGCGCCACTTCAATGCGCTCGGCCTGCCATTCCAACGCCAACGCAATCATGCCGGGTACGCGTTCGGCATTGTGCCGGTGCAATACTGCATTGATCGTCAGTGGCAGGTCGCGTGCGCGTACGGTCGCGGCAAAATCGCGCTTCTTCGACAGGCTGTTGCGATAGCCGGCAATGCGGTCCGCACCGGCCGGGTCCACGTCCTGCACGCTGAGCTGCACATGTTCCAGCCCGGCGGCCTGCAACTGGTCCAGCATCGGCTCGCCGCCCGCCACGCCGGAGGTGATCAGATTGCTGTATAGCCCGAGTGCGCGCGCATGCGCCACCAGCTCGGGCAGGTCCTTGCGCAACATCGGCTCGCCACCGGAAAAATGCGCCTGCAGCACGCCCATGTCGGCAGCCTGTTGCAGCAGCGAGCGCTAGCCGGCGGTGTCCATCTCCTCGCGCAGCGCGGCCAGGGCAATCGGGTTGGAGCAGTACGGGCACGCCAACGGGCAGCGGTGGGTCAGCTCCAGCAAGACCGATAGCGGCGGAGGTGCAGTCGTCGTCATACCCGCAACAGACGTTTTTGATGCAGGGTGGTGGTGAGTTCGATCACATCCACTTCGATTTCGGCGGCGTCGGCATCGAAGTCTGCGGCCAATTCCTGCGCAATCTGCGCCAGCGACCGCGCGCCATCGAAGCGCTGTGCCACCACCAGCGCAATTTCGTCCAGTTCGACCACACGTTCAGGCGCGAGCAGTACCCACTGGTCGCGTGCGCGGTCGTGCTGCAGGCGCACGCCCGCGCGCAGCGCCGGCTGACTCTCGCGGGTAATCCCGCTCATGCAGCCGCCCGGCGGGTGTCGCGCCCAGGCACGAACGCGTCCGGCCACACGATACCGGGCGTGACATAGGCCACGTGCAAGGCATCCAGCTGCGCCCACAGCACCGAGCATTTGAAATGCAGGGCGGCTTTCACCAGTTCCTGTTTTTCGACCGTATCGGCATGCTGCTTGACGTAGTCGAGTGCGAAATCCGAATCGCGCGGCGCCTCGGTCAGGCGGTGCTCGAAGTACGCCAGCGCCTCGGACGAGACGAAGTCGTAATGCTTGAGCATGCCGGCCACGCGCTGCCCGATGATGTTGGGTGCGAACAGTTCGGTGAGCGAGGAGGCAATCGCCTCAAGCAGGCTTTTTTCGCGGACGAAGTGCAGATACGCCTGCACCGCAAACCGCGTGCCGGGCAGCAAGGCACGCCCGGATTCGACCAGGCCGCGATCCAGGCCCAGCGCGTCGGTCAGATGCAGCCAACGTGCGATGCCGCCATCGGTGGCGCTATTGCCATCGTGGTCGAGGATGCGCTGGCGCCAGATCCGCCGCAGTGCCGGGTCTTCCATGCGCGCCAGGATTGCGGCGTCTTTGAGCGGAATGCAGCGCTGGTATTCGAAGCGATTCAGCGCCCAGGCCTGCACCTGGCCGCGATCGAGCTTGCCGTCGTGCAATAACGCATGAAACGGATGCTGGTCGTGATACAGGCGTGCGCCGATCGCGCGCAGATCCGCTTCCAGTTGGTCGGGGGTGAGCAGGGCGGTCACAGCGTGATCTCCAGGCCGTCGTGGGCAACGTCCCAACCGCTGGCACGCGCGCTGGCGTACTGCGGCGAGTGGATGTCGAGCACGGGATTGGTGGTGTTGATATGGATGAAAATCTTGCGTGCCACGTCTAATGGCGCGAACGCAGCAATGGTGCCGTCTGGGCCGTCGATGCTCATGTGACCCATGCGGTGGCCGGTCTTCTGGCTGACCCCAAGGGTCACCATCTCATCGTCGCGCCACAGCGTGCCGTCGAAGAACACCAGCTCGGCGCCCTGCAGGCGCGCGCGCAACGCGTCGGTCATCGCTGCACAGCCCGGGACGTAGTGCACGCGGTGCTGGCCATCGTCGATGGTGAGCCCCAGGGTTTCTTCGTTGGAGCCGGCCAGGTCGCCGTCGCTGCGCGATTCCATGAACAGTGGCACCTTGCCCGGCACCGAGAAGGGCGTCAGTTGCAGGTCGAGCAGTGGAACCGGCGTGTCCAGTGCAAATGGCTGGCGCGTCACATACTGCGGGTTGATCGCATCGAATATGGGGTTTTGCGCAAGCAGATCCAGAACGCGGCTGCTGGCATGCAGGGTGAACCGCTGGCTTTCGCGCATCGACAATAGCCCGGCGATATGATCAATTTCGCCGCTGGTCAGCAGCACTGCTTCGATCGGCGAATGTCGCAGGCCATGCTGTGGCCACAATGCGGGTGTGGCGAGAATTTGTTGGCGAAAGTCGGGGGAGGCATTGATCAGCACCCAGCGCTCGCCGTCGGCGCTGACCGCGATGCTGGCTTGGGTACGACGTTGGGCACCGTCTGTTTGGTGCCACGCCCGCAGACTTGCGGGTGTGTGGCAATTCCACTGCGGGTGCCCACCGCCGGCCGCCGATCCCAGAACGATGATGCGCATGGAACTGTTACCTACTCTTCCGGCAGCTGCCGGTCATGCATCAAAAGGAAGGGCGGCTGGTGCGCTTGAGACGTGCCGGATCAAAACTCGCCAGAGACGTAGCAGTTGATTTCGGCGCCACAGTTGACTTCACGAACGACAGGCTTCTTCCAGGTCTTCATCGGCTACCTCGCAGTGGGTGGAAAAACGCCGTCGCGGCGTAATGCAGCGATGACGTGGGCCGAGCATAGGCAGCTGGTTTATTCCAATTGTAAAGAGCTTGTAAAAAGCGCTCGCTGCGTCGCAATTAGGACGTGGCAACGAGGCGCTGTTGTCGTAGAGGGGTTCTGAATCAAGACCTTGGCGGGTGAACCGACCATAAGCGCACACCTGCCGCCAAGACCGGTTTGGGCAGGAATTGCGCGTTGTGGAGAAGGTGACGCGCACGTTACCGTAGCCATCAGACCCCAGTGATTGCCGGCCGCCGTGTCCACCGTTGTGACGAGCTCCTCATTCGAACGCCTGCAGGCCCTGTTGCAACGCCCGGCCATCGCGTCGATCGCGCCTGCAATACGCAATGCACTGGCGCAGGCTTGGCAGGATGCACCGTCCGTGGAAGCCGACGCTGTACCTTGGGCACTGCTTGCCGACACGCTGGACGTGCTGGCGTCGCTGGCAGCCGACGAGGCCACCTTGATTGCGGCATTGCTGTACGACCTACCGGCCTTGCGCGGCATGGTTGCGGGATTGCCATGGCAGCCGGTGGAGCGGCGGGTGGCGGTAGAAGGCCTGCTGGATGGCCTGGATGCGGCAGACCAGGTCTGGGCGCTGCATGCCGGGCGCGAGGCTGGGCGAAACAGCGAGGGCTTGCGGCGTCTGCTGTTGTCCATCATCCACGACTTGCGCGTGGTGCCGATCCTGCTGGCGCGGCAGCTCGCGCGTATGCGGGTCGCCGACCGCCTCAGCGAGGAGCAGCGCCGCGCGCTGGCCCAGCTCACCCGCGACATCCATGCGCCCCTGGCCAACCGGCTGGGCATCTGGCAGGTGAAGTGGGAGCTGGAGGACCTGGCTTTCCGGCATCTGGAACCGGACACCTACCGCCGCATCGCACGCGAAGTGGACGAAACCCGGGTGGCGCGCGAGCGCTATATCGAGGCGGTCAAGCGCGCCTTGTCGAGCGCATTGGCCGGGCAGGGCCTGCGCGCAGAGGTCAGCGGGCGACCGAAGCATATCTACAGCATCTGGCGGAAGATGCAGAAAAAGCGGCTGTCGTTCGACCAGTTGTACGACGTGCGCGCGATACGCGTCATGGTCGACGACGTGGCTGCCTGCTACGCGGCCTTGGGTGCGGTGCATTCGCTGTGGGCACCGGTGCCGAGCGAGTTCGACGATTACATCGCCCGGCCCAAGGCCAACGACTACCGGTCGCTGCATACCGCCGTGGTCGGCCCGGAAGGGCGCACGATCGAGATCCAGATCCGCACCCACGAGATGCATGCCCAAGCCGAGCTCGGCGTGGCCGCGCACTGGAAGTACAAGGAAGGCGGAAAGGGCGGCGAAAAAGCCTTCGACCGCAAGATCCTGTGGATGCGCCAATTGCTGGAACAGGTGCAGGAAGGCGACCACGGCGAGCTGGCCGGTGCGCTGGACGCCGAGCTGATCGAAGACCGCGTGTATGCGCTGACGCCCAAGGGCGAGGTGATCGATCTGCCGCAAGGCGCCACCCCTTTGGATTTTGCGTACCACGTGCACACCATGGTCGGCCATCGCTGCCGTGGTGCGCGGGTCAACGACCGCATCGTGCCGCTGACCTACCGGCTGCGCAGCGGCGACCGCGTGGAGATCATGACCGCCAAGGAAGCCGACCCGCGTCGCGACTGGCTGCTGGCGTCCAACGGGTTTCTGGCCAGCGGGCGCTCGCGCGACAAGGTCCGCGCCTGGTTCCACAAGCTCGACCGCGCGCGCAACGTGCAGGCCGGCAAGGACTTGCTCGATCGCGAGCTCAAGCGTCTGGGCCTGCAGCATGCCGACCTGAGCGTGGCGACGCGCAAGTTCCACGCTGAAAACGTCGACGATCTGTATATCCAGGTGGCGCTGGGCGATACCGGGCCGAACCAGGTCAGCCGTGCGGCGCTGGAAGCCGAGCGCGCCGCCTCGCAACCTGCGGTGCCGGCACCACCGCGACCCACCGCGCGTCGCGAAGGCCTGGGCAAATCCAAGTTCACCGTGCAGGGCGTGGGGAATTTGCTGGTGCAACTGGCGAGGTGCTGCCAGCCGGTGGCCGGCGAGCCGATTGCCGGCTACCTCACTCGCGGCCGTGGCATTACCGTGCATCGCACCGACTGTGCAGCGTTGGCGCGGCTGGCGGCCGCCCACCCGCAACGCGTGTTGCCGGTGGAGTGGGGCAAGGCCGGCAGCGGCTATGAAGTGGATGTGCAGGTGCGCGCGGTGGACCGCCGCTGGCTGCTCAAGGACATCACCAACCTGATCGCGCAGGAAGATGCGCACGTGCTGGAAATCAACAGCGACAACGTGCGCGACACCGGCAGGGCGCAGCTGCGGCTGCGGCTCAAGGTCAGCGACTACGACCAGCTGTCTGCGCTGCTCGGCAAGCTGGATGCCTTGCCCGGCGTGAATGAGGTGCGGCGACTGGGCTGAGTGCGATCAAGCCGCGTCGCGCGCTGCTGGCCGGCAATGCCGCTGGTTGGGGGCGCGCGCGGCATCGGCTGATGCTTGGCGTGCTGCGCTCCTGGCGCCGTTTGTGGCTGCAGCGCTACTGCTTATCTCTCCGCCATACCAGGCGTTTTGCGGGCGCTCCACGAGTCACCGATTCACCAGGCTAGACCCGTCCGGGCAACGCACCAGCCCTAGTCAACGGCCGGCTGGGCCAGTCCCGACTTCCGACTCCTCCGGTCCCGCCTCCGCCCACACACTCTTCGCAACACGGCCCGCTACCATACGCTCGTGAACGCGTCCCCGTCAGGTCGCGCCAAGGATGGACGCCACCGCATGTTTCCCCTGCCGCGCTGGGTCAGGTCGCCGCGCCTCTGGGCGCCGTTGCGCAGCCGTGCGCTGTGGCGCGTGGTGCTGGTGCTGGCCGCCTGTCTGCTGTTGAGCGTCATCGCGCTGCGCAAACCGCTGGGTGATTTGCTATGGCCCGATACCCGCAGCCAGCAACTGCTGCAACGTGGCGATGCCGCGTTGTCGCGCGGCAAGCTGAGTGCCGCCGACGGCAGCGGCGCCCGCGAACTGTTCACCGCGGCGCTTGCGTTGGATAACGATCGCGCCGAGGCACGTGCCGGCTTGGCGCGGACCGGTGTTGCCGCCGTAGTGCAGGCACGTGCCGCCATCGCGGCTGGCGATGCCGCCGCTGCGCAGCGCACGCTGGCATTGGCCACTGCACTGGAGGTGCCGCAGGCGCAGATCGCGCCGGTCGCGCTGCGGCTGCGTCAATTGCAGGCGCGCCGCGCTGGGCTGGATGCCTTGCTGGCGCAAGCCGCCGCCGCCCAGCAGCAAGGCCGCCTAGATGGCACACCCGACAGCGCGTTGCCGCTGTATCAGCGCATCCTGACCCTGGCGCCTGACCGCACCGACGCATTGGAAGGGCGCGAAGATGCCCTGACCGATCTGTTGGCGCAGGCGCGTCATGCGCTGGCGCGAGACGCACTCGGCGAGGCGGCGGCCTTGCTCGCCGCAGCCAAGCGCTACGATGCCGGGCATGCCGATGTGCCATTGACCGAAGGGCACTATCACCGTGCGCTGGATCAGCGCCGACAACGCGCCGAGGCATTACTGCGGCGGGGCCGGCTAGCCCCGGCGGCACGCGATTTCAACGCAGTGCTGGCGGCCGAGCCGGACGATGTCGGCGCGCAGCACGGGCTGGAACGGGTGACCAGCGAATACGCCGCACAGGCAGGTCGGCAGGCCGCAGACTTTCAATTCGATGCGGCGATGCAGTCGCTGCAACAGGCGCAAGCGCTGGTGCCGGGCACCGCGGCCATCGCCCAGGCCGAGCAGGCCATCGCCCGCGCCCGCGATGCCCAGCGCGGCCCGGAAACCGGCCTGTCGCGCGGCGTTCGCGAGCGCCGTTTGCGCGCACTGCTGCAACGGGTTGCCGACGCCGAGGCGCGTCAGCAATGGATGACGCCACCGGGTGCCAGCGCATACGACGCAGTGCGCGCGGCACAGGCGCTGGCACCACGCGATCCACGCGTGCTGCAGGCCGCCGCGCGTGTGGTGCCGGCGAGCCAGCGCTGTTTCGAAGACGAACTGCGCAACAACCGGCTGCGTGCCGCGCGCGGCTGCCTGGATGCCTGGCAGGCACTGACACCGAATGGCGATGCGTTGGCCGGCGCGCGCCGACGTCTTGCGCAACGCTGGGTTGCGGTTGGTAGCGAGCGCCTGGGCCAGGAGGATGCAGTGTTTGCGCGACGTGCGCAGGACGAAGCGCGTCAACTGGACCCCGGCTTGCCGGAACTGGCCGAATTCACGCGCCGGGTCAAGGCGGTCGCAGAGCAGCGCTAGGGACTATCTGCGCCAACGGGTGCTTTCTTCTCCATCGGGAGAAGGTGCCCAACGAGGAAAAGAGCGGATGAGGCTACGAACGAGCCTCGCGATCCATGTGCGCATTCGTTGTTGCGGTAAGCAAATACTACGAACTAACGCATCCTGCGCGCCAAGAGATCCATGCAGCCCGCAATACTCTGCGTCGTACGAATGCACCCGTTCGAGCCGCAACAAACCCGTCAGTCACCAGGAGCGTCAGCTCATCCGGCGATAAACAACTCGCGGACGGTTGCGCGCGCTGCGTCCAGCGAGAAGTGTTCGGCCACGTTGCGCAGGCCGTTGTCGGCCAGCGTCTGCCATCGCGCCGCATCCTGATACAGCTGCACGATGGCGTTGGCAAAGGCGTCGGCGGCGTCGGCCACGCAGACATCCTCGCCATCGCGCAGATGCATGCCTTCCACGGCGCAGGTGGTGCCGACCACCGGTTGACCATGCGCCATGCTCAAGTTGATCTTGCCCTTGACCCCGGCGCCGAAGCGCAACGGGGCAACCGCAATACGCGCGCTGTCCATGAACGGCACCAGATCCGGCACATGGCCATGCAGGCGCACGCCGGGGCATTCGTCCGCAAGCAGCTTCAATGCCTCCGGCAGATCCGCACCGATGCAATGAAATTCCACGTCCGGCAGCTGCGCGCGTACCTGCGGGAAAATCGCGCTGATGAACCACTGCACCGCATCCACGTTGGGCGGATGCCGGAAGCCGCCCACGAACACCAGATCGCGGCGTTGCGCGAAGCTGTGGCCGCTGCCGGCGACCTCGTGCAGGTTGGACAGCAGGGCGGTGCGGATCTGCGGCGCATCCGCGCGCAGTTGCGCCTGTTCGGCGGCAGACACCAGCAGGGTGACGTCGGTGGCCGCCATGATCTCCAGCTCGCGTACCCGGGTGCGTTCGGCGCTGCGCAGCAGATTGGCATCGCCGGCGAGCTCGGCGCCGCGGCGCTCGCGCAGGTAGTGCAGGTCGACGGTGTCGAACAGGGTGCGTGCCTGCGGGGCGTACTGCTTCAACAGCGGCAGGCAGGCGTGGGCAACGTGATGGCGCACCAGCAGCACCACCGCAAAACGCGGGCCGTGCGTGCGCAACCAGCTGCCGATACCGTCCAGGAACGGCGCGTACCAGACCTCCACGCCCAGTTGCTGCAGCGCCCGGGTGTGGCGGCCGGCATGTTCGCGCCGGGTCGGCACGAACACCACATGCGCGCCTTCTTCGCGCAACAGCCGGATCAGATTGAATTGCCGCAGCGAGCCGGAATCGCGATCCGGCTGCGGCACGCATTCGTCCAGGATCAGCACCTGGCGTTGCCCGCGATGCAGCTGCGCCGGGCCGGGCACCGTGCCGACCGGCAACTGCGTCGCCAGCGCCTGCTGCCATTTTTCCGCGAAAACGGCCTGATTGCGCACCTGATAGGCCTTCACCCCGGTGCGTGTGTCGGTGCCGTTGCTGGTGCCTTCGTCATGCACCACCACGCTGGCCGGCTGCACCAGGACCTGATGCCCGGCGGCGCGTACCGCAAAGGCCAGGTCGGTGTCTTCGTAATAGGCGGGCATGTAGCGCCGATCCAGCCCACCCAGGGTCGTCAGCAACAGCGCCCGCGGCAGCGCAATCGCCGCGCCCGAGCAGTAGTCCATCGCGCGGACATAGGCATAACGCGGGTCGTCGGCCGACTCGAAGCGGCCGTAGCTCCAGGCGCTGCCGTCGCCGAAGACCACGCCGCCGGATTCCTGCAGGCGCCCGTCCGGGTACACCAGTTGCGCGCCGACCAGGCCGGCGTTCGGATACGCGACAAACGTGTCGATCAGCCGATCCAGCCAGCCGGGCTGCGGGATGGTGTCGTTGTTGAGCAATACCACGTACTCGCCCCGTGCCAGCGCGATCCCGTCGTTGCAGGCAGCGATGAAGCCGCCGTTGCTGGCGCGCAGGTGGTACTGCAGGCCGGCAATCTGCGGCAGCTCCACGGCCGTGGCATCGCTGCTGCCGTCGTCCACCACGATGATCTCCACCTCCAGCTGCGGCGGATGCGCAGCCAGCGCACGCAGACAGGCCAGGGTATGGGCGATGTGGTTGTAGACCGGGATCACCACCGTCACGCGCGGCGCGGCGCTGTGGGGCACCGCAAATGCGGCAAACGGCGCGGCATCGGGCAGCCATAGCGGTGTGCCGAGCGCGACCGGCGGTGCCTGGGTGTGCACGCGAATGCGCTGCCAGGTGGCACGCCACCCGCGTGTGCGCATGCTGGCCACGCTGCGGTGGATCAGGCCGAGCACGCGATTGAACAGATAGCGCGCATCGGCCAGGGACATCGACATTGCGTTGAAACTCCAGCGTAGAGACGGATGAACTGGTGAGCGGGTGGTGCGATGGCGCAGCCGGCGGACAGCCGCAGCCAGTGTAGCGAGGGGCGCTCGCCGCGCCGACACGGGCCACCGTGAGCGCGGACGTTTTGTTAGCCGCGCTTAAGTCGGCAGGACCAGCAAGCCGCAACCGTGACAGCGCTGCGCTAGACTCGCCGGACTCTACATTCTCGCATTCCCGTGCCCCGACGCTACGACCACGACGATTCCGACGACTTTCAGGACGACTCCAACGCGCAAGGCTCCCGCTGGCAACGCAGGCTGATTGTCTGGGGATTTGCTGCGATTGCGCTGGCGCTCGGTTTCCTGATCCCCTACACGGTGTATCTGAACAAGCAGGTCACGCAACGCTTCGGCGAGCTGCGTTGGCAGATCCCGACGCGCGTGTACGGGCGTCCGCTGGTGCTGGTGCCCGGCAATGCGCTGGATGCAGCGACGCTCAAGACCGAACTCGATGCGGCGTCTTACCGCGACGACAGCCAGGCCAAGCTGGCGGGTACGTATCAGCAAGAGGGCAGCCGCTTCACCATCGCCAGCCGTGGCTATAACGATGTGGACGGGCGCGTACCTGCACGACGTATCGAGGTCAGTCTGGCCGGTGGTCGCGTGGCGAGCCTGCGCGATGCGGCCGACCGCAAGACGCTCAAGAGCGCGCGACTGGACCCGGCACGTATCGCCACGTTGTATGGGCAGAAGCAGGAAGAGCGCCGCCTGGTTCGGATGGAGGAAGTGCCGGAACTGCTGGTAACCGGCTTGCAGGCGGTGGAAGACCGCGACTTCAACAGCCATCACGGCATCGATCTGAGCGGCATGGTGCGTGCGGCCTGGATCATGGTGCGCTCCGGCGGCCAGGTCCGTCAGGGCGCCAGCACCTTGACCCAGCAGCTGGCGCGCAGCGGCCTGCTCGGCATCGGCAAGGAACAGACGTTTACGCGCAAATTCAACGAGATTCTGTACGCGGTGATCATGGAGGCGCGCTACGACAAGCGCACCATCCTGGAGGCCTACCTCAATCAGGTCTATCTGGGTCAGCGCGGCGGGCAGGCCATCCACGGCGTGTCTTCGGGGGCGGAACTGTGGTTCGGTCGCGAGCTCAATTCGATGACCACCGAGCAGATCGCGTTGCTGATCGGGTTGGTCAAGGGGCCGTCGTATTACGATCCGCGGCGCAACCCGGAGCGTGCGCTGGATCGGCGCAACTTCGTGCTGGGCAAGCTGCACGAGAATCAGCTGATCGACGATGCCGAGTACAAGCGCGCGCTGGCCGCGCCGCTGGGCGTACCCACCGAACCGGGTCTGGTTGCCGCCAACCGCTTCCCGGCCTATGTGGATCTGGTGCGCCGGCAGCTGGCCCACGATTATCCCGAAGGCGTGCTGCAAGGCGCCGGCATGAGCGTGCTCACCGGCATGTCGCCATCCGCGCAGGCCTACGCCGAAGGCGCGGTGACCGGCACCATCAAGCGGCTGGACAACAAGAAGCGTCCGCCGCTGCAGGCCGGCCTGGTGTTGACCGACGTGCATAACGGCGATGTGCTGGCGGTCGTCGGCAGCCGCGATGTGGCCAAGCCTGGCTTCAATCGCGCAGTCGAAGCGCAGCGGCAGGTGGGCTCGTTGCTCAAGCCATTCGTCTACCTGCTGGCGCTGGCGTCGCCGGACCGCTGGGCGCTGTCCAGTTGGGTCGACGATGCACCGGTGACGGTGCAGCTGAGCCGGGGCAAGACCTGGTCGCCAGGCAATTCCGACAACCGCAGCCATGGCACGGTAAGGCTGATCGATGCGCTGGCGCATTCGTACAACCAAGCCACGGTGCGGGTGGGTATGCAGGTGGGCGCCGATCGCGTCGCGCAATTGATCCAGGTGCTGGCCGGCATCAAGGCCGACCCCAATCCTTCGCTGATCCTGGGTGCCACCGACCAGAGCCCGTACGGCATGGCGCAGCTGTACCAGTTCCTGGCCGCCGGTGGCGAGATCCAGCCGCTACATGCGGTGCGTGGCGTGCTCGACCCGCAGGGCAAGTTGCTCAAGCGCTACGACAAGACCCCGGCACCGGCGCAGGAAGGCGATTCGGTGGCGGCCAACCTGATCAGCGTCGCCCTGCAGCAGGTGGTCAGCGGCGGTACCGCGCGGCAGCTGCTGGGCGACGGTCTTGGGCGCCTTTCGCCGGCCGGCAAGACCGGCACCTCCAACGATGGCCGCGACAGCTGGTATGCCGGCTACACCGGGGACCATCTGGCGGTGATCTGGATGGGGAACGACCAGAACGAAGAGACTGGCCTGTACGGTGCCACCGGCGCGATGCGGGTGTGGTCGAGCATCTTCGCGCGTCTGCCCAGCGCACCGCTGAAGGTGAGCGGCAAGGGCCTGGACTGGCAGTGGGTCGATGCGGCCGGCACCGGCGTCACTGATCCTGCCTGCCCGGGCGCCCGCCAGTTCCCGTTTGTGGTCGGCTTCACCCCGGCGTTTGCACCGTGTGCCGGCAATGCGCCCTCCATCGAAGGCGTGCCGGAGGAAGCATCCGCACCCGCCGAGCAGTCCAGCGGCGGCGGCTGGCGGCGTTTCTTCGGGTTGGAAAAGAAGCCGGAAGAACCCGCACCCGCGCCTACGTCGGCGCCCCCTGCACATTGAGTGGAGTGACCCCATGATCCGATTGCACCGCCTCGTTGCCCTGATCGGCGTGCTCGCCGCCGTCACCGCTTGCGTCAGTGCGCCGCCCGCGCCGCCGCCGACCCCGGTGGATCCGACCACGCCCACACAGCGGCTACTGCTGATCGAGCGCGAAGCCGGTGTCGACGACACCGAGCTGTCGGTGCAACCGTTGCGCGACCCGCAGGTGGACGACCTGCGCGAGAGCGCCAAGGCCAAGCGCCAGGCCGGCGATCTGCCCGGTGCGGCGGCGGCGCTGGATCAGGCGCTGGGGCTGGTGTCCGGCGACCCGGCGATCCTGCAGGAACGTGCCGAAGTGGCCGTGCTGCAGGCGGATTGGCCAGCCGCCGAACGCTTCGCCAAGCAGGCGGTGGAGTTGGGCTCCAAGACTGGTCCGCTGTGCCGTCGCCATTGGGCGACCATCGAGCAGTCACGGCTGGCACGGGGCGAAAAGGAGAACGCCGCCTCGGCCAAGGTGCAGATCGCCGGCTGCACCGTGCCAGGTGTGAAGCGGTACTGAGTGCGCGGAATACCGGCTGCGCCGCCAGCAGCGCGACCGGCCTGGTCGTCTGCGTCCTGTGGGAGGGTAGGTGGCCTCGTAAGCTGGCCTGCTCGTACATCACCTCGATAACGGCGCCCGCCGCTTCCCCCGCGGCGGGTCTGAAGCGTTCGCGTCTTACCCGTTCGTTGTTGCGTGCGTTGGCCCTTTGCCGGTGATGCGCGACTGCGGGCGTGGCATGGGTAACCTGCCTTTTCGGCAAGTCGCGGATGCACAGCGAAGTGAGCCCGCTGACCGGCTCAAGTCGCATCGCAATGCCGATCGCGAGGAAAACCGGCCTTGGATGGAGCAGCTGTAGTGACGAACGCAGCAGCACCTTGGACCACACCGCTGACGCCGCGATCACCGCGCAGTAACTGCATCGCAATTTTATCGAGCCGCTCCGGTAATCGTCGTCAGCCTCGGCTGGCACAGCGCAGCCGTAACACCGATACGTCAGCGTCCCGCGCCCGCACTCGCCCTAGCGCGATGAAGTGTTTACAGACCGTTGCAGCCCCGAGACACGCAGCGTCACCGCGCACGCGCTAGGCTGTCGTGCTTCTTCTTCCGTATCCGTCGGTCTCATGTCCCAACTTGCCACTGCCAGCATCGAGGCGCTCAGCGAGGGCGGGGCGCTTGCGCGTCAGCTCGATGCGTTTGCGCCGCGCGCTGCGCAGTTGCGCCTGACCGGCGCCATCGCCGAGGCGTTCGAGCAGCGCGACGTGTTGCTGGCCGAAGCCGGCACCGGCACCGGCAAGACCTATGCGTATCTGGTGCCGGCACTGCTGTCCGGGCTCAAGACCATCGTCTCGACCGGCACGCGCGCACTGCAGGACCAGTTGTTCCACCGCGACCTGCCGCGCGTGCGCGCCGCACTGGGCGTCGGGCTGCGCAGCGCGTTGTTGAAAGGTCGCGCCAATTACCTGTGCAAATACCGCACCCAGCAGGCGCGTGGCGAGCCACGCTTCGCCACGCCCGAGCAGGTGTCCCAATTCGAGCGCATCGTGGCCTGGAGCGGGCGCACCCAATACGGCGACATGGCTGAAATGGAAGCCTTGCCGGACGATTCGCCGCTGCTGCCGATGGTGACTTCCACCGTCGACAACTGCCTGGGCACCGAATGCCCGTTCTATTCGGAGTGCTTCGTCGTGCAGGCGCGGCAGCGTGCGCAGGCCGCCGATCTGGTGGTGGTCAATCACCATCTGCTGCTGGCCGATCTGGCGCTGAAACAGGAGGGCTTTGGCGAGATCTTGCCTGGCGCGCAGGCGTTTGTGATCGACGAAGCGCACCAGCTACCGGAGCTGGCAGCCAATTTCTTCGGCGAAAGTTTCGGCATGCGGCCGTGGCAGGAGCTGGCGCGCGATTGCATGGTCGAGGCGCGTCTGGTCGCCGGTGCGCAGGCCAGCCTGCAGGAGCCGATTCTCGCCCTGGACGAAGCCTTGCGCGGCTTGCGGGCGGGCATGGAAGGCCTGCCGCCGCGCGGCACGCAATGGCGTGCGCTGGCCAAACCGCAAGTGCGCGAAGGATTCGATGCGGTGCTGTCGGCGTTGGCGCGGTTGGGCGAATCGCTGCTGCCATTGCGCGAGGCCTCACCTGGATTCGACGGCTGCACCGCACGGGCGCAGGAAGCCTTGAATCGCTTGTCGCGCTGGCTGGGCGAAGATGTGCCGGTGGCGGATTTTGCGCAGGATCCGCCGGAAGAAATCGTCGACAACGATGTGCTCTGGTATGAACTGAGCCCGCGTGGGTTCCGCTGCCAACGCACGCCGCTGGACGTGTCCGGGCCGCTACGCGAACACCGCGAAAAATCGCAGGCAGCCTGGGTATTCACCTCGGCCACGCTGGCGGTGAGCGGTGAGTTCGACCACATCGCGCTGCGGTTGGGTTTGAACGACCCGGTGACCTTGCTGCAGCCGAGCCCCTTCGATTGGGCGCGTCAGGCGCTGTGCTACCTGCCGCCGAATCTGCCCGATCCGGCCGCGCGTGGTTTCGGTACCGCGTTGATCGCGGCGTTGACCCCGGTGCTGGATGCCTCCAATGGACGTGCGTTCCTGCTGTTCGCCTCACACCGCGCGCTGCGCGAAGCGGCCGAAGCGTTGCGTGGTGCGCCGTGGCCATTGTTTGTACAGGGCGAAGCGCCGCGCGCAACCCTGCTGCAGCGCTTTCGCGATTCCGGTAACGGCGTGTTGCTGGGGTCGGCCAGTTTCCGCGAAGGCGTGGACGTGGTTGGCGATGCCTTGAGCGTGGTGGTGATCGACAAGCTGCCGTTTGCCGCGCCCGACGACCCCGTGTTCGAGGCGCGCCTGGATGCGATCCGCCGTGAGGGCGGCAATCCGTTCCGCGACGAGCAATTGCCGCAGGCAGTCATCGCGCTCAAGCAGGGCGTGGGTCGGCTGATCCGCAGCGAGACCGACCGCGGCGTGCTGGTGCTGTGCGACCCGCGCTTGGTGAGCAAGAGCTACGGCCGCACCTTCATGAAGTCGCTGCCGCCGTTTGCGCGCACGCGCGAGATCGCCGATGTACGGGCGTTTTTTGGCGTCGCCGCGCCGCTGGGCGACAATGGCGTCCTGGCGTTGCCGCTCGGCGACGGCTGACTTTTCCCTTCTTGCTGCGGCCCTGCCATGAACGTTCTCGCATTCGAAACCTCCACCGAAGCCTGCTCGGTCGCGCTGTACATGGGCGGGCGCGTCATCGAGCGTTTCGAACTGGCGCCACGTCGCCATGCGGAGCTGGCATTGCCGTGGGCCGAGCAGTTGCTGGCCGAGGCCGGCATCACGCGGCGTCAGCTCGATGCGATTGCGGTCAGTCGCGGGCCCGGCGCGTTCACCGGCGTGCGTCTGGCCATCGGCATCGCGCAGGGCATTGCGTTAGGTCTGGATCGACCGGTGCTGGCGGTCTCCACGCTGCAGGTGTTGGCCTTGCGTGCACCTGCAGAGGCTGCGCACGTGCTGGCCTGCATCGATGCGCGCATGGGCGAGGTGTATGCCGGGGTGTTCGCGCGCAACCAGGAGGGGCTGCTGGAACTGGCTCCGGAGCGCGTGTGCACTCCCGATGCGGTGGTCGTGCCGGATGCGGCGCACCGCTTTGCAGGAGTCGGCACCGGGTTCGCTGCCGCCGACAGTTTGCTGCAGCAGCGTTTTGCAGCGCAGTTGAGCAGCATCGATGCCAACGCCTTGCCGCATGCCGCGGACCTGCTCGCGCTGGCGGTGCCGGCGTTGCAGCGTGGCGAGGGCCTGGCGCCAGAGCGTGTAGAGCCGGCGTATCTGCGCGACAACGTCGCACTGACGCTGGTCGAGCAACAGGCCGCGCGCGCAGCCAAGGCGGCCGCAGCCGCGCCATGACCCACGGCGATTTCGAACGCGCGCGATTCCGCGGCTGCTTGCTGGGGCTGGCGGTCGGTGATGCGCTTGGTACCACGCTGGAATTCTGCGCTCCGGGCAGCTTTACCCCAATCGACGACATGTGTGGCGGTGGCCCGTTTGCGCTACGCGCCGGGCAATGGACCGACGACACCTCGATGGCCCTGTGCCTGGCGCACAGCCTGCTGTATCGGCACGGATTCGATGCCGCCGATCAGATGAATCGCTATTGCAACTGGTACCAGCACGGCTACCTCAGCAGCACTGGCAGTTGTTTCGACATCGGCAGCACCGTGCGTCAGGCGCTGGAGCGCTATCTCGATGGTGGCCCGGCTTTCAGTGGCAGCGAGGACCCGCGCGCGGCCGGTAACGGCTCGTTGATGCGGCTGGCGCCGGTGGCGATGTATTACGCGCATTGCCCCGAGGAATTAGGCGCGCGTGCCGCTGACAGCTCGCGCACCACGCATGCCGCCGCCGAAGCGTTGGACGCTTGCCAACTGTTCGCGCTGCAACTGCGCGCTGCGCTGCTCGGCGGCGAGCGTCAGGCAGTGCTGCAGACGCAGTGCGACAGCTTGGTCACGCCCGCAGTGCGCGCCTTGGCAACGCGCGACCACGCGGCGGTGCCGGTGACGCAGATCCGCGGCACTGGCTATGTCGTCGATTCGCTGTCGGCCGCGCTGTGGTGCTTTGCCACCACCGAGACGTTCGCCGATGCGGTGCTGCGCGCGGCGAACCTGGGTGACGATGCCGACACCACCGCGGCCATTTGCGGCCAGCTGGCGGGGGCGTTTTACGGCGTCGACGGCATTCCGGCCGCCTGGCGCAAACGGTTGCAGGACACGGAGGAGATCCTGGCATTGGCAGATCGCCTGTATTCCGCAGCGCAGGGCGCTTGCGAATCGCAACACATCGGCTGACCCGGCGAAGATCAGTCGCCCGCCACCGCAGTCAGCGGTCGTCGTGCAATTCACCGCCGGGCAGGAACAGCCAGGTGCGCGTGACTTCCAGAATGTCCACGTCGTCCTTGGTCCTGGGCAGGGGCGGGAAGGGCTGGGCCAGTTGCACCACGCGCAGTGCGGCATCATCCAGCGCCGGCACGCCGCTGGAGACCAGCACGCGGCTGCTTTCCACGCTGCCATCGCGACGCACCCCCACGCTGATGACCACCTTGCCACCCAGCCGGCGCCGGCGCGCTTCGTCCGGATAATTCAGGTTGCCCACGCGCTCGGCGCGATCCACCCAGGCGCGCAGATAGTTGGCATAGGCGTATTCGCGGGTGCTGGCAGAGACGAACTTTCGGTTCGGGCGCTTGGCGTATTGCTCCGAGCGCAGATGCACTTCGGCCGCAAGCCGGGCCATTTCTGCGTCGCGCTGTACGCGTGGTGCGTCGGCCGGGGTGAGCGGGTCGGTCTGCGGATTGGGTTGTGGCGTCGGCACCGCCTGCTCGCCGCGACGGCTGCTCACCACGCGGGTCTGGGTGGGCTCCGGTGCCTGCACGCTGGTTGCGCGCTGCGCCTGCGGGGCAAGCCCGGTGCGGTCCTGCGGCACCACGCCCGGCTGGCTGTCGCGAGGGCGCTGGGCGGTGTCGTGGTTGCCGCCGCCCTGCTGGTTGGCCTGGGCCAGGAAGTCGGCCTGCTTGGGCGTCAACGGCGTGCTGGTCTGGCTGAAGATCACGTCCAGCGTCGGCACCAGCGGCGCGTCTTCGCTGACCGTGAAGCCCACGCCCAGGATCAGTGCCGCGTGCAGCAACAGCGAGATCACCAGCATCGCGCTCATGCGCTGGCGTTCGTCCATCGCTGCAGGCTGCGCCGCGGCCGAGCTCATTGCGCGGTGCCGGCCTCGATTGCATCGAACAGCAGCCCGGCGATGTTCAAGCCGAACTGCGCATCCAGCTCGCGCACGCAGGTCGGGCTGGTGACGTTGACCTCGGTCAGGTAATCGCCGATGACGTCCAGGCCCACGAAGCGCATGCCGCGCCGGCGCATCTCCGGGCCCACCTGCGCGGCGATCCAGCGGTCACGCTCGGATAGCGGGCGGCCTTCGCCACGTCCGCCGGCGGCCAGGTTGCCGCGGAATTCATCGCCCTGCGGAATTCGCGCCAGGCAGTAGTCCACCGGCTCGCCGTCCACCAGCAGGATGCGCTTGTCGCCGGCGGTGATGTCCGGGATGAAGCGCTGCGCCAGGGTCAGCTTGCGGTTGCCGTCGGTCAGGGTTTCCAGGATCACGTTGAGATTGGGATCGCCGGTGCCGCTGCGGAAGATCGAGCGCCCGCCCATGCCGTCCAACGGCTTGAGCACCGCCTGGCCGTGTTCCAGCACGAAGGCCTTCAGCGCGGCCGCATCGCGGCTGACCAAGGTCGGCGGGCAGCACTGCGGAAACAGCAGCGCCGCCAGTTTCTCGTTGTAGTCGCGCAGACCTTGCGGATCGTTGACGATCTGCGCGCCAGCACGCTGCGCCACGCTCAACACCTGGGTGTCGTAGACGAACTCGGCATCCACCGGCGGGTCCTTGCGCATCAGCACCACCTGGCCGGGTCCGAACGCCAGTTCGGCGAACTCGCCCAGGGTGAACCACCCATCCTTGTCGTCACGCACGCTCAGCGGCGCGACCTGGGCCACCGCGCGGCCTTCGCGCAGGCTGAGCCCGCCCGGACGCACGTAGTGGAGACGATGACCACGGCGCTGGGCTTCCAGCAGCATGGCGAAGGTGGTGTCTTTTGCGATCTTGATGGAGGCGATGGGATCCATCACCACAACGACGTCGAGCGACATGGGGCTAAACCTTTCGAACAAGCTGCCGATGGTAGCTTCAAGCGGTGGGCGATGGCGCGCCTGGTCGGTCGCAGATGCGCGACTTGCCGGTCCGGGCGCACCCAGACGCGGTCGGAACGTCCGCCTGGCGGGGCCCCGGCAACGTACCCTTGACAGTCAATGCGGGTCTTGGGATATACATGCAGTTTCGTAGCGACGTCGGAAGGGATGAAGCGTTGCGCGTCCGGGGATATTTGCATGAGTGAAAACATTGCTGCGGGTGGGGAACTCGCAGGACTGAAGGTGATGGTGATCGATGATTCGAAGACCATTCGCCGCACCGCCGAAACGCTGCTGAAGCGGGAAGGTTGTGAAGTAGTAACAGCGACGGATGGTTTCGAGGCACTGGCCAAAATTGCGGACCAGCAACCTCAGATCATTTTTGTCGACATCATGATGCCGCGCCTGGATGGGTACCAGACGTGCGCGTTGATCAAGGGCAACCAGCTCTTCAAGTCGACGCCGGTCATCATGCTGTCTTCCAAGGATGGCCTGTTCGACAAGGCTCGCGGCCGCATCGTCGGTTCCGAGCAATATCTGACCAAGCCATTCACCCGTGAAGAACTACTGAGCGCGATCCGCACGTACGTCCACGCCTGACCAGGGGGAAAGGCAACATGGCTCGAATTATATTGATCGAGGACTCGCCCACCGATCGGGCAGTCTTCAGTCAATGGCTGGAAAAAGCTGGCCATACGGTCGTCGCCACCGATAATGCCGAAGCGGGACTTGAGCTGATTCGCAGCCAGGCGCCCGATCTGGTGTTGATGGACGTGGTACTGCCCGGCATGAGCGGCTTCCAGGCCACGCGGGCACTTGCACGCGACCAGGCCACCAAGGACATCCCCGTGCTGCTGGTCAGCACCAAGGGCATGGAAACCGACAAGGCATGGGGCTTGCGACAAGGTGCCAGCGACTACATCGTCAAGCCACCGCGCGAAGACGATTTGATCGCACGTATTAAACAACTGGTGCGTTGATGCGTTCTCCATTCGATATTCTCGAAGACTACGAGCGTCGTAGCCTTGCGCATGCCACGCCGCTACCGGAACGCCAGTTCTCGGCCGATATCTGGCGTGGCGTCGGCTATCGCGTCGGTACCCGGCGACTGGTCTCGGATTTCCGCGAAGTGGCGGAAATCGTGCCGATGCCGCCGGTGACGCCGGTGCCCGGCGGGCAGCCTTGGTTGCTGGGCGTGGGAAACCTGCGCGGCAATCTGTTCCCGGTGATCGATCTGAAGCAGTTCCTGGAGGGCCGGCGTACGGTGCTGCAGGAAGGCCAGCGTGTGCTGATCATGCGTCAGAGCGGCGGCGACGTCGCGCTGACCATCGATGAGCTGTACGGCCAGCGCAGCTTCGAACAGTCGCAAGCGGTCGAACCCGGGGAGTTGGCTCAGGGCCGCTACGCCCACTTCATCGATCGTGCCTTCCGCAACGAGACGCAGGACTGGGGTGTGTTCTCCCTGGCGTTGCTGTCGCGCACTCCTGAATTCCGGCAGGCCGCGGCCTAAGCCGCGACCCCGCCACGTCATACAGATCGAGGTCGAACCATGAGTACCGCCCCGGACGCCCGCAAGACCAACAAGCTCGGCAGCGTCAGCACCAGCTTCTGGCTTGGCTTGCTGGTGTTGTCGATGATCGTGTTTGGCGCCAACACCGGCGTCGCGACCTGGCAGGGCAGTCGTCTTGCAGGCGCCGGCACCGGCGCGGCCGACTTGCAGGTGCTCTCGCAGCAGTTAGCCAACTACGGCCGCGAAGCAGTCTCCGGTGACGCCAAGGCGTTTGCCGCCTTCAAGGAGACCAAGGGCCGCATCGATAGCACGGTGAGCGAACTGGATGGCCGCTACGGTCAGGAAGGCTCGGTGGCCAGTTCGATGGCGCAGCTCAAGGCGACCTGGGTACCGCTCAGCAAGAACGCCGACCAGGTCATCGCCAGCGAACCGGCGGTGCTCGGTCTGGCCGGCAACGCCGAACGCTTCTCCGGCAACGTGCCGCAGCTGCAGGCGCAGCTGAATGAAGTGGTGCGTGCGATGACGGTCAGCGGAGCGCCCGCTTCGCAGATCTACAACACGCTGCAGCAGGTGGTGGTCGCCGGCACCATGGCACGCCGGGTGACCGAAATGCGCGCCGGCGGTGCCAATGCCGCCGCCTCGGGCGACGCACTGGCGCGCGACTCGGTGGTGTTCACGCAGATGCTGGAAGGCCTGCGCGCTGGCAACGACGAACTCGGCATCGCTGCGGTGCGCAACCCGGCGGCGCTGTCGGCGCTGGAGCAGTCGCAGGCACAGTGGACGACGATGAAGAAGGACGTCGACGCCATCCTGGCCAGCTCGCGCAACCTGTTTGCGGCGCAGTCCTCGGCCGCGGCGCTGACCGCCGGCTCGGGCAAGATGCTCGACGACAGCAAGAAGCTGTTCGACGCGTTCTCCGCATTCGGTTCGGTGCGCGACACCCGCCTGTTTCCCAACTTCTGGCTGGGCGTGGTGTCCGGTCTGGTCGCCTTGCTGGCCATCATCGGCTTCGTCTGGAGCTCGGTGCGCGTGCGGACCCGCGAGCAGGACGTGCGTTACCAGGCGCAGGTGGAATTCAACAGCCGCAACCAGCAGGCGATCATGCGGTTGCTGGACGAAATCAGCTCGCTGGGTGAAGGCGATCTGACCGTCAAGGCTTCGGTGACCGAGGACATGACCGGCGCGATTGCCGACGCCATCAACTACGCCGTGGACGAGCTGCGCCACCTGGTAACCACCATCAACGACACCTCGGCCAAGGTGGCCGTGTCGACCCAGGAAACCCAGGCCACGGCGATGCAGCTTGCCGACGCCGCCGGCCAGCAGGCCAACCAGATCACCACCGCGTCCGAGCGCATCAGCGAAATCGCTGCCAGCATCGAACAGGTGTCGCGCAACTCCACCGAGTCGGCCGAAGTGGCGCAGCGCTCGGTGGTCATCGCCGCCGAAGGTGCCGGCGTGGTGCGCGAGACGATTCAAGGCATGGACCAGATTCGCGACCAGATCCAGGAAACCTCCAAGCGCATCAAGCGCCTGGGCGAATCGACCCAGGAAATCGGCTCGATCGTGGAACTGATCAACGACATTTCCGAGCAGACCAACATCCTGGCGCTCAATGCCGCGGTACAGGCGGCATCGGCGGGCGAGGCCGGTCGCGGTTTCGCGGTGGTGGCCGACGAAGTGCAGCGCCTGGCTGAACGCACTTCCGGTGCGACGCGCCGGATCGAAGGCCTGGTGCAGACCATTCAGGCCGACACCAACGAGGCGGTCAGCTCGATGGAACAGACCACCTCCGAAGTGGTGTCCGGTGCGCGCCTGGCCGAAGACGCCGGCACCGCGCTGACCGAAATCGAGCGCGTGTCCAACGCACTGAACAACCTGATTAAAAACATCTCCATCGCCGCACACCAGCAGTCGGCGGCGGCGACGGATATCACACAGACCATGGGCGTGATCCGTCAGATCACCAGCCAGACATCGCAGGGTGCGGAACAGACGGCCGAGTCGATCGGCAACCTGGCTCAGCTCGCTGCCGATCTGCGCCGTTCGGTCGCCGACTTCAAGCTGCCGGCGTGACCACGACGCGGAACGGGAAAGGATCAGCAGATGGCGCGTAGTCGCATTACGTCGATGCAGGAAGTGACCGGTGACCGTGCAAGCGGTGAGCCGGTCGTTGTCAGGGGGCTGCAATGAGTGCGCTTCGCGATGCGATGAGCCACGCCGCGCTGGGCTGGGTCAAGCCGGAGCTGGACGAAACGTTGCGCCAGGCGCGCAACGAGATCGAATACTTCGCCGAAGAACCGTCTGACACCAGTCGGATGCGCTTCTGCGCCGGTTACCTGCACCAGGTGCAGGGCACCTTGCGCATGGTCGAGCTGTACGCGCCGGCGATGGTGGCCGAAGAACTGGAGCTGCTCGCCAACGCGGTGCAGGCCGGTGAGGTCAGCGACCGCGACGAAGCCTGCGCCATGCTGATGCGCGGCACCGTGCTGCTGCCCGATTATCTGGAGCGTCTGCAGAACGGCCATCGCGACATCCCGATCGTGCTGCTGCCGCTGCTCAATGAAATCCGCGCCACCCGTGGCCAGCCGGGTCTCAACGAGAGCGTGCTGTTTGCGTTCGATCCGCAGGCCGGCGTCGCTACCGAAGCGGAACTGGATCACGCACGCGGCAGTCTGTCCGGCCGCAACCGCGAATTGCTCGACACTGTCGGCAGTGCGGTCAAGGAAGAATTGCTGCGCGTGAAAGACGCGCTGGATCTGCATCTGCGGACCGGTGGCGACATCGCCGAGCTGCAGAGCCAGGTCAAGGACCTCGGCAGCGTTGCCGACACCCTGGGCATGATGGGGTTGGGCGTGGCGCGCAACGTCGTCGTGCAGCAGCGCGATGCGCTGGCGCGCGTGGTCGACGGCCAGGTGCAGATGGACGAAGGCGTGCTGCTGGATATCGCCGGCGCGCTGTTGTACGTGGATGCGTCGCTGGACGATCAGGTCGCCAGTCTCGGTGCCGATGTGGGCGACGGAAATGAGGCAAGCAACAGCGCCACCTCGTCGGAAGTACGTCGCACGGTGGATGTGCTGGCACAGGAAGCGATCGCCAACTTCGGCGCAGCGCGCGAACATTTCGTTGCCTTCATCGAGACCAATTGGGATCACGCGCGTCTGGCCGATGTGCCGCATCTGCTGGGCGAAGTCGGTGGTGCCTTGCGCATCCTCGAACTGCCGCAGGCGGCCGATTATCTGGAAGGCGTGCGCCGTTACGTCGATCTGGAGCTGATCGGCAAGCAGCGCGTACCCAGCGGCCGCCAGCTGGATACGCTGGCCGACGCGATGGCCAGCCTGGAGTACTACCTGGAAGCCCTGCGCGAGCGCCGCCCCGGCCGCGAGGAAATTCTGGACATCACCCGCAACAGCCTGGAAACGCTGCGCTATTGGCCGCTGCCTTCGGGCCAGCCGTCCGACTTGCCGGTGGGCGCCGACCAGCCGGGCAACGTTGCCGAGGTGCAGCCGGTGGCCGTGTCGCTCGCCCCGCATGCTGGCACGCCGGAAGCGGCGGCCAACGATGCGGCGCCTGTGGCGTCGCTGGAATGGGCCAACGAAACCGTGGTCGAGACGCCGTTCGCGGCCAGCGTGGTGCACGACACCGGCGCTGCGGCCACCGATACGGTGTTCTCGTTCGACCCGGTGGCTGCGGAAGAAACCGTCTCTGGTCAGGCGCACGTGCCCTTTACGGTTGCACCGCTGGAGCTGTCCGACGACGGTGCGCACGCGCCCGGCGATTGGCAGCTGGAGACCACCGAACAAGCTGCACCGATCGGGACGTCGGCGTTCGACCCGGTGTCGGCCGAGCAGGACAGCTTCGCCTCGAGCGAGGCCGCGCAGATCAGCTACACCATGGACCTGAGTGCGCTCGAACAGGAACAGGCTGCCATGCCTGTCGTCGCCGAGGCCACGCCGCTGCAGATCGAGCAAATCGATTTGCTCGATCTGGATCAGACCGCGGCGCCGCTGGATTTCATTGCCGAAAACCAAGCGCGCCGCGCGCAGAGCAGCATCGAAGATGCGTTCTCGCCCCCACCGGCTCCGCCGCAGGAGCTGGACGATCCGTTTGTCGAGTCCGCGCCCGACGACGCACAGGATGTCCCGCCCGTTACTGCGGAGCAGACCGCTCCGCGCGTGCAGCAGGCCACGGTCAGCGAGTTCGAACTGGACGACGCATCGGCCGCCTTCCTGGCACAGCTCGACGCGGCCTCCGCGCAGTTCGATGTGGAGCGTCCGCAGGATGCGCCTGCAGCTAGCGACGCAGCATCCGAGGCTATGCCGGTGCAGGAAGCGAGCGAACCGGTGACGGTCGTTGCTGCCGATTCCGGCATTTTTGGCGGCTTCGGCGATAGCGATATCGACGACGATATCCGCGATGTCTTCCTCGAAGAATTCGATGAAGAACTGGTCAACCTCGGGCAGTTGTTGCCGGTTTGGCGCGCCGCGCCCCATAGCCCGGACAACCTGCGCCCGATCCGCCGTGTCTTTCATACCTTGAAGGGCAGCGGACGTCTGGTCGGTGCCAGCGTGCTCGGCGAATTCAGCTGGAAGATCGAGAGCATGCTCAACCGCGTGCTCGACAACTCGCGCCCGGCCAGCCCTGCGGTCGTGGCGATGGTCGAACTGGCGTACGAAGTGCTGCCGCAATTCAACGCAGCCCTGCGCGACCAGGGCCGCATCAGCGCCGATCTGCCGGAAATCCAGACAGTTGCCGAACGAGTGGCTGCCGGCGAAGAGGTCTATTACGTGCCCGCACCGGTCACCCCGGTGGCGGTCGAGATTGCGGCGATTCCCGCCGTTTCCGGGGCGCTTGTGGCCAGTGGCGGCACGCCGGCATCGGTGGACAGCGTGCTGCGCGAGATCCTGGAAGCCGAAGTCGCCACGCATCTGGAAACGGTCAACGCCTGGTTGCAGGCCGCCCAGGTCGAGCCGCAACTGGCAACCGAAGAACTATTGCGCGCCGTGCACACCATGAGTGGCGCCTTCGCGATGACCGATGTGCCGGAAATCACCTTGGTGACCACGCCGGCCGAGAGTTACGTCAAGCGTCTGCTCGCGGCGTCGCAGACGCCGTCGCAGGAAGGGGTTGATGCGATCACCGCCACTGCTGCGGCGATCGCCACCACGGTTACCGCACTGCGCGCCGATGCGCCGCTGATTCCGTCGTTTGGTCCGTTGACCGAACGCTTGCGTGCCTTGGTGGACACGCTTCCCGAAGCGCAGTGGCCGCCGCAGGTGGCTCTGGACGAGCTGGACGACCTCGACGCTGTCAGCGATGAGGTTGCCGAGAGCGAAGCGGTCGAACTCACCGGCGTGGAAGATCTGTCGCGCTACCTGGACGCCAGCGCACTGCCGGCCGATACCGCCGCACCGACGTATCCGATTGACCAGCCACGGGACGCCAACGCACACCCCGAGGCTCCGATTGCGGTGGACGAGTTGGCCGATGCCGAGGCAGCAGCGTCGCTGCATGCGCTGCAATCGCCTGCAGCGACCGATGAGCACGTCGCAGCGTTGGAACAGGACACTGCAATCGCCGAGTCCGATGCCGCGTCCGGCGATGACGCCGCACCGGTCAGGCAGACAGAACAGGCCGACGCGCTGCACGGCGATGCCGCGCAACATGACCAAGCCGCAGCGCGGGGCACCGACGCGCATGCCGGCTCGATCGATGAGCCGGCGGTCGAAGCCGACGCCTGGGATGCCACCGAGCTGCAACACGCCGGGACAGCGGAAGCAGCATGGCAGCCTGCAGAACACGCCGAAGCTGCGGTAGCCGAAACGCACCTTGCATCCGACGCATCGCCGTCGGCGCACGACGCTGCAGACCACGGTGCGCACGCAGAGGAGCGCGTTGCGGTCGACGAGCTGGCCGAAGCGGAAGCCACGCTGGGCGAAACGCAGACGCTTGCACCAGTGGCCGATACCGGCACGGTCGCAGACGACGCGATTGTCGAAACCATCGACGCATTGGAAGCCGTGCACGTCGATGCGCCGGTCGCCGACGAGGCGCCTGCTGCCATTGCCGAAGACTGGACGCCTGAAACTGCGGCGCTGGACCACGTCTCGACCGATCAGGATGGTCAGTTGGTCGAGCAGGGCGACGGTGACCCCGTCGCCGCATCGTCCGAACATGATACTGGCGCGCAGGATGAGCACGCCGAGCACGGCACCGCCCTGGCGGTGGAGCACGGTGAGTCGGTGCAGGCGCACGCCGCCGATGCGCCGGCGAACGAACAGGATCAGTACGCGGCGCAAGCGGACGAGCATGCAGGGTCGCAAGACCATGCGGACGCGGAGCAGTCGGCCCATTCCGACGCGCAGGCGGGGTACGACGCACCGTCGCAGTCGGACACGCAGGTCGAATCGAGCGATCAGCTGGACGCGCTCGAAAAGGCGCAGCCGGACGAGCAATCGCACGACGACGCGGCGCGTGCCGAGACTGTCGATGACGCCGCGCAGGCGGAAGGCGAGCATGTGGATGCGACGTCCTCGGACGCCACGCTCGCAGAGGTCGAGGACGCCGACGCGCAGCATGCCGAGGCGGTACACGCCGATGACGCAGTGCCGGAGCAGACCATCGAGTCGGTGCAGGCGTTCGAGATGGCGCATGCGGCCGACCAGGTTGAGGAATCGGGCGATCCGCAGTCGGAGACCGCGCCCGAGCTGCATGACCATGTCGCGATGGCCGACGCCGAGGCGCAGCCTGACGACGCGACTGCAACCCACGAGCAGCTTGAGCAGGCAGAACGCGCCGACGCCGCCGAAGCCATGGCCGCCGAGCACGAAACCGCTGAGCACGAAGCCACCGCAGCTGCGGCCTTCAGCGCACCGGTGGAAGACACAGCGCCTGTCGAGACGGCAACCAACGAGGTGGGTGCGGCGTTCGATATCGGCCCGCTCAACTTCGATCAGCTCGATGGCGAACTGGTCGACATCTTTGTCGAAGAGGGCCGCGACCTGCTGGACCATTGCGATGGCCTGATTGCCCGCATGCACGAAGTGCCGGAAGACCGCGAGGTCCTCAACGGACTGCAGCGCGATCTGCACACGCTCAAGGGCGGTGCGCGCATGGCGGGCATCAACGCCATCGGCGACCTCGGGCATGCGATCGAATCGCTGCTCGAAGCGGTGGCGGCCAACCGTACCGATATCGACCGCGATGACGTGCGCTTGTTCGAACGTGGTTTCGACCGGTTGCATCAGTTGCTGACCCGCACCGGCATGCACCGCGCCGTGTCGATGCCGACCGACCTGGTGGAAGCCTTCGAAACCCGTACCCGCGGCCGCAATGCCGCAGAGCCCAGCGACGCCGATGTCCGCGCGATCGCCAAGGCATCGGTGGAACCGGCACCGTTGTCGGCGCCGATCCCGGTCGAAGGCCAGGTCGAGGAAGAACTGATGCCGCGCGCGCAGCAGGAACAGGTGCGCGTGCGTGCCGACCTGCTGGACCGCCTGGTCAACCATGCCGGCGAAGTGGCGATCTACCGCTCGCGCCTGGAACAGCAGATGGGCGCCTTCCGTGGCGCCATGGGCGAACTGGATCGCACCAACGCCCGTCTGCGCGACCAGTTGCGGCGCCTGGATCTGGAAACCGAAGCGCAGATCGTGGCGCGTTATCAGCGTGAGCAGGACCAGGGCGATCGCACCTTCGATCCGCTAGAACTGGACCGCTTCTCGACCTTGCAACAGCTCAGTCGTGCGCTGAACGAATCGGCGGCCGACTTGGGCGGTTTGCAGGGCGTGCTGGAGGATCTGTCGCGTCAGTACGACGGCCTGCTGCAACAGCAGTCGCGCGTTAGCTCCGAGCTGCAGGATGGCCTGATGCGCGCGCGCATGGTGCCGTTCGACGGCTTGGTGCCGCGCCTGCGCCGTGTGGTGCGCCAGGCGGCGACCGATACCGGCAAGCAGGTGCACCTGGTGCTGGAAGGCACCCAGGGCGAACTGGATCGCAACGTGCTCGATCGCATGGTCGCGCCGTTGGAACACATGCTGCGCAACTCGGTTGCGCATGGCCTGGAGACGCCAGAACAGCGTCGCGACGCGGGCAAGCCGGAAGAAGGCAGCATCGCGATCCGTCTACGCCGCGAAGGTTCGGAAATCGTGCTGGAAGTGGCCGATGACGGCGCCGGGCTGGACCGCGAGGCGATCCGTCGCCGCGGCGAACAGCGCGGCCTGATCGAACCCGGCCAGGTGCTCAGCGAGGCCGAACTGGATGGCCTGATCTTCGCCTCTGGCTTCAGCACCTCCGAGCAGGTCAGTCAGCTGGCCGGTCGTGGTGTGGGCATGGACGTGGTGCGCAACGAAGTGCGTCAGCTCGGCGGCTCGGTGGATATCCACTCGGTACGCGGCCAGGGCGTCACCTTCACCTTGCGTCTGCCGCAGACGCTGGCGGTGACCCAGGCGGTGTTCGTGCGCATCGGCGAAACGACGTTTGCGGTGCCGGTGGGTTCGGTCAGCGGTATCGGCCGCATCTCGCGCACCCGTTACGAGTCGGGCGAGGGCGGTTACCACTACGCCGGCGAAGAGTACGTGCTGCACGATCTGGGCTCGCTGGTCGGCCAGCCGGTTGCGCGTGCCGATGGTCAGGCACAGGTGCCGTTGTTGCTGGTACGTGCGGGCGACCTGCGCGCGGCAGTGGCGATCGATCAGGTGCTGGGCAACCGCGAAATCGTGGTCAAGCCGGTGGGTCTGCAGATCGCCTCGGTGCCGGGTATCTATGGCGCCACCATCACCGGCGATGGCCGCGTGGTGGTGATCCTGGACGTGGCGCCGCTGGTGCGTCGTTACCTCAGCCAGCCGGCGCGTCCGACGCTGGAAACCCCGGCCGAAGCGCAACGCCAGGTGCCGTTGGTGATGGTGGTCGACGATTCGCTGACCATGCGCAAGGTCACCAGCCGCGTGCTGGAACGCCACAATCTGGATGTCACCACTGCCCGCGACGGCGTCGAAGCACTGGAACTGCTCGAAGAGCGTGTGCCCGACCTGATGCTGCTGGATATCGAGATGCCGCGCATGGACGGCTACGAGCTGGCCACCGCGATGCGCGCCGACCCGCGCTTCAAGGCGGTGCCAATCGTGATGATCACCTCGCGCAGTGGCGAGAAGCATCGCCAGCGCGCCTTCGAGATCGGCGTGCAGCGCTACCTGGGCAAGCCTTACCAAGAGTTGGATCTGATGCGAAACGTGTATGACCTGCTGGGGATCGCCCGTGTCCGAGACTAATGGTGCAATGGGAACTCCGGTCGCCCTGCTGGGCCGTCCAGGCGAGGCGCGCGAGCGCCTGCGCGAAGCGCTGGGCCTTGCCGGTGCGCAGGTCGTGCTGGAAGACGAACCGTCGGCGGTGGACGTGCAGATGCTGCGCGACGCCGAGCCGGTAGCGGTGCTGGTCGCGTTGGAGCCGGCGATCGAAGACGCGCTGGAAGCGTTGGAGCCGGCCTTCAACATGCCCGGCGTCACGGTGATCTTCGACGAGGCCGAACTCACGGTGCGTCGCGAAGGTTGGGAGGCGCAGCGCTGGGTGCGTCATCTGGCCGCCAAGCTGCACGGCCACGCCGATGTGTTGCCGCCGGGCACCGAAAGCGAGCCCTCGCTGCAACCCGAGCCGGGCCTGACGCTCGCACCGCGCCAACATTCGGATCTGCAACTGGATCAACATCTGGAAGCGGCCGCGCATGCATTCGAAAGCATGCCGGGCGATGCGATGTTTACGCGTGCTGCCGATCATTCCGAGACATCGGCCGCTGCCGACAAGCCCAGCCTGACGCTGGGCGATTCCAGCACCTGGGGCCTGGTCGACGAGGTTGCCGTGGTGGTGCGCCCGCGGACCGAAGTAGACGTGGCAGCACTGTCGACCGGCGGCTTGTCGCTGGTGGATCTGGAACAGAGTGGCGAAGTGACCGGTGCGGTGCTGGTGATGGCCGGGATCGGCGGGCCGGATGCGATCCGCCGCCTGCTGGCTGCGCTGCCGTCGGACTTCCCGCGTGCGGTGCTGGTGCGTATGACCCTCGATGGTGGCCAATACGGCAACCTGGTGCGGCAGATGGGGCGCGTGTCTGCGTTGCCGGTCGAACTGGGCGAGCCGGGACAGGTGGTCGTGGCGGGCAAGGTCTATGTGTTGTCCGACGAACTTGGCGTGCAGCAGCACGCAGGTGCGCTGGCGTTCGTCGCGCATAGCGATCCTGCGGCGCTGATCGCCGCGCTGCCGGCCACCGACAGCGCAGTGCTGATGCTCAGCGGCGCCAACGAGGCGCTGGTGGATGCATCGCTGGCACTGGCCGAGCAGGGCGGTTGGTTGGCCGGTCAGTCCGCCGACGGCTGCTACGACCCGGCCGCTGCGGCGCGTCTGGCCCGACAAGGCATTTTGACCGGCGATCCCGCGCAGTTGGCGCAGGCGTTGGCACAGCGTTGGCCGGCGTAAGCCGGGCGCTTCCTCTCAGATTGGAATGGTGCGATGAGCTACGCCAACAATGACGAAATCCGCGGCGTCCTGATTCAGGCCGGCACCGAGCGCGTGCTGTTGCCGAACGCCACGGTGGCCGAGGTGATGTCGCGTGTCGCAGTCGAAGCGCTGCCGGACATGCCGCGCTGGGTGGTCGGGCGCATTGATTGGTACGGTTGGAAGGTGCCGCTGTTGTCGTTCGCACGCCTCAGCGGCCTGGGCGACGAGCCCACTGCCGTCAACAACAAGGTGATCGTCTTGAAGGCACTGGGCGGCAATCCCGCGCTGCCGTACTTCGCCTTGCTCACTGCCTCGTTCCCGCAACTGATTTCGGTGCCGCGCGACGGCTTGCTGGCCGACGCCTCGGAAGACGCGCTGCCGGACGGCGTGCATATGCGCGTGCTGCTCGGTGAGCAAAGCGCGCTGCTGCCGAATCTGGATGCCATCGAGTCGCAGGTCGCGCAGGCACTTGACTCGGCTGCCGCCGCCTAAAGCAGCCGGTACAGCGCCGCCGCGGCTAGCGGGCTGGTGCATGCGGTGCGCCTCATCGGCGGAACATGCGCGCGGATTCCCGCTTCTGTGTGCTCCCGGAGTCAAGTGGTGCATGCACGCGCTACCTGCGGCGGCGCGCTTGCGATGACGGGAATCCAGGTGATGCGTCTGTGGCAATGCGAACGCGTAAACCCGGCGGATGGTCGGCTCGGCGCCAGCATTGCGGCTTGGGTATCGCGCTGCGCAGCCAGTGCTGATCGATACGATGCGCGGCATCGCGATTGTAGAGTGACGCCATGAGCCTGCCTGCCTTCAAGCCTGCGTGCCATGCAGACGGCGTGATGCTGTCGGATCTGGCCACTGCCGACCCGGCCGCAGTCGCCGACTATCACGCGCGCAACCGTGCCCATCTGGTCGAGGCGATGCCGTTGCGGCCGCCTGCGTTCTACACCGCCGAAGGCTGGCGCCGGTTGTGCCTCGCGTATCGCGCGTCGGTGCCAGGTGAGCGCGAACTGCAGCTGGTGTTATGTGCGGGACAGGACGTGATCGGCACAGTGGGCTTTACCCAGATTCAGCGTGGCGCGTTTCTGGGCTGCCATCTCGGCTATGGGCTGGATGCGTCCCATCAAGGGCGCGGCCTGATGCAATGGGCCGCCACGCAGGGCATTGCGTTCGTGTTCGGGCCACTGGGGTTACATCGGATCATGGCGCAATACGTGCCGGACAATGTGCGCAGCGCGCAGGTGCTGGCTCGGCTGGGCTTTCAGATCGAAGGCCGCGCGCGGCGCTATCTGCAGTTAAACGGTGTCTGGCGCGATCATGTGCTGACCAGCCTGTTGCGCGAGGACTGGGAGTTTGGCGCGGAGTGAGGGGTGTGGCGTCCTGCTGGCGATAGCCGATTCTGGCGGTAGTGCAGGCGACAGCCTGGGGGTGGGCCGACGCGAAAGTGGTGGTTGTCCAGGGGATGTCGGCATAAACCACGTTGATTCCAATTCCCGTGCCTTCAACGCCTGTTTGACGACTGCTCGCTAAGTCCAATTAGCGGCTTGGTTGCGTTGCGTCCACCGTTTCGACGCGCACGCGATCTGTTGGCAGGCGTGGGTCGCGTGCGATTTCCAGCTGCGCGGGCACCTTGCGCTGGCTGTATGCCTTGCGCAGCTGATCGATCCATTGCCGGAACGCGTTCGCCTCGGGATCTGCCGCCCAAACGCGCATGTGCACCGGCCCGTGTTGTCCCGCAGGCAGCGCGTGGGCGAGCCATGCATCCGGCGCATTCGTCAGCGCAAGCAACTGCACCGGCTTGGCTGGTCTGCGCGCATTGTCTTCAGCGCTGGCTGGCGGAGCAGCCACCGTCGATGCCGGCCCGGGAGCCTGCGTTGCGATGTGTTCTTGCACGCGCTGTTGCGCGGCAGGGTCTTTCTGCAAGGGTGCGCGTTTGATCGAGGACGCGCGCGACAGCTGCGCATCCTGAGGCGCCCGGGATACCGCTGCAGCGGCTGGGGCAGAGTGCGCAGGGTTCCCCGCGTCCAATTGCCCGGATGACTGCGTGTCGTCTGCCGGTGTCGCAGCGGCAAACGGAAACGCAGCCGCAGGCTTCGCTGTGTTGCGTGCGGGTGCCGTCATGGCCTTGGCGGCGTCCGGCACAGTAGCGGTGCGATGTGCGGACGAAGACGGTAGCTCTTCGACTGAGGCGCTGACGGAAGGCGCAACCCGTGCAGGTAGCGATGGCAGCAGGAGGTCGGCTGCAGGCGCTGCTGCGATTGGCGCAGGCGCTGAAGGTGCCTCGGGCGGCACCGGAGGAGCTGGAGCGACGACCCTCGACTCCGCAGGTTGCGCTGGCGCTGGCATCGGCGGTGGCGCAAACGCTGGCGGCGGCGCAGGCGCAGGTTGATGCATGCGCTGTTCGATAGTGCCATCAGCATCCGTTGACGCTGACGCCGATATCGGCGCGGGTTCTGGCTGCTGGATCTGGCCCAGCGGCGCCTGAGTGCTTTGGGTCGATCGTGTTTGTTTTTCTGCTTCCGCCTGGGCTTGGTCGGCTGGCGCCGCCGCAGCCGGTGCGGCCTCCATCGCTGCTGTCGGTGGCGCAGTCGCCTGCCATTGCAGGCCGACGCCGACCGCCAAGGTGACCGAGGCCGCCAGCGCCAATGCCGGCATCCAGCGCTGGCGACGCGCGCGACGTGCGGCTGGGGAATGTGTGCGCGTCGTCTCTGTGACATGCGCTGCATCGCCAGTCTGTGTATCTGGCGGGGATGGCATCGGCGCTGGACGCACTGGAGCCGGCGACGCATCACCGGATGTAGCTGTGGAAGACGAACGACTCGTCGCCTGCTCCGCCTCCATCCGCGCAGTGTCGTCGCCCACAGACGTGTCGGCGCGATTGTTCTCCCGCAACGCAGATCCGCCAATACC
The DNA here is from genome assembly GCF_001908725.1 of Xanthomonas vesicatoria ATCC 35937. Taxonomy (NCBI): domain Bacteria; kingdom Pseudomonadati; phylum Pseudomonadota; class Gammaproteobacteria; order Lysobacterales; family Lysobacteraceae; genus Xanthomonas; species Xanthomonas vesicatoria. The sequence goes on along the minus strand of NZ_CP018725.1, from coordinate 1,437,653 downwards.
CGGCGCTGTGCTCGGGACACCGAGCTGCTGTTGTTGCAACCACGCGCGTGTGGCGTCGTGTACCGGCGCACCCAGTACCTGCGCCGCGTCGTCGCCGTCTGCCAGTCGTGCATGGATGGCCGCGCGCTGTGCGGCCTGCGTCTGCTCGACCTGCGCGGCAGCGGCAGCGAAGACGGCGCCCATCGTCGCCGGTGGTTCGAATTGCAAGGTGTCTGCTGTATCTGTCGATGCTGCCTGCGCCGATCCAATCCCGGTGGCATTGCGTGCGCTGTCGGCCTGCGCAGCAGCCTGCGCAAACCACCCTTGCATACGGTCTGGCGGCGCGTAAGGGGGCAACGCGTGCAGCAATGCGGCCAGGCCATCTTCGCCAGCACTAAAGCGCTCGAATAGCGGACTCATTGCGCGGCGTCCAGGCTCAGGCGCAATTTGGCAAACGCATAACGCAGCCGGCTTTTGACCGTTTCAAAGCCTTCGCCGACAACCTGTGCGATGTCTTCGATGGCCAGGCCGGAAAAGAACCGCAGCACGATCACTTCGCGTTGCGCGTCGGGCAGCGCCATCACCGCGCTGCGCACCCGATGTTGCTGCTGGCCCAGCATTGCCAGCTGTTCGGTGGACAGGTCTTCGTCGGGAAGATGCAGATGGGTGTCGTCCAATGGCACCGAGGTGGCAACGTAGGCGCTACGGCGGGTATCGATCCACGCATTGCGCGCGATCTGGAACAGAAAACTGGTGAAGGCCGCTTGCCCGGGGCGGTAGTCGCTGCACCGGGTCATCAGCTTGACCCAGGTCTTCTGCGCCAGATCTTCGGCTTCACTGACATTGCCTTCGCACTGCCACGCCAGGAAATTGAAGAGTGCACGGTTATGCCGTTTGAACAGCTCGGTGGCCGGCTGTTCAACAAAACCATTGGCGACGAGGAGCATGAGCTCCTCGTCGGGAAGTTGCGCAAGATCGGCCGGATGCATGCGCGCAGTATAGGCAACCGCTGCGCGCATCAGTCGGTGGTGGCGACCGGCCTGCTGCTCAGCGCTTCGGCCTGTTGCACCATGCGCAGGAAGTCGGCGCGGTAGCCGAAGCGGTCCTTGCCGATGCTGCCTGCTGCCAAGGCGCGCAGCTGCGGATAATCCCAGCCGTGCAATTGGTTGCCGCCGCGCAGGCGTTGGCCGAACCCAGCGACCGCTGCCGCAAACCGGAATGCGTCGCTGGACGCGTTCAGCGCAACCTGTTGGTCGCCGCGGATGACGGTGTCCAGCAGGCGGCTGCGGTGCGCGTCCGGCAATTTGTAGCGCAGCTTGAGATGGGCAAGTTCGTTGCTGTTGTCTGCGGCAGGGCGTTTGGCTGCGGTGGCATACCGCAGCGGGTCGACCGATGCTTCGCCGCGTGCGGGGGTGATTTCATACAACGCGGTGACGCTGTGGCCTGCGCCGATGTCGCCGGCATCGACCTGGTCGTTGTTGAAGTCCTCGCGGCGCAGTGCGCGGTTTTCGTAGCCGATCAGGCGGTATTCCTGCACGGTGGCCGGGTTGAACTCGACCTGGATCTTGACGTCGCGCGCGATGGTTTCCAGCGTGGCGCCCAGTTCGTGGGTCAAGACCTTGCGCGCTTCCAGCGGCGAGTCGATATAGGCGTAGGCACCGTCGCCGGCGTCGGCCAGCTGTTCCATCAAGGTGTCGTTGTAGTTGCCGGTGCCAAAGCCGAGCGTGGACAACGCCACGCCGGAACGGCGCTTTTCGGCGACCATGCCCTTGAGCGTATCGAAGTCGGTGACGCCCACGTTGAAGTCGCCATCGGTGGCCAGCAGGATGCGGTTGATGCCGTCACGCAGATAGCTCTGCTGCGCCGCCTTGTAGGCCAGTTCGATGCCGCTGGCACCGGCGGTGCCGCCGCCCGATTGCAGGCTGTCGATGGCTTCGACGATGCGCGCCTGTTGGTTGCCGGGCGTGGGCGGCAACACCACGGCGGTGTTGCCGGCGTAAGTCACCAGCGTGATGCGGTCCTGCGCGCGCAGCTGACGTGTCAGCAGCTTGAGCGAGGACTGCAGCAGCGGCAGTTTGTCTGGCGCTCCCATCGAGCCGGAGACGTCGACCAGGAACACCAGGTTGGCTGCCGGCATGGCAGAGGCTGCGACAGCGCGCCCGGTAATGCCGATGCGCAACAGCACGCTGTCGTGATTCCAGGGCGTGGGCGCAAGTTCGGTACGCACGGCAAACGGTTGGCCATCGCGAGGTGCAGGGTCGTCATAGCGGAAGTAGTTGATCATCTCTTCCACGCGCACCGCATCGACTGGCGGCAGACTGCCACTGGTGAGATAGCGCCGCACATTGCTGTAGCTGCCGGTGTCGACATCGATGCTGAAGGTAGACACCGGATTGTCCGCAGCCTGCACGACCGGGTTGTCGCTGAGGGTCTGGTAGGTTTCGCGATTCTCGGCCGGGGCGACCGGCGGAGCCTGCATGATCATGCTGCGGGTCTGTGGTTGTGCCATCAGCGCCGCGGCAGGCGCTTGCCGTGCAAATGCGCCATAGACGCTCTGCGGCGCCGCAGGTGCCGGCGGGCTGGGCGCATAGGCCATTTCAACCGGGCTTGGGTGTATCGGTGCAGGATCCGCCATCACGGGTGGGGGCGCGGGTTGGGATTCGGGTATGGGCGTATATGCGATTTCGGGGGGGCTGGGCGTCGCCGCCGCTGCATCGGGAACGGGCGATGCGGGTGGGTCGCCAACGACGGGTGAGGTGGGTTCGTGCGAGCAGGCGCTCAGCAGCAGGGCGAGCGCGAGAAGGCTTTGACGTGGCATGGGAATCCTTTGCGTGGCGATGACGAAGTAGGTGACAACCAGACAGCCCGAGGTCGCCGTGCACTGCGCCTCTGTAGGTGAAACGGGCCAGCGCGGCAAACGGGGTTAAACGGATGCAGTTTTTTTTCCAAGCGCTGCCGTGGCGCTCAATCGTGGTCAGCGGGCGTGGCTTGGCATGGCCATGCCGATGCGCGTGCGGGTCCGGCGGGGCGACGCGTGGCGGACGTAGCCGCGCTGATGGCTGAAGTGCGTGGAGAACCCGAGACCGCGGCGTCGGAATCCTGCAATCCACCTTCATTCGCGGCCGATGTCTTGGGGGAGGCGACGGGTAGGGGGTGGTCGACAGATCAGATCGCTTGATCACCGCGGCTGGCGATTACACGCAGTGGAGTCGATGTGTTGGGGTTAGCTCGCGGAGGCCTTACCTCTGGACTGCCAGGCAGGCCTTGGCACAAGCCATCAGTGCAGCAGTGGGTGCGCAGGTCCGCCATCGCCGCCATCGCGTGCCCGCCTCCACTGGCCTGCATCGCATCGAAGTCCGTGCAGGGTGTCTGTAGCAACAGCCGCTGGCCGAAGCCGCAACCGGGCGAGAGGTCGCACGCCTGCGCGCACCGGGCCAGCGGGTGTTATGCCTCAATCCGCATCGCGGCGCGGGGGAATGCGGTTTATCCGCGGCCAGCGCTGTCGCATGATGGGAGGCTGCGGCGCAGTGCGCGGCATCTGTTTCCATCATGGAGTTCGCCTGGATGATTCAACGTCGTCATTTCCTCAAGAGCGCCACGCTGGGCGCCATCGCGTCCGGCCTGGCCGGGTGGGGCGCGCGTGCGCAGGCTGCAGTCGCGGGCACGTCGGCAGCACGTCCTGCGGCGTTGCCCAAAGGCCAGGCTCGGGTGATCTCCACCTGGGACTTCGGCATTGCCGCCAATCAGGCTGCATGGAAAGTCCTGAGTGCCGGCGGCATTGCGCTGGACGCGGTGGAAGCGGGCGTGCGTGTGCCCGAAGCGGACCCGACCAATCCCACCGTTGGCCTGGGCGGGTATCCGGATCGCGACGGGCGGGTGACGCTGGATGCCTGCATCATGGATCACCTGGGCAATTGCGGCGCAGTGGCATCGCTGGAAGATGTGGTGCACGCCATCTCGGTGGCGCGTGCAGTGATGGAGAAAACTCCGCACGTGATGCTGGTCGGCGATGGCGCGCGGCAGTTCGCACTGGAGCAGGGTTTCCCGCAAACCAGATTATTGACGCCGAGTTCGGAAGCGGCGTGGAAGGAATGGTTGAAGACCTCCAAGTATTCGCCCGAAGCCAACGTGGAAAACCGCGCATGGCGCGACGCCAAATTGCCCGGCGGCAAAGACAATCACGACACCATCGGCATGTTGGCGCTGGATGCGCACGGCAATCTGTCCGGTGCCTGCACCACCAGTGGCATGGCGTGGAAGATGCACGGCCGGGTGGGCGACAGCCCGATCATCGGTGCCGGCCTGTACGTGGATAACGAAGTGGGCGGCGCGACCTCCACCGGCGTGGGCGAAGAAGTGATCCGCAATGTCGGCAGTTTTGCGGTGGTGGAAATGATGCGCCAGGGCAAGTCGCCGGCCGACGCCTGCCGCGAGGTGGTGATGCGGCTGATCCACCGCAAGCCGGAATTGACGCGCACGTTGCAGGTGGGGTTTCTGGCCATGAACAAGCGTGGCGAGGTGGGCGCGTTTGCGATCCAGAAAGGCTTCAGTTACGCGGTGTGCGATGCGACCCGGCAGGACCTGCTGGTGCCCGGCGAAAGCCACTACACCACCGAGCCCGCTGCGTGAGCGCGCCGGGTCTGGAAGTTGCCGCCGACTCGGTGGGCTCGGCCCTGGCCGCGCAGGACGGCGGTGCGATGCGCGTCGAGCTGTGCGGCGGGTTGGACGGCGGTGGGTTGACGCCCTCGTACGGCACGCTGGCGGTGGTGCGCGAGCGGTTGCAGATTCCGTTGTATGTGTTGATCCGCCCGCGCGTGGGCGACTTTGTGTTCGACGCCTCAGAGGTGGAGGTGATGCGCTGCGATGTGGAGCAGTGCGTGCGGCTTGGATGCGATGGCGTGGTCCTTGGCGCGCTGGACCGGCATGGGCAGGTCGATCTGGCGACGATGCGCGTGTTGATGCAGGCAGCAGGGCCGTTGGGGGTGACGTTCCATCGTGCGATCGATGTCAGTGCCGAACCGTCGCGCGTGCTGGAGGATGCGATCGCGCTGGGTTGCGAGCGGGTGCTGACCTCGGGTGCACGTGCGAGTGCGCTGGAGGGAATCGACACCATCGCCGCATTGGTGCGGCAGGCAGCTGGGCGCATCGGCATCATGCCCGGTGCCGGGCTTTCCGAGCACAACATCCGCACCCTGCGGCAGCACACCGGCGCGCACGAATTCCATGCCTCGGCGCGTGGCATGATCGCGGCCCAGGTGCCGTCGCCGCACCCGTATATCCACGATCTGGGCGGAGACTATCAGCGGACCGATACCGCGCGGGTGCAACGGATGGTGGACGCGTTGCAGCAGGCGTGAAACGCGCGCAACGCCCCGCTCGCCAGGAAGGCGCTGTCTGCGTTGCACAAGCACGCTGAGGGCGATGCTCGATGGGCTGCTCCGCCTGTCGCGTTCGCCATCTACTGCGGGCCTGAAGCTTCCGGGCTTGCTTGCCGTTCGTCCTCAGCGTCGTCGCTGACCTGCTCGGGAATGTGCAGCGTGAAAGCCGGAAAGCGCGCGCGGTCTTGCGGGTGTGCGTTGACGATCAGCTCCCGGGTCTTCCACATCTGGACCGCCTTGGCCAACGTCGCTGCGTCGAACTGGCTTCCTGCGTGATAAACGAACTGCCCGAGATGATCGACGATGCCCAGGTGCGCGCTCTTCTGCGCCTTCCAGTTGCTGACGTTGGTGTAGTGGCGGCTTAGGCCTTCCTCGCTCGGGTCTTCGACTCTAGGGGATGGGCCTGCCATGTCGCTCACCCGCCTCAGGAAATGGGGATCCCTGCTTTCTTCCAGCATCTTCTGCAAGGCCGGAATCTGGCCGAAGGTGGTGGGAGCGCCGGGCAGGCGCTTTTCTGGAAGGTAGGATGGGGCACCTTCCAGAAAGGGATTTCTTTCCTCATCAATGACCGTGCTCAGCATGGTCTGTGCGGTGTCTTCGATGCGTTCGAGCGCAACCGTGCGAGGCGGTTCGGTGGTGGCCGTCGAAGAGATTGCCCTGGCTCGATTGCCGGGAACAGGGGGAGAGGGAACTGGGGCGGTTGGGCCAGTCCGCTCTGGTGCGGCGGGGCGCGCAACCGTGCGATGCCGGTCAAGTTGCTCTTGCAAATGCGAAGGCACCCGAATGATGCAGTTGGCAGGTAATTGGGCGATCAACCGGGGAAGTCTGGAGAGATTGACGCAGCCTCGCAGATCGAGTTCTTCCAGCTGCCTCAGGCGGTGAATGTCATGCGGCAGCGTGGCCAGGTTGCTGCAGTCTTTCAGAATCAGTCGCTTCAGTGGCGCACCGCCGCCGAAAATCGGCGGATAGTCGCGCAGCGCGGTGCAGCCCCGCAAATCAAGCTCCTCCAACTTTGGCAGTTGATGGATGGCCGGGCCAAGGGCGGACAGGGGCGAGTTGCGTATCTTTAGGCTTTTCAGATTTTGCAGGTTGGCGATGGACGCCGGAAGCGATCTGATGCCGGTCCGTTCCAGCCGTAGGCTCTGCAGGTTGACCAAGCCCTGGTGCGCGCCGGATGCATCGGTGCTTGCCAGGCCTTCGGGAAGTTCCGTCAGTTCCGGGCAGGCGCGGATGGAGAGCTCGCGTAATCGGCTGAGACTTGCGATGGATGCAGGCAGCGAGCGAAGCGGATTGTGCGCAAGCGTCAGTGTTTCCAGGCCCGCAAATTGCTGCATGGCGTCCGGAAGCTCCATCAACCCCGCCGCATCGATCGTCATGTGCTGCAGATGAGATAGACGGAATGCCTGGTCGGGAAATTGCGGAAGGGGAACCGAGCGCAGTTCCAGCGCGACCCGACCCGTTTGGCTTGCGTCCTCCAGCATGTCGGCGGTCGCCTTCAGCGCCCGGTTTGTGCGTGTCTCGACCTCCGGGTTGTTGCGATTGGCCTGGCGCCATGCGCTGTGCCAGCGATTTCGGTCTGCGTTGTAGTGTCGTTGCCATTGCGACAGCACGTCGCGGTAAGGCCGAATCGCTGGGGAGCGCCGTAATGGTGACGCGCCCACGCTCGGCGGCACGCGGGGCCGCACCGGCCGCAAGAGTTGCGAATCGGTGGTGACGGAGTGGAAGCGCGAGCGTTCTATGTTGCTGAGCTGTGGCAATTGCGGCATCCGCGAAGCCTGTCCAGTCGCTTGGTTCGTTCGCGCAGCGCTGCCGGAGCCGTCGTAGGGAAGAGGGCGAGCGGATGGGGTTGGCCGGCGAGAGGTCTCGGCAGCGGCAGGCATTGCTGGCGGACGCCCGGAACGGTCGCCAGGCACATATCTGGTTAGGCCGCTAAGCATGCCGGTGGGGCGCTCGGGCGCGGGGTGTGCGGGTGGGACAGTGCGCGCGGGCGCATCGGCACTGGACGCAGTCTGCTCCCGCAGTCCGACAGGCGGGCCCGGCGGGCGTGGTTGATCGACACGTCGCATCGCATTCCTCGTCTTGGCTGTCGCGCAATGACGATGATCGGCATGCAACGCGATTAGCGAATCCCGCGGGGCGAAGCCATCGTCATCATCACGAAGGATCAGCGACGTGGCCGCATGCCGTTGTGCAGCGCTCAGATAGCGCTGCGGGAGCGGGCGCCTGGCAGGGACTGCACTTGCCGAACCGCGTGGGATCGAGCACCACATGCTTGATCCGTCGGCGCTTCCAGGTGTAGCTGACATGCACCAAGCCATCGCGGGTCTGGATCACGGCCGGATACGAAAATTCATCATCGGCGCTGTCTTCCAGCGTCAGCACGCGTTGCCAGTGCACGCCATCGTTGGAGAGCGCAACGGCCAGGGTGCCGCGGCCGTCCCACCAATCCTTGCCGGCAATGGCGGGGTTGTAGACCAGTAACGCACGACCGTCGCGCAGCATCACCGCATCGGTGCCGGAGTTGGGATTTTCCACATCGATCAGCTGCATCGGTTGCCAATGCAGGCCACCATCGTACGAGAAGGTGCTGAAGAGTTTGTTCTGCTGGCTGCGGCCCAACGCCTGCAGGCGACCATCGCCGTGCAGCAGCAGACTGGGCTGGATCGCACCGATCACGCTGGGGTCGTTGAGTGGCATGCCGCGCTGCCAATGCTCACCGTCGTCGTCGCTCCATTCCAGATGCGCGCGCCAACCGCGATCTTCGCTGCTGCTTGGTGCCAGGATGCGCCCGTCGGGCAATTGCACGGGTTTGTTCTTGATCGGCCCGAGAATGCCGTCGGGCAACCGCCGCGGTACGGACCAGTGCGCACCATCGTCGGCTGAAGTTATGCGCAGCCCCCACCATTGCCGCGGGTTGGGGCCAAGCTTGTAATACAGCTGCACCGAACCGGTGGCCGACTGAAACAGCACCGGGTTCCAGGCCGGTACGGTCGCTCCATCCGTGGTGGCGCGCGTACCGTCGGCGATGCGACGCGGTGGCCGCCAGCGCTGTGCATCACGCTCGGTCAGCCAGATGCCGACGTCGGCTGCACCTTCGTGCGCACCCCCGAACCAGGCCGCCAACAGGCGACCGTTGCGGGTCTCCAACAACGTGGAGGCGTGTGCCTGCGGGGTGGGTGAGGGGTCGGCGATGAACTCGCTGAGCACGATCGGCGAAGGCGGCGACGCGGGTGCCTGCGCCTGGGCCGACAAGGCGATGAGGCCGGCAACAAGACCGATCAGCAGGCGCGGTGAATGCATCGTTGTCCAGTCCTGTGCGGATTTTTAAACAGACCTGTCGATCATCTATCAAAGACCATGCCCTGGTAACCCCCAAGCGGCCGTGGTCGCCGACCGCTGCGAGGATCGGCGATGTCATCGCACCCGCTCTCACCGGTGCGCTGGCTGGCGCTGCAGTGGTTCTGGCATCCCAACAGCGATCAGGCGCTCAAAAGCGTGGATCAGCTGTTGGAGATCTGGGAAAACAGCGTGGGTCCGGGCGGCCAGCTGATGCTGGGTATTGCGCCGGACAAACGCGGCTTGCTGGCCGATGCCGACGTTTTACGGCTGCAGGAACCTGGCCAGGCGATCAAGGCGAACTACGGCGCCGACAGAATCTGGCGGCCGGCAATCTCAAGAACGCCCAAGGTTTCGGCGCCGCGGTGGACGGCGACCGCGACACGGTCTGGAGTGCGCCTGCCGGCGCGCATCTTGTAGTGCTGGAGTTGCTCGCCGTGCTCAGACGGCGTTGTCGTCGCGCACTTGTGGCGGCAACAACGTCTGCGGCTTCTTGGCCGACTGGGTCTGGCACAGGAAGGCCATCATGTGCGCCGCTTCGGTGCTGCCCATGGGCTTGCTGTGGATCTGCTCCGCGAACGCGTGCTGGGTGTGCTCCGGGGCAACGGAGATGGACTCTTGGGCAACGGCAACAACAGTGGACGACGACATGCAACGCTCCTGGAACCTGCAATCAGGCCGTCTACGTAGCAACCAACGCGCCTGCGTAACGGTGTTAGCCGGTGATCTTGCCTGGAATCTGTGCCGTCCGATACCACGATGGTACGGACGGTGCAGCGACACCGGAGTCTCTGATATCGGCGGGGGCGGCGCTGTCTGAAGGCCGCGTCGGCCGCTGCCGTTGCGGCAGTTGCCTGGCGGTGGGATGAGCGCGCGGTGCGGGGGGTTTCCATCGGATGCGCGCGCTCTACGTTTTGCTAGCCGCTATCAGTGTTCAGTCCAGGCATGCGTGCGCTCGACTACCCCGCGCTTGGCCAGCACCACGAATCCCTTGGCGTTGGCGTCTTCACAACAGGAGACGGCGATCAGGACATCGGCCATGAGTTGCCGCGCCAAGTCGAGATATTCCGACGCAGTGATCTTGCTTTGCTTCAATGCCGCGCTTGCATGAACGATGAGGTCGCGGACAGTGATGCCCTCAATCTTTTCTAGGAGTATTCCGAACACATCGTTCATCTGTACTAGACCGTACGCGCGTATCACGCAAGAGCCCGCATCCAAAGAGGCGGCCATCTCGTATTCCTTATAGATACTGGCCTTTTCCAACGAGACCAGCTCCTTCGGAAGGTCGGTGCCCTGGACAAGCAAGTGTTTCAAGCGGCCGGGCATCATGTTATCGGGATCCGTGCATAACATCGCTTTGAAGACGAAGTCCCGCCCGCACTTCTCACCAGCACGCTCAAACTCGTTGGCCAGCCGGACGACATAGGCCGATCCGGCCTTACCACTGCCAATCGGCTTCATGTCGTGCAAGGATAAAGGTTCGCCTTCGTAAACCGCTTCCAACTGCACTGGCAGGAAGCCATCCTCGATTTCCATCGCACCAGGTTTCAACGCCTCCAGTCTCTTGATCAGTTCCGGGCGCTGGGATTTGTAGGTGATTGATCTGAGCATCCGAGGACTGAGCGCAACCTCCTGACGAAAGTAACGCGTGTCTCGTACTCGCTCTCTTTCCATTTGCAAATTGTCGAAGGCATTGGATGCCGCTTGCTCTGAAGAGTGCGATCGCGGTGTGGGCTGATCCAGCAGCGAGGCCAGCGTCGGAGACGCGGGCTGCCCCTCGGCGTGCGGTAGAGTTCTGAGCCTGGTTCCGCTGAGAGGGCGTCGCTGGACCGCGAGCGATGCATGGATGTGCGCAAATGCTCTAGCGTGGATGAAGGCTTTACGCTCAAGTTCTTACCTGCGCGGGAGGTCTCGCCGATTCTGCTTGATCTTTTTTCCAGAAGGTTAAGCGCATGATCCGGGACCGGATGGGTGAGCTGGTGATACTCGGGTGTCCGATCAATTGTGGCTTTGTCCTGCTCTATTTCCGAGTACATGGAAGATGTAGAAGCAGAGAGCGTGTCCGGGATTTTTTTCATGGACAGAGACCTGCAGTTGATGCGTTGACGAGACTGGTTCAACAAACGTCGCGCGTGGCCATCCGCTGTGCGTGGTCTGTGGCCAGGGGCGACGTGCAATGCGTGTTATCCAGTCACCAGCTTCCAACTTAGAGCAGCTAACAAAAACGACTGCCCTGCTCTCATGCGGGCGCGGTTTATGCTAGAAATCCGTGTTTACCACGCGCACATCGCGGCTGCTCCGCGCCGTCAGCGTTCACCTGACGTCCGCTCGCCACGTTTTTAGCCACTCCTGAAGCATAATCGAGCTCCGGCTGCGGCCAGCGACGCATGTTGCATCGCGATGCGAACCCATGTAAGGGAGGGCGAGGAGGCGCGCAATGGTGTGACTGCCTCAACTCAGTCTCCGCTCTGCACAGCGTCGAACCGATGAAGGCTTTGAGCCTTCGGATAGCTTCGAACGGCGTTTGGGTGGGTGTGTCGCGCTTGATGTTTGGCAGTGAGAAGCCATCGCGCTGCTGGCAGTGGTACGTCCAGCCACATCTGACAATCGGACTCGATCATAGATGGCGATAGATTCGGTGACGTGTCACTGATCGGGACTCCTGTTGCGGACGCCTTGCTAGCTAGCATGGGTAACCCTGCATTGGCATGGGTATGGGCGTTGTCGCACGATGTGTGCGGTCTGAATCACGTGTTGCACGATGGCCTTTTGCGTGATCCAGCCCACGATGGCATCGTCTATCTCCTCACTGACTGGCCGTGCTGGGTCCGGCTCGATGGTTCGTTTCGAGAACAGCGCTTTCGTGGCACTACAGATTGCCGGGAAAGACGGGCGCACCATCGCCGCACTACAGCCATTGGTGCTTGCTCATGCGTATCCATCAACCCGCTGGACGTGCTGCGCATTCGCTCGAGCCCTCGACCACCGAAACACCGGTTCCCTCGCAAGCGGCGGCAGCTGATCAAGGCTGGCCGCTGGGTTTGAAAGGGTTGCTGGGGCGGCGATTCCAGCGACGCTCCAGCGCCGACGCAGCCCCAAGGCGACATCATGGCGGAGATGCCAATGCCGAAATCCAGGAGGTGGAGGCGCTTTACGACGCATTCGTCGTGGCCAAATATCTTGCCGATCCCCTGCACGGCACCGCAGACAAGACCGCCGAGCTGCTCAATGAAATCCCGAAGCGTGGCGAACCAGAGCACGCGCCGGAAGCCGAGCAATCCACGCATCCGCCCGAGCATCCTCCGGCCGATCATGCGCCGCTGCCGGAGGCCGGGCACCATTGGCAGGGTTCGGCGCCGACAGGAGCGCCCGAACACTCGTCTTCCGATCAGCTGCCGACGCTGGACGGGCAGCACACCACGTCCACTGCCGGTGCGGTGCATGCGGAAGATCCGCACGCCGTCGGTCATGCAGCCAAGGAAAGCGTCCTGCATACACTGGCCGAGGAGGGTGCGCCGGGAGGGACGTTCGAGCTGGCAATGACTCTGGGCATCAGCGGCGTCATGCTACCGCTGTCAAGCCTTGCGATCTATGCCGCTTACAAGGAGACCCGCGAAGTCGCCGAGCAGCGCAGTACATTGCGACGACGCGAACGCCAACTCCAGGCAGAGCGGGAGGCGCTCGCACCGGCAATGGAAACCAGCCCATATGCAGTCGTTGCGAGCGCACACATGCATGCGCTGGACGAGGCAATCGAGACGGTTACCTATCAGCAGCAGCGCAATGCACGCGACGGCGCCATTGCTGTGACTTCGATGGGGTCAGCCAGCGTGATCTTTACCAAGGCAGCCAGCGAGATCGCCATCGAAGGTGGGCTTGCGATCGGCGCCAACAGCACCAATGCCGCAGGTTTGATCAGCCACAGCGCCGCGGCTGCAGGCGCTGCGTCGGTTGCCGGCATTGCCGGCACGTTCGTGCTTGCGCCGCTGGCAAGCGTGGCGGCCACCGCCCTGGGGGCCACGTTCCTGCGCCAATCGCGCAAAGAGAAAACCCGCGTGGTTGTCGATATGGCACGCGTCACAGACTTCCTACAGCGCCTTGAGCCTGGTGACCTGAGCCCAGGCGCGCAACGTTACCAGCACTTTCTGAGCGTCAAACTGGCCCAGCGCAGCGGCTTCGCCGGCAGTTTCAATGACTGGAACAAGGCGTTCGTGGTCGGCGGCGCCACCTACACGGCCAGTACCCTGACCAAGGCCGGAGTCGGCGTGGCGGTGCTGCTTGGTGCCGCCGCCGTGACCGGGCCGGTGGGCACCGGATTGATCGTCGGTGCCGGCCTGTTGGGCGCAGCCACGATGGGAATCGGCGGGCATCAATTCCTACTAGCGCACGGCAAGCAGAAGCGCTATCGCAGGTACCAGGACGAAGACATGTCCGGCGTGGACCGGACACTGCTTGCAGTAGCAGATCTTCTGCACACACCCGATGCGCCCGCGCCAGCGTATCCAGACCTCAAGCGTCGCAATCCGCAGGGCCTAGTGCGTGACGGGCAGCAGGTCGCGTCACAGCGGGTTGCGACAGATCGCGGCGCAGCCGAAGGCATTGCAGTAGACACCATCGCCGAACGCGCTGGCAGTTCTACAGTGCATGACCATGGTGAACCGACCATCGTCGATGGGGCGGCCGCCGACCGAATGGATATCGCGGACGATGCATCCACTGTTGCCGGTGCCTCGGTCGCCAACGCGAGGGCTGCCGCCGTTGCACAGCATGGATTTGAATTACGCAGCGCGCTGTTTGCCTGTGTCGACGGCCAGGAAAAGGCGCTGGAAACGCTGTTGCAGACCTGCGCCGACGGTACGAATAAACGTTACCGCAGCACGCCGCGTTCCAACGAAGAGCGTGCGGCGGCACGTGAAGCGGCGCCGGGCGCCTCACTCAGCAAGCGCGTCAATGCAACGCTGTTTGCAGCGGCCACCTACGGGCGCGCAATGCTGACCGGGAAGGCACGGCAGGCCGGAAAGAAAGCTGCGCGGAGCTATGCAAAACATTCCGACACGCTGACCGAGACAGCGCTTGAGCAGTGGCTGCAGGCGCCCGCATCGCTCAAACCGCAGATCGACTACATGCAATGCTGCCTTGAAATGCAGCAAACGTACCTTGCCGCCAAACTCAAGATGCGTCCACATTTGCCGGTACAGACGATTCGCAGTGCTGCGGCCTCTGCCGCAGAGCCAATGCACGCCGCCGCCGCTGAGCATGCATCGGCAAGCCTAATTGCGCAGTTGCAGGAAACGCGCGAACGCGACGAAATGCAGCTGCGCACCATCAACCTGATGCTGGAGGAGCTGAGTATGGCGGCAGAAGAGGCAGCCAGTTCGGACGCTAGGAAAAACCGCTTTGCAATGAGCAGAATGCCAAGGTTGCAACAGCGCTTGGTCGGCGTGCTGACATCCAATGCAGTGACTGCCCGCCCGGGCAGTGCGGGTTTTGCACATTTCTGCATGAAGCAGGCCCGGAAGCACGCTACGGACATGCGTGGCACCTTGCTGCAGACCGAGGTGCAGGCAGCGCACATCCGTGAGCGCGCCACCAGTGCCACAGTCACTGCCGTGGCCCGATCATCGGATTGACATGCGGCGCGCACGCATCAGGCTTCACTTCGACGGTTGGACCCAGACTTGCTGACGCAGGCCCGACACGCGTGGCGCCGCTACGCTGTCCAGGTCGAACACCACCACGCTGTTATCGCCCTTGCGCTGGAACGGCGCCGGGAAATACAGCGCAGCCTGCGGGCCGATGGACCAGTGGCGGCCCAGATTCACGCCGTTGGCCCAGGCGATGCCTTTGCCGAAGGCGCGCATGTCCAGATAGGTGTCGGTGGGGGTGCCGATGCGCAGGTTGCCGCGGTGGAACGCAGGGCCTTGAACGGCCTTGCGGGTCCAGCCGCGGAGGCTGTCGGGTGAGCGCATCGGCAGCGGGAAGGCCTGCCAGCCGGTGAGCTGTTGGTTGCCCAGCAACACCGGGTCGACCAGGCCGGCGCGGCCATCGGCCATGCGCGGGCCGTAGTTGATGCGGCCGCTGTTTTCGACCAGGACATCCAGGGTGTGTTGGCCAGCCGGAATGTCCACGTCGGTGGCGACCTGCTGCAGCCGGCGTTCGACGCTACCGACCGGCTTCTGATCGACATAGACGCGTGCTACATCGCGCACCTCGCCCAGATACAGCGACCCCTTGCGCGGACCCGTGATGGTGGTGCGGTAGAGGATGTAGCCGTAGTCCTGGCCGAAGTGCTCCATCGGCTGCGGGGTGTCGATGGCGATCGGGGCGGGCAGGTTGTCCCATAGCGATGCGGACTCGCGCAGTTGGGTGTCCGGTAGTGCGGCCATCGCGATCGGTGCCGGCAACGCGGGCGGCTGCGTGCCGGTAACGCGGGCAATGGCATCGCGCATCAGCGCGAACTTGGGCGTGGGATGACCGGCTTCGTCGAGGATGGCGTCGTAATCGTAGCTGGTGGTCTGCGGTGCGTAATGGTCGCTGGGATTGCCCTGGAAATTGGCGCCATTCATGAAGCCGAAGCTGGTGCCGCCGATGAACATGTAGAGATTGGCCGAATGGCCCTGGCGCAGGATCCATTCCAGTTCTTCGGTCTGTTGCTTGGCATCGGTGCTGGCGTGCGGCGTGCCCCAATGATCGAACCAGCCGGCCCAGTATTCACCGACCATGCGCGGTTGCTCGGGGCGGAACTTGATCAGCTTGTCGAACGCGCTCTTGGCTTCGCCTGGCGCAAAATTCACCACTGCCAGGGTGCCGGGTAGCGTGCCGTTGGCAAGCATGTCGGCACCGTCGGAGGTGAACAGCAGCGCCTTGTCGAAGCCTGCCTTGACGAACATGGCGCGGTTGTCGGCCATGTAAGCGTGGTCGTCGTCGTATGAGCCGTATTCGTTCTCCACCTGCACCGCGATGATCGGGCCGCCGTTGTGGTTGAGCAGCGGTTGCACCTGTTTTGCCACCGCATCCAGGTAGGCCTGGCTGGCGGCCAGAAAGCGCGGGTCGCGGCTACGTACGCGGATGTTGTCCTTTCCGAACAGCCACGCCGGATACCCGCCGGCTTCCCATTCGGCGCAGGCGTAGGGGCCGGGGCGCAGGATCACGTTGAGGCCTTGCGCGGCGGCCTCCCTGACGAAGGCGGCGACGTCGTTGTTGGCGGAGAAATCGAACTGGCCTTGCTGCGGTTCGACCAGGTTCCAGAACACGTAGGTTTCCACCGTGTTCAAGCCGAGCGCACGTGCCTTCTGCAGGCGGTCCTTCCAGTACGCGCGTGGAATGCGCTGAAAATGGATGGCGCCGGACAAGATCTGATACGGCTTGCCGTCGCGCACGAACTGCGTGCCCTGGGTGCCGAAGGTGGGCCAGGAATCGGACGTGGCGGCAGCGGCGGGCAGCGCGAGCGCCAGGGCCAGAACCAGGGGAGCAAGAGTGGTACGCAGCATGAGGGTCTCGATGTAGGTGGAGCCGGTGGTGCGGGTGGATGGCAGGCGCCGGTGTTTGTGTTCTGCCCTCATCCGCCCTGCGGGCACCTTCTCCCGCTTGCGGGAGAAGGAGGAGCACTGCCCGCTTGCGGGAGAAGGAAAGCGCGGCGGCCGCTTGTGGGAGAAGGAAGAGCAATCCCCGCCTGCGGAAAGAGATAGCAACGTCCACTGGCGGATCAACAAGCGATCCCTGTTTGCGTAAGCGGGGAAGGGCGTTCCCCATTCGCGCAGCAAGAACCGAACGCGTCGCTCGGGCAAGCGACGCACTGGCATTACGCGAACGACGGTGGCAGATCCTTCTTGTCTGCGCCAAAAGCCGGATTCGGCGTGGGCCCCATTGCAAATTCCAGCGTGCCGCCGGCAGCCAGCTCGGTGTGACGTAGCCAGGCACGGGTGAGCGATTTGCCATTGAAGGTCAGCGACTGCACATAGACGTTCTGCGCGCTGTTGTCCTTGGCCACGATGCGCAGCGTACGGCCGGTGCCGACATCGAGTTCCGCGCGCTTGAACAACGGGCTGCCGACGATGTAGTTGCCGCTGACCGGGTCCACCGCATACAGCCCTAGCGCGCTCAGCACGAACCACGCGCTCATCTGCCCGCAGTCTTCGTTGCCGGACAGGCCGTTGCGCGCGTCGTGGTACTGCTCGCGCAGCAAGCGGCGCACCATCGCCTGGGTTTTATACGGTTGGCCCGCGTAGGCGAACAGATAGGCCACGTGATGGCTGGGCTCGTTGCCGTGCGCGTACTGGCCGACCAGGCCGTCGATATCCGGCGGTGCATCGGCCGGCAGTTCGGAGCTGGTGGAAAACAGTTCGTCCAGCTTGGCGACGAACCCGTCGCTGCCGCCATACAACTCCATGTAGCCGTACAGATCGTGCTGGTTGAGGAAGGTGGCCTGCCAGGCGTTGGATTCGGTGAAGTCGCGCCATTTGGCGATATGGCCCATGCCGCGCGGGTCAAACGGCGTGGCCCAGCTGCCGTCTTCCAGGCGTGCCTGCACGAAGCCGCTGTCGCGGTTGAACACGTTGCGGTAGTTGCGCGAGCGTGCGCGCAGTGCGCGTGCATCGTCGTTGGCGCCGGCGGCCTGCGCCAGGTGCGCGCAGGCCCAGTCGTCGTAGGCGTATTCGAGGGTGCGGCTGACCGCTTCGTCCACCTTGTCGGCGGGGATGTAGCCGAGCGTGCGGTAATACGCCAGCCCGTGGCTGGTGTCGTCCATCGCGCGTTTGCGGTAGGCCGGCCATGCGGCCTTGTAGTCGATGCCGGTAAAGCCCTTGGCGTGCGCTTCGGCGAGCACCACCGCGGAGTGGTAGCCGATCATGCAGCCGGTTTCCACGCCTTGCAGCGGCCAGATGCCCACGCCATCCGGGCATTCGTTGGCGCCGCGGACCAGGCATTGCACCAGGTCGGGCACGCGCTCGGGCTGCACCAGGGTGAGCAGCGGATGCGCGGCGCGATAGGTGTCCCACAACGAGTAGGTGCTGTAGTTGTGGTAGCCGGTGGGTGCGGTGTGGATCTGCAGGTCCATGCCGCGGTAACGGTTGTCCACGTCGCTGAACAGCGTCGGCGCCAACAGGCTGTGATACAGCCCGGTATAGAAGATGCGGCGCTGCGCATCGTCATCGCTGTCGATACGCACGCGGCCCAGTTCCTTTTCCCAGGTTGCCACCGCTTGTGCATGCACGCGCGCGAAGTCGAAGTTCGGTAGCTCTGCGTCGAGGTTGGCCAGCGCGTTGTCGGCGCTGACCGCGGAAATGCCGACCTTGATCAGCAGCGGCGCATCGGCGGCGTCGGGGAAGTGCAGCGCGGCCTTGAGATGCGTGCCATCGCCACTGCGGCTGTCGGCTGCCAGCGGCTGGTCTTCGTTGTACAGCTGCACGCGTGCGAACGGCCGCGACATGCGCATGGCGAAGTAGATGTAGCGCCCCTTGGCCCACTGGTAGACGCGGCGCCCGCCGGTGAGGGTTTGCGCGTCGACCACGCGCAGCTGTGCATCGCTGACGCGGGTGGCAATGCCCGGTTTGTCCTGCATGCCGTGACACAGGTCGAGCAACACGTGCGCCGGCTTGCCCTTGGGGAAGTGGTAACGGTGCAGGCCCGCACGCGCGGTGGCGGTGAGCTCGGCATGTACGCCGCTGTCCTTCAGACGCACGCGGTAATAGCCGGGCGAGGCGGCTTCATCGCTATGGTCGTAACGCGAGCGGTAGCCGGCATCGGGATCATCCAGCGGGCCGGGTACCAGCTTGACTTCGCCGGTGGCCGGTACCAGCAGGAAATCCAGCATGTCACCAATGCCGGTGCCGGAGAGATGGGTGTGCGAAAAGCCCATGATCGAGCCATCAGACTCGTGATAGCCCGAGCACGAATCCCACACCGCGTTGTAGGTGTCCGGGCTCAGCTGCACCATGCCGAACGGCAGCGTGGCGCCGGGGAACGTATGGCCATGACCGCCGGTGCCGATGAAGACATCCACATGCCGGGTGAGGTCGGCGCGCGTGCGTGCATCGGCCGGTAGTGCGTAATTGCCGGCGCGCGCACGCGCCAGGCCAGGCAGGCCCACGCTGCCAAACAATGCTGCGGCGATGGCGCCTTGGAGAAAACCGCGTCGTGTTGCCATGTGTCTGGTCTCGGAGTTTGCGGGCCGATGCCGGGGCACCCTAATCCGCCTGTCGGGCACCCTCTCCCGGCGAGAGAAGGGAAGATCAAGTGCCGTGTCGTTCGCCTGGAAAGCAGGACCTGGCGTTTCGGGCAATCAGCTACTACGCAGCAGTTGGGGTTTGCGATGGTGCAGGTCGATGATCAGCTCGCCGAACAAGGTGTTGGCCCAGGCGAACCAGTCGCGGGTGAACGTGCTGGGGGTGTCCTTGTCGAACGCCTCGTGCATGAAGCCGGTGCCGGCGTGGGTGGTCTTGAGCCACTGCAGGCACTGGCGCAGCTGCGCGTCGTCGTCGCTGACCAGCGCGTATTGCACGATGGACATCGGCCAGATGGTGCCCATGCCGCTGTGCGGGCTGCCCACGCCTTCGGCAGCGGTGCCGCGCGAGAAATACGGGTTGCGCTCGCTCCAGGCCAGCTGGCGCGTGCGCAGGAATACCGGGTCGCGGCGGTCGCAGCAGCCCAGGTACGCCAGGCTGAGCAGGCCGGGGGCGTTGGCGTCGTCGATGAACAACTGATTGCCGAAGCCGTCCACTTCGAAGGCCCAGTACGCTTGTCCGTCGCTGTCGCGTAGTTGGCCGAACTGCCGGGTTGCGGTTTCCACTTCATCGGCCAATGCGGTGCACTCGGCAGCAAACGCGGCGTCGCGATGCAACGCGGTGCTCATCGCCGCCAACTGGCGTAACGAGGCCACCGCGAACAGGTTGGCCGGCACGAACAGCGGAAACACGCAGGCATCGTCGGACGGGCGGAACATCGAGTGGATCATGCCGTTGGGTTTGGTCGGCTGGCCGTAGCCTTCCAATACCAGCGTTTCGGTGGCCAGCGGCGAGGGGCGCTGGAACACGTACGGGCCGCGGTTGTCCTTGCGCTGCTGCTCGCGGAAGGTGCGCACCACCACGTGCATCGCCTCGCGCCAGTCATCGTCGAACGGTGCGGCATCGCCGGTGGCGCGCCAGTATTCGTGCGCGATGCGGATGGGGTAGCACAGCGAGTCGATTTCCCACTTGCGCTCGCCCACACCGGGCTTCATCTCGGTGATGTCGTTGAGCGACCACTTCAGGCGCTGGGTCTGGCCATCGGGCAGGAAGGCGTTGGCGTACGGATCGAGCTTGATGCAGGCGGCCTGGCGCTGGATCAGGCCGTGGAACATGCGCCGCAACGCGGGGTCGCGCTTGGCCAGCGGCACGTACGGGTGCACCTGTGCGGACGAATCGCGCAGCCACATCGCATGGATGTCGCCGGTGATGACGAAGGTGTCCGGCTTGCCGTTACGGGTGCCGGTTTCCACCGTGGTGTCGAGCGTGTTGGGGTAGCAGTTTTCAAACAGCCAGGCCAGTTCCGGGTCGGCGATCTGCGCCTTGATCTGCACGATCTGCTGCTCGACCGCCTTGCTCACGAAGCGGCGCTGGGCTTTGGGCGGGCGCTTGCTGACGAAGGCGCCACCGGCCGTGGACGCGCCGGCAGCAGGCGCGGCCGCAAACGCGGGCAGGGCGCTGGCCAGCAGGCCGGCACCGGCGCCGAGCAGCTGAAGGATGTCGCGGCGGGTATGCATGACCTCAGGACTCCATGGTTTCAATCTGCGATCGCACGACGGTCCTCCCTGCGCTGGCAGCTGCGAGACGGCAGCCTGGGCGATGAGACCTATGCATGACCAATTCCCGATGACCATACAACGTGTGCGTCGAAACTGCATAGTGCGCCCGCACAATTTGTTGCCGTCTGCGTGCCCGCCTGGGCCGTGCATCGGTCTGGCGAAGGGGCTGCTCCGCGTCGGGTGCACCCATGGAGGGCGCCGTGCGCCGGGTGTCGACCCGCAGGTCCGATCGATTCACTCCCGCGGCACGGGGCACAGGGCTTCAATGGATCCTGCGAGCGCCGGCGGGCGTAATCGTGCACATGCCCCGCCGAGGAGACCCTTGCGCAAGCCGTGCACAACGGTCGATTGGGCGATCGACGCGTTGCCTGGTTTCGCTGATGCGCCTTGTCCAGCCAAACGCCGGCATGCATTGCTGGCGTCTGGCTGCGGCAAGGCGCCGATGCATTACTTGGGCAGCGGCGAGCGCCCCTGTATCGTCAATGCCGCTGCATCGCCCGGTGCTCCGGTGCCGGGTTGTCCACCGCCGACGAACACGCGGTACTCGCCGGCTTCCACCGCGCGCTGGCCGCTGCGGTCCACATCGCTGAGTGCACGCGCGTCCAGCGTAAAGGTGAGCTCGCGTTGTTCGCCGGGCTTGAGGTGCACGCGTTGAAAGCCGACCAGGCTGCGCAGCGGCGATTGCGGGCGGTCCGGATACTGCAGATACACCTGCGCCACTTCATCGCCGGCGCGGCTGCCGGTATTGCGCACCGTGGTGGTCACCTGCAGCGGATTGCCGGCTTGCAGCGTTCTGGTGGACAGGCGCGGTGCGTCGTAGGCAAAGCTGGTGTAGCTCAACCCATAGCCGAACGGAAACAGCGGCTCGCCCTTGAAGTAGCGGTAGGTGCGGCCCTTCATGTCGTAGCTGACGTACGCCGGCAGGTCCTTGGTGGAGCGGTAGAACGTTACCGGCAGGCGCCCGCCGGGGTTGTCGTCGCCAGCCAGTGCGCGCGCGATGGCAGTGCCGCCGGACTGGCCCGGATACCACGCCGCCACGATTGCATCGGCGTTGGCCTTGGCCCAGTTCAACGCCACTGCGCTGCCGCTCATCAACACCACCACCAGCGGCTTCCCGGACGCCTTGGCACGCTCCAGCAAGGCTTGCTGTGGGGCGGGCAGGGCGATGTCGTTCCGGTCGCCACCGTCGAAGCCGGGCACATCGATGCGCAGTTCCTCGCCTTCCACATCCGGCGATAAACCGACGAAGGCGACCACGGCATCGGACTGCGCCACCGCCTGCTCGGCTTCTGCCAGTTGCGCGGCGGGCGGTGCCAACCATTCCAGGCGCACGCCCTGGTCCTGACCGCGATGTTCCATTTCCAGGCGGATCTTGCGTGGGCGGGTGTCGTCGAAATGCAGCACGGTTTCCACGCTGCGGCCATCGGCGTTGTGCATGCCGGCCGGCACGTGCTTGTCTTCGGCATTGCCGGCAACCACCAGCTTGTCGTCGATGTAGAGCCGCACCGGATCATGCCCGGTGCAATCGAAGCAGCGCGCCACGCGCACCGCCAATGTGTAGTCGCCGGCGCCTGGCGGCAGCAGTTCGCCGCTCCAGCGCACCGCGTAGCGGTCGGCCGGCACGCCCTTGGCCGGGCTGACCTGATCCCAGTTGAAGCTGACGGTACGGTCCTGCCGCACCACGCGCGCAGTACCGGTCATGTCGACGTTGTCGAAATATTCGCCACGCAAGCCCGGCTTGCCGTCGCTGCGTAACGCAGTTTCCGGAATCATGCCCGGCACGCCGGCGGCCAGCGGCGCGCCTTGCGCGTAGCGCACCTGCTGCGCACCGAAGTGCTGGCGCAGGCCGAGCAGCGGAGTGATCGGTGTGGCGGAGGTACCCTGATAGTTGGCTTCCAGCGCGGCCAATGCATCGGCATTGGGGCCGATCACCGCCAGCCGCGTGCCGGCTTTCAAGGGCAAGGTAGTGGCGGTGTTTTTCAGCAGCACGATCGACTCGGCAGCCGCCTGCAAGGCCAGCGCACGGTGCGCCGCATTGTCCACGTCCTTGGCGCCGAGCCGCGCGTACGGGTCCTTGCGTGGGGCTTCCAGCTCGCCCAGGCGGTAGCGGGCGGCGAACAGCCGCACCAGCGATTGATCGAGCAGGGCTTCGTCCACTTCGCCGCGTTCGATGGCGGTGCCGAGTTCGCGATAGGCATGCCCGCAATTGAGATCGTGGCCGGCCTTGAGCGCTGCAGCCGACGAGCCGGCATTGTCCGGGCGGAAATAGTGGAACTGGGTCATATCGTCCACCGCATCGCAGTCGGACACCACAAAGCCCTTGAAGCCCCAGTCGCCACGCACGCGGCCATTGAGCAGCCAATCGGCCGCACACGCCGGTGTGCCATGCAGGGAGTTGTAGGCGCACATCACCGACCAGGCCTGTCCATCGACCAGTGCCGCGCGGAAGGCGGGCGTGTAGGTCGCTTCCATATCGCGCGGCGACACATCCACATCGAAACCATGCCGACCTGGCTCCGGGCCGCTGTGTACGGCGATGTGCTTGGGCGTGGCAATCGTGCGTGGATGGTTCAGATCATCGCCTTGCAGGCCGCGAATGAAGCCCACTGCCAGCTGCCCGGTGAGGAAGGGATCCTCGCCGTAGGTCTCCATGCCACGGCCCCAACGCGGGTCGCGGAAGATATTGATATTGGGCGACCAGATGGTCAGGCCCGCGTAGCGCTTGTGGTCCTTGCCCGGGCCACCGGCCTGGTTGAACTTGGCGCGCGCCTCGGTCGACACCACCGTGCCCACCTGCTGCATCAACGCGGTATTCCAGCTGGCGGCCAGGCCGATCGCCTGCGGAAACACCGTGGCGTAGCCATTGCGCGCGATGCCGTGCAGGCCTTCGCTCCACCATTCGTAGGCAGGGATGTCCAAACGTGGAATGGCCGGCGCATCGTTCATGGCCTGCGCCACTTTTTCGTCGCGGCTCATTTGCGCCACCAATGCAGCGGCACGCTGTTCGGGCGTGCCGCTGCGGTCGGCGGGCGCGGCGAATGCGATACAGGGCAGGCAAAGGCCCAGTGCCATGGCAAGACGCGAGACAAACACGGAAGACATCGATTCACTCCTGCGCAGCGGAAAGATCCGCCCGGCGTTGTTCTGGTGTTGCCGCAGTGGCTGCGGCGAGCTTGGGTTCCGGCGCGGCGGTGTCATGCGCGCCATTGGTGTAACGGGTGTTGCTGGTACTGCAGCGGGCCCTCATCCGCCCCTGCGGGGCACCTTCTCCCGCGAGCGGGAGAAGGTGCCCAACGCGGGCGAGGCAATGCGCGTGAGAACAAGGGCATGCATTGCCGGACATCACGTCCTTCTCCCGCCTGGCGGGAGAAGGTGCCCGAAGGGCGGATGAGGGCCTTTCTGCCGCTCATTTCGCTGCCGCTGCCTCCGGCGGCTCCGGCGGA
This sequence comes from Xanthomonas vesicatoria ATCC 35937, assembly GCF_001908725.1. Lineage (NCBI taxonomy): Bacteria > Pseudomonadati > Pseudomonadota > Gammaproteobacteria > Lysobacterales > Lysobacteraceae > Xanthomonas > Xanthomonas vesicatoria. The sequence continues at coordinate 1,413,735 of NZ_CP018725.1, read as the reverse complement.
GCGCCTGCCAGCGTCGATCCCAAATCGCGTACCTGCAACGCAGACTGCACCTGCGCCAGCGGCAGCTTGCTGGACACATGCAGCGTCAGCGGCTCGCCCGGCAACAGGTCGAAGGCGTTATCGGACACCTTCACCTCCAGGTCGCCGAACGACAGCCACACCTCGCGCGCCAGCGTGTTGCTGGTCAGCGTAAGTGCGTAGCCATCGCCATCGGCGCGCCATTGGCTGTCGATCTTTGCGGTGGGCAACGCGAGCTGCTTGGCCGGTGCGAAGAACACCACTTCACGCGACAGCAGCGTGTCGCCATCAAGCAACTGGAACACGGCGTAGGTCTTCTTCGGATCCGCGCTGCCCAACAATTGCTTGTCGCTGAAGTTGCCGACCTGCAGGCTGCTCAGCGGCTTGACCGTGGCCTTCTGCTCACGCTTGCTCAACACCTTGCCATCCATGCCCATCAACCGCATGCGCCAGCGTGCATTCAAGGCGGTGGTGCGGTCGGAGACCAGCGACACCTCGGTCTGGCCCTTGTCGTTGCGTAGCGCGGCGATCATCTCCGGCGCGTAGAAGCGGCGTGCGTGGTACTGCAGTGCCTTCCAGCGGCCGTAGTAATCCACGCTGGACCACGATGCGCCCGGCCACACATCGTTGAGCTGCCAGTACAGCGAGCCCATCGACTGCGGGCGCGAGGCGCGCAGGTGCGAGGCGGCCAGGTTGATGCCTTCGGCCTGCATCAGTTGGCTCAGGTAGACGAAGCTTTCGAAGTCCTTGGGCTCGCCGAACTCGCGGCGGATGTACAGCATCAGCCGCTTGTTGCCGTTGCCCTTGTCGAACTTCTGATGCGCGCGCATCACCGGCGATTCCGGGTCCATGTCGGCTGCATCGGCAAACACGCGCACGGTGCGCATGTCCGGGAACGACTGCAGGCCGTATTCGGACATGAAGCGCGGGGTGACGTTGAGATATTCGGTGACCGGAAGGGCCGGGCCGCCCCACACCTTCCAGTAATGCATGTCGCCGTCGTTGGCCTGGTCGGCGCCACCGTCGAAGTCGGTGCCCGGCGAGGTGGCCCAGTACGGTACGTCGCTATCGTAGGTGGCCACCACTTCGCGGAACACGGTGCCGAACAGCGTGGTCATGCCGCGTTCGACACGGGTGCGTTCTTCCGGGTCCAGCGATTGCTTGAACTTGACCCGATCGCCCCAGTTTTCCCAGCCGGTCTGCACCTCGTTGTTGCCGCACCACAACACGATGCTGGGATGATCGCGCAGCCGCTTGACCTGTTCGATCGCCTCCTGCCGCGTGTTCTCGCGGAACTCCACGTCGTACGGCGGCACTGCGCCACCGAACATGAAGTCCTGCCAGATCATGATGCCCAGCTCGTCGGCCACCTCGTAGAAGTGGTCGTCCTGGTAATGCCCGCCACCCCACATGCGCAGCATGTTCATGTTGGCATCGCGCGCGTCCTGCAAGGTGCTGCGCATGCGCTCGGCGGTGACGCGCGAGGGAAACGCATCCAGCGGGATCAGGTTGGCGCCCTTGGCGAAGATCGGGATACCGTTGATCACGATCTCCATGCTCTTGCCCCACTTGTCCTTTTCGCGACGCAGCTCCACAGAACGCAGGCCGGTGACGCGCTTGATCTGCTGGCTGTCGCCATCGGCGTCGCGCACGCTGGCCACGAACGTGTAGCGGTCCTGCGCGCCGTAGCCGGCCGGAAACCAGCGCTTGGGCTTGGCGATGCGCACCGCCAGGTCGATGCGGTTCTGGCCCGGGTCGACCACTGCGTCCTGGGCGAACTGGCCTACCTTCTGCCCATCCGGGCCCAGCACATCCAGCGTCACCTGCACCGGCCCGCTGCGGCCTGCCTGCAGTTCCAGCTGCGCCTGCAACTGCGCACTGTCGGCGTCGACGCGTTGTTGGGCGATATGCAGCCCGTCCACGCGCACCGCATCCCACGCTTCCACGCGCACATCCTTCCAGATGCCGGCGTTGACCATGCGCGGGCCCCAGTCCCAGCCGTAGCTATACGGCGCCTTGCGCACATAGGTGGAGCTGTGGCGGCCATCGGGCTCGTCGCCGAATGCCGAATCGTAGGCGCCCGGCAGCGCATACGGTTGCTTGGCCAGCCACGGCTGGATCTTCTTGATCGGCGAGAAGAATTTGATTTCCAGCACGTTGTCGCCGCGCTTGAGCAGCGGCTTGGCGTCCACCCGCCATTGCCGGAACATGTTGTCGGCGCTGAGCAGCTTCTTGCCGTTGAGGGTGACCTCGGCCAGCGTGTCCAGGCCGTCGAACACCAGCTCCACGTGCTCGCGCTTGAGCGTGGCCGCATCCACGTTGAAGCGGGTCTGGTACTGCCAATCGCTCAGGCCGGCCCACTGGATCTTGCCCTCGTTGTCGCGCAGGAACGGGTCCGGCACCACCTTGGCGGCGATCAGATCGGTCTGCACCACGCCCGGCACCTGCGCCGGCATCCAGCTGGCGACCTTGGGATAGGTCTTGGCCTGCTCCTGCCCCGGTACCAGGCGCACCTGCCAGCCGCTGTCCAGGGTCACTGCCGTCGGCGGTGCCGCCCAGGCCTGCGAAAGTGCAAAGGTCAGGGCAAGCCCGAGACGTGCGGGTGTGAGCAGGGACAGTGCGGGGGCCGTGCGGTGCGACAGGGGCATGGGTGAGTCTCCTTGGATGGGTCAGCGCGTGGCGGCGGGGGGCGCCTGCGCGGTGGTTTCAATCAGTTGGACAGCGCCGATGGCATACAGCGGGCCGCGAATCGGCGCGGTGAAGCGCAGGCACAGATCGTGGGTGCCGGTGCGTGCGGGCAGTGGCGTTTCCAGGGTGAATTGTTCGCCCAGGGTGTCGCTCTTGGGCAATTGCACGCTGGCGATCAGTTCGCCGTCGCAGCCCTGGCGCACTTCCAGCTCGCCGCCGCGGGTCTTGGCCGGGTACTGCACTACCTTGGGCTGCTCGTGCGCCAGGCCGAAGTTGTTGGGCAGGCGCGCGGCCTCGATGCGGATCGCCCCAATGTCATCCAGTCGTGCCTGCGGATACAGCCGGCAGGCGTGGAACAGATCGACGTTGTAGACCGGCGTGTCGGCGCCTGTCATTTCCGGCAGCAACGGCAGGCGCAGGCCAAGCGCGCCCTGTGCCACGCAATCGCGCAGGCCTTGCGTGTCCATGCGCAACAGCGAGGCGCGGTCGAAGGTGCGGCTGCGCGTGGCGGCCAACGGCACGCCGTCGGCGGTGAATGCGGTGGCCTTGACCGTGGTCGGCAGGGTGATCGTAAACGGCGCCTCAAAGCGCGGCGATGCGGGAGTGGGGTCGCTGCCGTCCACGGTGTAATGCAGTGCGCCTGCGCCGGTCTGCGTGCCCAACACCACCTTGGCCGGGCTGCCGGCCAGTACCGGGTTGGGGCCGTTTTCCAACGCGATATCGGCTGCAAATGCGCCATCGCTGTAGGCGATGTCCAGTGCCTTGTAGCGCTGCAATTGCGCCGGCAACCGCGCCAGAAAGTTTTTCCAGTCGCGTGCAGGTGGCGGCGACCAGGTCACTTCCGCCACCGCAGACAACCGCGGGAACAGCGCGTGATCCACGTGCCAGCGCGAGGGGATGTATTCGGACCACAACGCACCCTGTGCGCCAAGCACATGCCTGGCCTGATCGGCGCTGAGCTCGGCCGGTACCGGGTCGAACGCGTAGACCTTGGACAACGGCAACACCGTCAGGCGACCGTTGGGCTCGTCGCTGCGCGTGGTCTGCAGGTTGTCCAGATACAGCCAGTCGCCCGGTGCCAGCACCACATCGTGGCCTTGCTTTGCAGCAGTGACCGCGCCTTCGACGCCTCGCCACGACATCACCGACGCACTGGCCGGCACGCCGCCTTCGAGAATCTCGTCCCAGCCGATCATGCGCCGGCTGTGCGCGGTCAGATACTGCGCCAGTTGTTCATTGAACCAGCCTTGCATGGCATGGGCATCCTTGACGCCCAGCTTGCGCATCTGCGCGCGCACTGCAGGCGAGGCTTCCCATTGATCCTTGACCGCCTCATCGCCACCGATGTGGATGTACGTTGAAGGAAACAATGTCAGCACTTCGTCCAGCACATTGGTGATGAAGGTCAGGCTGCGTTCGCTGGTGTTGAACAGGTACGGGTTGACGCCCCAGTCCACGCCCACCTGTGTGCGCACGCCGGGCACGCCCACCTCTTCCGGATAGGCGGCAACGGCCGCCTGCGCATGGCCGGGCATGTCCAGCTCGGGCAATACGGTGATATGCAGGCGCGCCGCATACGCGACGATCTCGCTGATCTGCTCTTGCGTATAAAAGCCGCCGGAACGCTCCGGCGTGCCGTGTCTGCCGGCACCCGGCGGCGTGCGCCAGGCACCGACCTCGGTGAGGTTGGGGTAACGCTTGATCTCGATGCGCCAGCCCTGGTCATCGGTGAGATGCCAGTGCAATACATTGAGCTTGTGCACGGCCATCGCATCGAGCACGTGCTTGACGGTATCCACGTCATGGAAGTGGCGGGCCACGTCCAGATGCTGACCGCGCCAGCCAAAGCGCGGCCAGTCACGAATACTCACGCCGGGCACCGCCACCGCGCCCTTGCGCGCATCCGGGGTCATCAATTGCCAGGCGCTGATCGCGCCATAGAACAGGCCGGCGCCATCGCGTGCGTCGATGCGGATGCCGGTGGAATCCACGTCCAGGCGATAGCCTTCTTTCTGCGTTACCGGTGCCTGCGCACTGCGTTCCAGGCGGATGCTGGCCGGCGAGGGCGTGGTTTCTGCACGCACTTCCAAGGCAAGCCCGCGCGTGCGCTTGAGCAGGCCGGCAAGATACTCGGCACTGCGCCGCGCATCGGCGTCGCCTGCCACGATCGAAATCACCGTGCCGGTGCCGACGGTAAAATTGCCGGCATGACGTTTGGCCTCCACCGGTGCAGGAATGAGCGGCAGCGGCGCAATTGCAGAAGCGGTGTGTGCAGTCGCGCCTGCATTGACGGCCGCCGGTGTTGTGCCTGACTCGCGTTTGCCGCAGCCGGTGAGCACCAGTGCGGTCAACGACAGTGCAAGCAATCGCGACGGTAACCGCATCGATAGCCGCTTGCCGGATAACGGCATGTCCAACAGCAGCGCCCTCGACAACAACATGCGTGGGGTAGGGCTGGTGTTGGAGATCATACAATCACATCCCGAGGTGGCGGAGAGCGTGTCGCTGCGCGGTTGCATGCGCGCAGCCAAGTGGAGCAACACCATATCGCATCAAGACCATCGCCCGGTCATGCCGACGATGGCGATGCGCGGCAGCCACGCACAGTAGCAAAGCCGCCGCAACGCACACAGGCACTGGCGCACGCTTCATCGGCGCGCGCCAGGCCTGCAATAGTTAGATCAGCGCTGTGCAGTCGGCAGCTCGTCCCATACCTTCGGATCTTCCGCACCCAGCACCCAGCAGCTGAAGCCTTCCAGGCCGTACTGCTTGGCCATGTCGTAACGTGCCTTGAAGCTGCGTGCGTCCGGGCGGAACACCCACTCACGCATATCGTCGCGGTAGAAGTAGAACCACGATTCCTGCTCCACCGGATCCCACTGCACGGTGGCGTTCTGTTCGATCGCCAGCGGGAAGGATTCGTCAGCATCGATATATGTCGCGGAAATGTTCGACGCTTCGGTGCCGTCTTCCTTCACCGGGTTGCCGGTGTACCAGCGGTAGCCGTAGGTGGCAATGCCCAGCGACAACTTTTCTTTGGGCACCTGGGTGATCGCGTAATCCAGGTGCTTCTTCATCCACACCATGCCGTCCACCGGGCCCGGTGTGGTCCAGCGGGTGTGCTGGTCGTAGGTCATGATGCTGACCAGGTCCGCGGCCTGGCCCAGCGCCTTCAGGTCATACGCGCCGCGCCAGTATTCCCACATCCACTTGGAGAACTGGCCGCCTTCGGCATGGCCCGGTGCATTGGGCACCACCGCCACCGACATCTTGAAACCGGCCTTGTGCAGCGCATCGGCGGTCTGCTTGACCATCAAGGTGTAGGCGTCGCGATCGGTCCAGGCGATGTTCTCGAAGTCGAACTGGAAGCCGTAGTACTTGTGCTGCTTGCCGTGGATCAGCAGCGATTCGATCATGCGCTTCTTGGCCGCTTCGTCGTGCATCAGCTTGTGGAAGCCGTCGCGCCCGGTGGTCATCGACAGGATCGGCATCACCCGCAGCTTCTTCTGCTTGGCGATGTCGTACAGGTACGTATTGGGCGTGCCGTTGACCAGGCCGTTCTGATCCACGCCGTACCACGTCGGCACCACCACATCGATCTTGTCGACGTTGGCAATGAACGAGTTGGTCGATTTCTGCGTGTTCATCAGATAGAACAACGCCGTCGGGTTTTTGGCCAAAGCCGGGGCGCAGGTCAGTGCCAGCGCAAGCAACATCCAGGTCAATCGCTTACTCATGAAAGACAACATCCGTCAGGGAGTGGGGGAAGAAAGGTCGATGCGGAACACGTAGGCGCTTTCGCCAATTGGCTTGACCGGCAGCCGCAGATGCAGGCCATCGGCGCGTTGTTCGAAGGGAATCTTCTTGCCGTTGGCCAGCAAGGTCACGCCGCGCACGCCATCGGCCGGGGTGAGCGAGCGGATCACCGCTTCGCCATCGGTCGGCCAACCGAGCTCGATCGCGTACAACGCGCCGTCGCGGGTGGTGAAGCGGAAATCTTCTGCCGTGTACGGTTTGGTCTTGACGTCCTGGAAGGTACCGCCCACCACTTCGGTCGGGCCTTCGCCATACACGCGCCACGGCGTGCTGTCGTAGATCGCGCCACCATTGGTCTTGAGCCACTTGCCGATCGCCAGCAGGATGCCGCGCTCGGTGTCGGGGATCGAGCCGTCGGCACGCGGGCCGATGTTGAGCATCAGGTTGCCGTTCTTGGCCACCACGTCGGCCAGCATGTGGATGATGAAGGTGGGCGACTTGTAGGTGTCGTTTTCGATGTAACCCCACGAGGCATTGCTCACCGAGGTATCGGTCTGCCAATGCGTGGGATGGATACCGGTCAGCTGGCCGCGCTCGATATCCAGCGTGCCGGCGCCTTCGGGGAAGGCGCCCAGCTTGTAGTTCACCACCACGCCGCGGTCGGCTTCGGTGCGCGCCGCGCCCTGGTTGTAGTAATACGCCAGCATCGTCGGCAGGCTGCGCCGGAACGTTGGGTGCGCAATCCACCAGTCGAAATAGATCAGATCCGGTTGATAGGTGTCGATCAACTCGGTGGTGCGCGCCAGCCAGTCGTCCAGCCATGCCTGCGATACCGGCGTCCAGTCGTTGGCCACGTCGGCGTCGTCCTTGCCCGGCAGGCGCACCTGCGCCGGGCCGTACAGCGCCGCATAGCGTGGGTCGTTGACGTCAGAGTCGAAGCTGCGCCCGCCATCGAAGAACCAGTTGTGCTCTGCGCGATGCGATGACAGGCCGAAGTGCAGCCCCTGCGCGCGGATGGCGGTGGACAGCTCGCCCAGCAGGTCGCGCTTGGGCCCCATCTTCATCGCGGTCCAGTCCGACAGCTTGGAGTCGTACAGCGCAAACCCGTCGTGGTGTTCGGCCACCGGCACCACATAGCGCGCGCCGGACTCACGGAACAGCTTGGCCCACCCCTTGGGGTCGAACTTGGGCGCGGTGAACTTGGGAATCAGATCCTTGTAACCGCTGGTCGCCTGCGGGCCATAGGTCGCCACGTGATGGGCGAATTCCTTGGAGCCTTGCAGATACATGTTGCGCGAATACCACTCGCTGCCGAACGCCGGCACCGAGAACACGCCCCAATGGATGAAGATGCCGAACTTGGCGTTGTCGTACCACGCCGGCGATTGATACGCCTTCAGCGCTGCCCAGTCGGGGCGGAACGGACCCTTGCGTGCGCCGGCTTCAGCTTCGCGCACCAGGCGCTCGCGTTCGGGCGCGTACTTGGCGGTGGCATCCAGCCACTGCTGGTCGATGACCTCGGGGCTGAGCGTGGTGGCGGTTGCCGCGGTCGGTGATTGCGCGCTGAGCGTGGCGGCAGGCAATACGAGCAGCAGACCGAGCGCGAGCATTCGCGTTCTGGGTGCAGCTCCGGCGTGGCGGCGGGATGGAGCCGCAAACACGCGGCTATCGGTCGTCATGGGAACTGCACTCCTGTTGAGCAAGACGCACCGGCGATGCTGCAACCGTGCGTGGATGGCAAAAGCGGGCCTGGCCATGCTCCCTCAACCGCGAAGGGGCGTGGCCAGTACCACTCCTTGTTACAACATCGAGCTGTGCGCCGCATGCAACGCACAGCTCACAAAAAAGCGCGCCACCGTGGAGGGTCGGTGGCGCGCCGTTGCTACATCAGAACTTGAAGTTCAGCTGGGCCTGGTAGCCGCGGCCGTTCTTGTAGAACGCCGTGGGGGTATCGCGCGTGTTGCTGAAGACCCGGTAGGTGGAATCCAGCAGGTTGGTCGCGCCGAAGGTGATGCCCATGTAGTCGGTGATCTGGTACGACGCGTTCAGATCCAGCTGCTTGTAGGCATCTGCAAAGTCACGCGATTCCAGACGACCGATCTGGGTGAAGTACTTCGAGCGGTAGCTGTAATTCACACGCACGGTCCAATCGCCATGTTCCCAGTACGGGATCACGTTGTAGGTATCGCGCGACAGGTAGGGCAGGTTCAAGCCGGTGCTGGCATCGGATTTGGCAAACGTGTAGTTCGCCTGCAACCCGAAGCCCAGGCCGAACGTCTGCTGGTAGTTGATCGATGCACCCTTGACCTTGGCGTCGGAGGCGTTTGTTGGGGTGGTGACCTGATAATCGCCTGCCTCATTCCCACGGCGATCTGCCGGCCGGAACTCGTTGACAGTTGTGCTCACGATGTAGGAGCTGATGTCGCGGTAGAACACCTCGCCAGACAACATGCTCGACGGTGCGAAATACCACTCGGCCGCCAGGTCGTAGTTGGTGGACTCGTAAGGCTTCAAGTCCGGATTGCCGCCGCTGGCGGTCAGGTTGCCGTTGCCACTGTTGACGGTGAACGACCCCGCCAGATCGGCGTAACGCGGACGTGCCATGACCTTGGCGGCCGAGAAGCGCAGCACGGCATCGTCGGTCACGTCGTAGGCGATATTGAAGCTCGGCAGCGCTTTGCGGTAATCGTGCGTTTCCGCGACACGCGAAAAAGTGACGTTGTTATCTTGGCTCTGCCAATACTCGGACTTGTCGGTCGTATCGAGCAGACGCACGCCCACGTTACCGCGCCATTGGCCCGACTCGAAGTTCAGCTGCGTGTAGACGTTCTGGGTAATTTCTTTAACGTCGAACGAGCCGCCGAAATCGGTGGTATAGGGACCTTGCGGCTGCGAGAGGAGATAACGACGCACAGCACCTAGATCGGCCGTTGGCCACGTCGTCAGATCGCCGCTGGCGCCCAGGCCGTCATACAGGCTGCTCGGCGTGGTGCCGGGGTTGAACTGGCTCAGCGAGATCGGGTCGGTAGTATTGATGCGGTTGCCACGCGCATCCACGCCGTTGTTGTGGTTGATGTACTTGTAGCCGAACTGCAGTTTGTTGAACGGGCCCCAGGTCAGATCACGCGCCGCGTCCCACTGGAAGTATTTTTCTTCGTCCTTGCTTTTTTGGTAGTAAATGCCGCCCGCCTGCATCACGCCGTTTGCAGTTGAGCCTGCCGGCAGACCAGCGGCATTGCCCGGCAGTGTCCAGTTAGACGCACCGCCGTTATCGTAGTTTACCGCGGTGTGCGAGCCGTCGAAGGCGTAGTTATAGCCACCATCCTGCATCAGGAACTTCATCAGGTATTCGGGGTTTTTGCCGCCGGTCGCCTGGGTGTCTCCGACCTGGGTGGTGAACACCCACTTTTCGCCCGACCAGTCGTGGCGCAAGTTCAGGCTCTTGGTGGTGACGGTGCTGTCGCGGTAGTTCGCATCCAGTTGCGCGTATGGCTGATCGTTGACGCCGCCACGGGTGTTGTCCGATACCGTGGCCGAGGTCACCACGCCGTTCTGCACATTGGCCTGGGTGATCTTCTGGCGGTCATCGTTACAGGCCGGGCACACATAGCGCGCCTGGCTGAAGTTGTTGTATTTACCCTTGATGTAGATGCCGGTGAGGTTGAACTCGTTCTGCTCGTCAGGCTTCCACTGCAAGGCACCCTGCAGGCCGCTGCGCTCGCGGGTCTGCTGGAAGAACGCGCTGCTGATGCCGGCCGGCACGCGGGCGGTGGCCACATCGCTGCCGTCGCCGGTGATGGTGGCTGTCGGCGGAATGCCTGCGCCGGTGGTGTAGCCAAAGTATTCGATACCGGCGCGCGCCAGATCCTGCTTGTCGTGGGTGGCGGAGATCAACGCACCGAAGGTTTCGTCGTCGTTCTTCCAGCTCCACAGCGCCGAGCCGCGCGGATTGCCTTCTTCCGAACGATCGTTGTAGTTGTAGCCGACCGAGCCACGGACGGTGTTCTTGGGCAGGTCCAGCGGCTTGCGGGTGTGCACGATCACGGTACCGCCGATCGAGCCTTCGTCGATGCGCGCCTCGGGGGTCTTGTAGACCTCCATCAGGCCGATGATTTCCGGCGACAGCAGCGTGTAGTTGAAGGTACGGCCGCTGGTGTCGGTCGGGTTGCCGCCCCAGTCGCCCGAGGCGATGGTCTGGCCGTTGAGCAGTACGCGGTTCAACGCGGGGTCGGTACCGTTGATGCTGACCTTTTCGCCTTCGCCGAACTGGCGGTCGACGCTGATGCCCGGCAAATGCGACAGCGATTCGGCTGCATTGATGTCCGGGAACTTGCCGATGTCTTCGGCGCTGATTGCATCGACGATGGAGTTGGCCGAGCGCTTGACCGCCTGGCTCTTCTCCAGCGACGCGCGGTAGCCGGTGACGGTGATGGTATCCAACTCGGTGGTGGCCGACGGCGTGGTGCCGGCCGGGGCTTGTTGTTCTTGTCCGGCAGCCATTGCAGAGCCGGAGCAGTACAGAGCGGCGGTGATACAGAGTGCTAACGTCGTGGTGCGGCTGTGCATGGCTAAACCTCGTTGGTTAGTGCTGTGAGCGCGCCGCCTTCAAAGGCGTCACGTGCTCGGCGTGGCCGGCAAAACAACACGCCCTGACCGTCGCGGTGATCGCACTCCTTGGCTCCGCAATGGCAGCAGGTGGCGTCGATTCGCGTGGTAGAGGAGGTGTCCCCCGTGTGGTGAAGCGGTAAAGCGAATGCGACATCGGCGAGTCGAACGTCAGATGACGCGCCACTCGCGAATCTGGGGTAACAGGCGAGGGAAGCGCCGTTCTTCAGTACCGAACAGTTGCTGGCCCCTCCTGCCAGAACCTCGATTTGGACCGAGTCTCGCGTAGCGCTGACAGCGTTGTCAACACATCGTCACAGATCTCTGCTGCGGCTGCGATTGCGCTGCAATGCAGCATTTTTGCGACGTGATCGCGGAAGTCACTGAGCGTTTGCGCACGTATGGAATTGGACGTCCCGTGCGCGATTCAAGCCTTCAATGGCGAGGTGGCGTTCCGCTAGCGTGCGCTTGGCTCTTGTGCGGAAATCCTCGTGATACACGTGGATATTTCGTGGATGATGGGTGGCGCGAGGGATCGCGCTGATTGTGGTCGCCACAGTTGCGTTACAAGCCGATTACTGACAACGTTGTCTACCTGTTACCGTTCGTCGGACAACGGGACATGACGCCAGCCCGCTGCCACTTATCAGGAGAATGCGTGAGCGCAAGCAGCCCAATGGAAGCGGTGGCCTTTCCGCGCCCCGATACCTTCGTTGCCGCAGACGTGGGGGGGACGCATGTGCGCCTGGCGCTGGTCTGCGCAAGCGCCGATGCACGCAAGCCGGTCACGGTGCTGGACTATCGCAAGTACCGCTGCGCCGATTACCCGGGCCTTGCCGAGATCATGTCCGTGTTTTTTGCGGAGATGGGATGCGCGCCGGTGCGTCGCGGCGTGATCGCCAGTGCTGGTTATGCGCTGGAAGACGGCAGCGTGATCACGGCGAATCTGCCGTGGGTGCTGGCGCCGGAACAGATTCGCCGCCAGCTCGGCATGCAGGCGCTGCATTTGGTCAACGATTTCGAAGCGGTCGCTTACGCGGCCAATTACATGAGCGGCAATCAGGTCATGCAGCTGTCCGGTCCCGCTCAGGGTGCAGCCGGCCCGGCGCTGGTCCTCGGCCCCGGGACCGGGCTTGGCGCGGCGGTATGGATTCCCAATGGTGCCAACCCGATGGTGTTGCCGACCGAAGCAGGTCACGCCGCGCTCGCGGCCGCCAGCGATCTGGAAGTGGCCGTGCTGCAGGAACTGCGCCGCACGCGCACCCACGTGGGCACCGAAACCTTGTTGTCCGGCCCGGGCCTGCTGAATCTCTACACCGCGTTGGCTGCGCTGCGTGGCGAGCCCGCGATGCATCACAGTCCAGCCGATGTCACCGCCGCCGCATTGGCCGGCGACGACGCGCTTGCACGCGATGCGCTGCAGGCGTTCTGCGGGTTCATGGGGAGCGTGGTCGGCGACATGATGCTGCTCTATGGCATCCGCAGCGGCGTCTATCTGGCTGGCGGATTCCTGCCGCAGATTGCCGAGTTCATCGCCGCCAGCGACTTTGCCGACCGCCTCCTCGACAAGGGCACGCTGCGTCCTGCCCTGGAACAGGTGCCGGTCAGCATCGTCGAACACGGCCAGCTCGGCGTCATCGGCGCAGCCAGCTGGTTTCTGCAACACGGCCGCTGACCGGCGACACACCGCAACACACACCGTATGTGGGAGCGCACCTGCGCGCGAAGGGCGTTACCGATGGTGCCCCTCGTGATCAGGGGCATTCCTGCACCTCGGTCGGGCATCGTGCGTCTTTTGCAGTCACTCGTGCTGTATCGGGTCTATCGGCGCTTGGATTGCCGCATTCCGTAAAAGCCCATCTGGGCGCGACGGGGCATTACCGGGAAGGCTCCTCGCGCCCAGGTGCGCCCCTGCGGCGGGCTGCTCGCTTTCATAGTCGTTCGGTCACGCGAGGCGAGGCACTACGCTCACCGCGCGTCTGCGAACGCGATGTGCTACCAGGCCGCGAACCTAAAGGTCGCCGAACCGCGCCTGCAATGCCGCGATGGCGGCCAGGCCGGCGGTCTCGGTGCGCAAGATGCGTGGACCCAATTGCAGGCCGGTGAAACCGGCATCCGCTAGCGTGGCGCGGTCGCGTGGCGACCAGCCGCCTTCCGGCCCGATCGCCACGATGAGACCCTGCTCGACATCCGCACGCAGCGTGGACAGGCGATGCTCGCCCTGCGGGTCCAGGGTCAGCCGTCGCACCTGCGGATCGCTGGTCTGCGCTGCCTCTTGCAAGCCAAGCGGCGCTGCGACGGTCGGTACGCGTGCGCGGCCGGATTGTTCGCAGGCCGATACCACCACATTGCGCCAATGCGCGACGCGTTTTTCCATGCGTGCTGCATCAAGCTTGACCTCGGTGCGCTCGGCATTGACCGGCACGATGGCGGTCACGCCCAACTCGGTGGCTTTTTGCAGGATCAGGTCCATCTTTTCGCCGCGTGCGATGCCCTGGAGCAGCGTGATGCGCAAGGGCGATTCGTTGGACAGCATGTCCGCACGCTCGATCAGCGCACGCGCCTCGCGCTTGCCGGCCACGGTAATTCGCGCGTGGTAGTCGCTGCCATCGCCATTGAACAGGATGCAAGCATCGCCCTCGCGCAGGCGCAACACGCGCAGCAGGTGATTGGCGGACTCTTCGGGCAGGGTCACTTCCTGGTCGCAGCGCAGCGGCAACGCAACGTGGGAGCGGGTCAGGCGCATGCGACAGCCTCCTCGATCGCGTGACGGGTGGTCGCGGCAAGCAAGGCCAACTGTGTATCGTCCACACAGTAAGGGGGCATCCAGTACAGCACGTCGCCTAGCGGGCGCAGCACGACGCCGCGTTCCAGCGCCGCGCGATACGCCTTCAACCCAACCCGTGCCGCGGCGGGGAAGGGCGTGCGTTTGTCGCCTCCCTGGGTCAGTTCGAAGGCCACGATCATGCCGGCCTGGCGGACGTCCGCCACCGCGCCGTGCTCGCCGATCTGCGCAGCGAAGGCGCTCATGCGTGCGGCGGTGTGCTGGTTGCGCGCAATCACGTCGTCGTCTGCGAAGATCTGCAACGTCGCCAATGCCGCCGCGCACGCCAGCGGGTTGCCGGTGTAGCTGTGTGAGTGCAGGAACGCGCGCTCGCGCGAATCGTCCAGAAACGCGTCGTATAACTGCTGCGTGGCCAGCACCGCCGACAGCGGCAGGAAGCCGCCAGTCAATCCCTTGGACAGGCACAGCAGATCCGGCATCACCCCGGCCTGTTCGCACGCGAACAGCGTGCCGGTGCGTCCGAAGCCGGTGGCGATCTCGTCGGCGATCAGGAACGCGCCATGCGCATCGCACAATTCCCGCGCGCGGCGCAGATACGCCGGGTGATACATGCGCATGCCGCCGGCGCATTGCACACGTGGTTCCAGGATCAACGCGCAGATTTCGCCGGGCGATTGTTCGAATAGTGCCTGCAGCGCATCGGCTGCCTGCAGTGCGTAGTCTTCCGCACTCTGGCCCGGCTCGGCCAGGTAGGCATCCGGCGAGGGTGCAAACAGCGATTGCAGCAACAAAGGCGCATACACGCGGCGGTACAGCGGAATGTCGCCCACCGACAGCGCGCCGATGGTCTCCCCGTGGTAGCCGTTTTCCAGCGCGATGAAGCGCGTGCGGCGATGCTCGCCCCGGTTGTGGAAATAATGGAAGGCCATCTTCAAGGCCACTTCGACGCCGGCCGAGCCGTTGTCGGCATAGAACACCTTGGACAGCGGCGCGCGGTCGGGCTGGCGCGGCGCAATCGCCAGCAGACGCTCGGCCAGTTGTACCGCCGGCGCATGCGTGAACCCGGCCAGCATCACCTGCTCCAAGGTGCCGGCCTGTTGCGCGATGGCCGCGCCAATGCGTGGCTCGGCATGGCCGAACAGGTTGGTCCACCAACTGCTCACCGCGTCCAGATAACGACGGCCGTCGTGACCGATCAGCCACGCACCCTGGCCACCGGCGATGGGGACCAGCGGAAGCGTGTGCGGATGCTCGCGCATCTGCGTGCACGGGTGCCACAGCACGGCAAGATCGCGTTGCCGCCAATGTTCGGCAGCTTCGGAGGCTGCAGGGTCTGCTAGGATTTCGGGCTCATGAACATGTCGATGCATCTGCCTATTCTATCGGTCCGCTCCGCGGCTGCGTGCCACGCATGAGCCCGCGTCTGCCGACCATCCACAAGATCACCGATCTGGGCGATGGGCCATTCCGTCGCCAGCAACTGGATCTGGAGTTTTCCAACGGGCAGCGCCGCCTCTACGAGCGCCAACTCAGCCAGGGCCACGGCGCCGTCGTCGTGGTGCCGATGCTCGACGCAAGCACCGTGCTGCTTGTGCGCGAATACGCCGCCGGCGTGCATCGCTACGAGCTGGGTCTGGTCAAGGGGCGCATCGATGCCGGCGAGACGCCGGAGCAGGCGGCCGACCGCGAGCTCAAGGAAGAAGCCGGCTACGGCGCGCGCCAGGTGCAGGTGCTGCGCGCGATGACGCTCGCTCCTACTTATATGAGTCACCAATCCTGGTTGGTGCTGGCGCGCGACCTCTACCCCGAGCGCCTGGTCGGCGATGAGCCGGAAGAGATGGAAGTGGTGCCCTGGCCAATCGCACGTCTGGACGAATTGATGCTGCGCGAAGATTTCTCGGAAGGCCGCTCGCTGGCTGCCCTGTTCATTGCGCGCGAGTGGTTGGAGCGCAACCCATGATCCGCATCCCGATGGAACTGCGCGAAACCGTGATCGCCATCGCCCGCGAAGCGGGCGAGGCCATCATGCAGGTGTACGCGCAGGACTTCGCGGTGGAGATCAAGGACGATGCCAGTCCGCTGACCCAGGCCGACCTGGCCGCCAACCGCGTCATCGTCGACGGCCTACGCCGGGTCACGCCCGACGTGCCGGTGCTGTCGGAAGAGTCCGCGCATGTGGCCTGGGAAGATCGCCAGTACTGGACCAGCTACTGGCTGGTCGATCCGCTGGATGGCACCCGCGAGTTCGTCAAACGCAATGGCGAGTTCAGCGTCAACATCGCACTCATCCACATGGGCGCGCCGGTGCTGGGCGTGGTGCAGGCACCGGTCGATGGCCGGGTCTGGTATGCCGCACGCGGCGAGAACGCGTTCCGCCGCGACGGCGACCGCGACGAGATGCTGCACACCCGCACGCCGGCGGCCACCCCTTTGCGGGTTGCCGCCAGCCGCTCGCACCGCGACGCGCGCACTGCGGCCGCGCTGGAGCGCATGGGACAGATCGACGTGGTGGCGCAAGGCTCGTCGTTGAAGTTCTGCCGCATTGCCGAAGGCGACCTGGATGTCTACCCGCGCTTCGGTCCCACCTCCGAATGGGACACCGCGGCGGGCCAATGCGTGCTGCATGCCGCCGGCGGTGTGCTGCTGGCCGGCGGTTCCGGCAAGCCGTTCCGCTACAACCGCCGCGACACCTTGCTCAATGGTGACTTCATCGCGCTGGGCGATCCCAATCTGCCCTGGCGCGATTGGCTGGCCTGAACACGCCCACTGTCATACGCGCATCGCACGGCAGGCACGGCGGATGCGCAGGATCGGCAGCGGCTGGCCGCTACACTGCGGCGGCACCGCGCGTTAGGGCAACCGCCACGCTTCGCTGCCACGGCGATGCCGCAATGCGCTGGCGATGCTGCCTCCAGACGCGTCTTCCACCACTGCTTCAGGAACACACCATGCTCCAGACTCCGCCCGTTGGCGATATCCAAGGCCTGCTGCAGTTGATGGCGCGCCTGCGCGACCGTGAGCATGGTTGTCCCTGGGATGTGGAGCAGAGCTTCGCCACCATTGCGCCATACACCATCGAAGAAGCCTACGAGGTTGCCGACGCGATCGATCGCAACGACCTGCCGGGGCTGCGCGACGAACTGGGCGACCTGTTGCTGCAGGTGGTCTTCCATGCCCAGATGGCATCCGAACAAGGCGCGTTCGACTTCGCCGACGTGGTCGCCACGCTCAGCGACAAGCTGGTGCGCCGCCACCCGCACGTGTTCGCTTCGCAAACGGCGGACGATGCGCAAGCGGTGAGCGCCAGCTGGGACCAGATCAAGCGCGAGGAACGACGCGCCGCAGGACATCAGGACGACTCCGCATTGGCTGGCATCGCGCGTGGGCTGCCCGAGTGGCAGCGCTCCACCAAGTTGCAATTGCGCGCCGCGAAGGTGGGGTTCGACTGGGCCGGCCCGGCGCCGGTGCTGGAAAAACTGCAGGAAGAAATCGAAGAGCTGCGGGTGGAGTTCGCCCGCGGCCCGGTCGCCGACAATCAGGCGCGCCTGGAAGACGAACTGGGCGATGTGCTGTTTGTCTGCGCCAATCTCGCGCGGCATGCCAAGGTCGATGTGGGCGCCGCGCTGCGGCATGCCAATCTGAAATTCGAACGGCGCTTCCGTGCGATGGAAGCGCGCGCGCTCGCGCAGGGCACGACGCTGGATACGTTGTCGCTGAGTGCGCAGGAAGCGCTGTGGCAACAGGTCAAGCGCGACGAATCTGCCGCCGCGCCGCTGGATGCCAGCGTCGCGCCCCAAGTATGAGCGGTGCGCTGACCACGCTGTTGCTGTTCGTTGCCACCGCAGTGGCCGAACTGGTCGGTTGCTACCTTCCTTATCTATGGTTGCGAAAAGGCGGCAGCGTGTGGCTGCTGCTGCCTAGCGCGCTGAGCCTTGCGATCTTCGTGTGGCTGTTGAGCCTGCATCCGGCTGCCAGCGGGCGCGTGTATGCCGCCTACGGCGGGGTCTATATCGCCAGCGCGTTGATGTGGTTGTGGTGGGTGGACCGCATCACCCCGACCCGCTGGGATCTGCTCGGCGCCGCCTGCTGTCTGCTCGGCATGGCGGTCATCATGTTCGCCCCCCGCAACGTCTGAGTCTGGTGGTTGCCTGAGCTGCACACCCTGAGCTGCCTGCTGCCCGACGCGACAAGGGTCGCAAGCGCTCCTGCACTGCAGACCTGCGCCGGCGACGGGCAGTGCGGGTGCATACTGCTGCAAGGATCGACTCGTCATATGCAAGGGGATGCACATGTTTCCGACTTCGTTTTTGGCCATCGCCGTTCTGGTTGCCGGCGTCATCGTGTTATTCAAGACCGTGCGCATGGTGCCGCAGGGATTCCAGTGGACGGTGGAGCGCTTCGGCCGCTATACCCACACCATGAGCCCCGGTCTGCACTTTCTGGTGCCGGTGGTTTACGGCGTGGGCCGCAAGATCAACATGATGGAACAGGTGCTGGACGTGCCCAGCCAGGACGTCATCACCAAGGACAACGCGGTGGTGCGCGTGGACGGCGTGGTGTTCTTCCAGGTGCTGGACGCGGCCAAGGCTGCCTATGAGGTCTCCAATCTGGAGATCGCCAGCATCGCACTGGTGCAGACCAATATTCGCACCGTGATCGGTTCGATGGATCTGGACGAGTCGCTGAGCCAGCGCGAAACCATCAATGCGCAGTTATTGAGCGTGGTCGACCAGGCCACCAACCCGTTGGGCATCAAGGTCACGCGGATCGAAATTCGCGATATCCAGCCGCCGCGCGACCTGATCGACTCGATGGCGCGGCAGATGAAGGCCGAGCGCGAAAAGCGCGCGCAGATTCTGGAAGCCGAAGGCTCGCGTCAATCGGAAATCCTGCGCGCCGACGGCGAGAAGCAGGCTGCCGTGCTCGAAGCCGAAGGCCGCAAGGAAGCTGCCTTCCGCGACGCCGAGGCGCGCGAGCGTCTGGCGCAGGCCGAAGCCCGCGCCACCCAGGTGGTGTCCGATGCGATCGCCAACGGCAGCGTGCAGGCGATCAATTATTTCGTCGCACAAAAATATGTGGAGGCGTTCAAGGCGCTGGCCACCGCGCCCAACCAGAAGTTCGTGCTGATGCCGATGGAGTCCAGCGGCATCATCGGCTCGCTCGCCGGTATTGCCGAGCTGGCCAAGGAAGCCATCGGCAAGCCCGACGCGCCAGCCGTGCGCGTGCCGCCGATGCCGCCACGCGCGGGAGGCTGAGCCATGCGCTGGGACGTCGTGACCTGGGCGGTGCTGGCGTTGCTATTGATCGCCGCCGAGACCCTGGTGCCGGGTGCATTCCTGCTGTGGATGGGGATCGCCGCCGCCGCCGTCTGCGCGCTCGTGCTTGCGTTGCCGGGCATGTCGCTGCTGGTGCAGATCGTGGCGTTCGTGGTGCTCAGCTTCGTTTCGGTGCAGGTCTATCGCACCTGGTTCCGCGGCAAGGGGCGGCAGAGCGATCGCCCCTTGCTCAACAAGCGCGCCGAGCAATTGATCGGCCGCTGCGTGCTGCTCGATCAAGCCATCTATGACGGCCGCGGTCGCGCCAAGGTCGACGATGCGTTCTGGGTGGTTAGTGGTCCGGACCTGCCCGCCGGCACACCGGTGCGCATCGTCGGCGTCGATGGCATGACCTTGGTGGTACAAGCCAGCGGCTGATCGCCGTGGCAGGGCGCGACTCGGTTGCCATGTTGCAGCGCGGCGTGCGTTTGCGGGTTTACGTCGTTGGGGTTGCCACTGCCTCTGCGCACAGACGCAGTTACCCGCAATGATGGTCGGGCGGCGATAATGGGCATCTTTCCCTTGGACCGGCGCCCATGACCCAGAAGACCATCCTCAACGACACCCATCGTGCGCTCGGCGCCAAGATGGTCGACTTCAGCGGTTGGGACATGCCGATCCACTACGGCTCGCAGCTGGACGAACACCATCAGGTGCGTCGCGATGCCGGCATGTTCGACGTCAGCCACATGACCGTAGTCGACCTGCACGGCGCGCGCGTGCGCGACTTCCTGCGCTACCTGCTTGCCAACTCGGTGGACAAGCTGAAGGTGTCCGGTAAGGCGTTGTACAGCTGCATGCTCAATCCACAAGGTGGGGTGATCGACGACCTCATCGTTTATTTCATGGCCGAAGACTTCTTCCGTCTGGTGGTCAACGCCGCCACCCGCGAAAAGGATCTGCACTGGATCGGCGAACAGGCCGCACGCTTCGAGGTGCGCGTGGAAGAACGCAGCGACTTCGCGATGATTGCGGTGCAAGGCCCCAACGCGTGCGCCAAGGTCATCGACCTGCTCGATCCGTCCGACGTCACGGCAACGAGCAAGCTCGGCCGTTTCGCCGCGTTGCAGACGCGCTCGCGCGATGGCATCGACCTGTTTCTTGCGCGCACCGGTTACACCGGCGAAGACGGTTTCGAAATCGTGTTGCCGCAGGACGCGGCAGTCGCATTCTGGACTGCGTTGCTCGCGCAGGGCGTCAAGCCGGCCGGTCTGGGCGCGCGCGACACGCTGCGTCTGGAAGCGGGCATGAATCTGTACGGGCAGGACATGGACGATGCAGTGAGTCCGTACGAAGCAGCATTGGCCTGGACGATCACGCTCGACGAAGGCCGCGACTTCATCGGCCGTGCCGTGCTCGAAACGCAAAAGGCACAGGGCGCACCGCGGCAGATGATCGGCGTGGTGATGGATGAGAAGGGCGTGCTGCGCCACGGCCAGGCCGTGCTCACGGCTGCCGGCCAGGGCGAGATTCTTTCCGGCACGTTCTCGCCCACGCTCGGCAAGGCAATTGCATTCGCACGCGTGCCGGCCGGCAGCATCGACGACCTGCGCGTGGACATCCGCAGCAAGCAGGTGCCGTTACGCGCGGTGAAGTTTCCGTTCGTGCGCGACGGCCAGGCACAGCCCGGCGTCCTTGGCGACTGAGTCGCCCAATGCTGTTGCCAGGCGTCCGGCGCGACCCGGCTTTACCGACGTGCGTGCACCTGTCTTGTCGCGCGGTCTAAACTAACAATCTGTCCCCCAACCCCAGTTTCCCCGGAGCACACCCATGAGCGAGATCCCTGGCGACCTCAAGTTCCTCAAATCCCACGAGTGGGCCCGCGTCGAAAGCAGCGGCCGCGTGACCGTCGGTATTTCCGACCACGCGCAGGGCTTGCTGGGCGACCTGGTCTACGTCGAGCTGCCGAGCGTCGGCGACACCGTGCAGGTCGGCAACGGCGCGGCGGTGGTCGAGTCGGTCAAAGCCGCGTCCGATGTCTATAGCCCGGTCAGCGGCACCGTGGTCGAGGTCAACGGCGCGTTGAACGACAAGCCGGAGACCATCAACGAGGACGCTTATGGCGAGGGCTGGATCTTCGTCGTCGAACTCGAAGACAAGGAGCAGCTCAACGACCTGCTGTCGCCCGACGACTATGCCGAGCTGCTGGAAGACGACGACCACTGAGTCTGTCCTCTCTGCTGGAAACCGATGGCCGCTCCCAGAGCGGCCATTTTTTTGGGCGCGCTATCGCCGACGCGGTTTTGGTGCTCGCACAGGATCGTGAGGGGATGGACGATTGCTTGGCATCTGTACGCGCTGACGGTTGCGCACCTGTGAGGCAGTTGGCGATAGCGTGATGCGATGTACGCAGTGACGTCCACGCCCCACTTATCGCCGCAGCATCATCCGCATGCCCTTGCGTCGGATTTCTGACGTGAGTCGCTCGTGAGGATCTGGCGTGTGCTCGGTGAAAAAAATCGATGCGCGCAAGGTGCGTCGACGACCGATCGGCGTCGTGCGACATGCGCTCGGCGATGCGCAAGTGCGCGTGCATCGCGATCAAACGACGCAATAAGTTTGCGCATTTCTGCTTGTGCGACGCCGGAAGTGGAGTTGGCGGATAAAAAATTTTCAGCTGGCGGACAGGCGGCGGACGATGCCGCAACGCGAAGCGCGCCGTCGCAGCGTTATCGCAATCGACGGCTAGCGGATCTGGAGCGTTTTCAAAAAACAGCGCAAAAGAAGTGCTTTTTCGAAAGTGCTGTTAGAGACGCGTGCGCGGAAAGCCTGTGCAACTGCCCTCGCGCGGTGTGCTTGCCGGACCTCGATGGCGAACGTGGCGATGGTCGACTGAAAAAAAATTGCAAAAGAGTGTTGACAGTAAAAAAAAGCGTGATTAGGTTTCGCCCAGCAGACATTGCTGCGAAAGAGAGTGAGCAGAATCGACATCGAGCCGACACGCTTGTTCAAGACGTCCACCGAAGTACGTGCAATGGTGGAGTCGGGTTCGCTTCTCTCCAGAAAAGCAGTTGTCGTTTTGACTAGGCACCCGTGTCGCCGTTCGATGCGGGTGTTTCTGTATCCGTCCCGTCTCGCAATACCTGCGGACGGTACCCGACGACGGCATGCCGGCGCGGGGTTTGGTTCAACTGGGCGTTTCAACTCCATAGTTCACTGACGAGGAGCCAATTACATGGCCACTAAAAAAGCTGCGAAAAAGAAACCCACCGCCAAAAAGGCAGCGAAGAAGACCGCCGCCAAGAAGGCGACCAAGAAGGTCGCTAAGAAGGCAACCGCCAAAAAGGCAGTGAAGAAGACTGCTGCCAAGAAGGCCGTCAAGAAGACTGCAAAGAAGGCAACCGCCAAGAAGGCAGTGAAGAAGACTGCCAAGAAGGCAACCAAGAAGACTGCCGCCAAGAAGGCAGTGAAGAAGACCGCAAAGAAGGCGACCAAGAAGACTGCCGCCAAGAAGGCCGTCAAGAAGACCGCCAAGAAAGCTGCCAAAAAGGCAGTAGCGAAGAAGGCGACCAAGAAGTCCGCCACCAAGAAGTCGGCTACCAAGAAGCCTGCTGTGAAGAAGGTCGCCAAGAAGAAGCCGGCCACTCGCAAGAAGAAGGCCGCTCCGGTCGCGCTGCCCGCAACTCCGGCGCCGCTGATCTGATCTGTAACACCCGATCGCCGTAAAACATCGAGCTCTCTCCCCGACGCCCAGCGGGGAGGGAGCTTTTTTATTGCACGGCGCCGTGGGCCGTGACTACATCCGATGCGGTGCGCGACTGCCTGCCGCCCTTTAGGCGATGTAGAAAAGGCGGGCCGGTCTGGGTTTGGCGCCTTGGCGGCTACGACAACGGCATTGCCCAACCGGTAGTGGCGGTAAAAGATTGCGCGGTGACCGATGGCGACCGATACGCCGCCCACCGCTGATCGCGGTTAAGGCGGGGATGACGGGATGCCTTGCCGATCGATATTGCTATTGCTGAAGGGTTCCCAGTCACCGCCCGGCCAGTCCGGTTCTCGAGCGATCGCTTTCCCGGATGCAAGGACCGGTCGTCGCCGTCGAACTGCCGTACCCGCATCGCAAGTAAGCGACTGCCAGGCGGCTGGGTTCGATGCGTTTTGGCGAAAGGTGTCGTGGTCCCGCAATGAAACCTGCAGCTGCCGCCGCACAGCGCACACATCTCATTGATCTACTGTCAGGCGCCCGTATCCGACCTGGCACCGTAGCGACAACCAGCGAAGTCCCGCCGATCTACCCAGACGAAGGACGAGCGTGCAGCATTGGCCCAGTCGTTCTGCCCGGCAGCTGCCTGTCGCCGCGCGCGATCCAGTTGCACATCCTGCAACCAGAAACGACACAGGCGGCCAAGGCCGCCTGTGTTGATGCATGCACCGAGTCGGTGCCGACGCGTCTAACTCAGCGCGGCGACGCCACCGACTTGCCGGACGACGCACCCTTGCCAGCCGGGTCAGCCTTCTCTGCCAGCATGTTCTCGCTGCCAAAGTCGCCGTCCACATCGATATCCAGCCAACGCTTGGCCGGCAGACCAAGTGCGCGGTCCAGGATGGTCGGCAGCATGCCGGAGGGCAGGCCGCTCTCGCCGTTCCACATGATGGCGATGCCGACATCGCGCTCGGGTAGCAGCGCGACCAGGCCTCGGTAGCCCTGCACTGCACCTGCATGGAAGATCACTTGATGACCGGCGTAGTCAAATACGCGCCAGCCCAGTGCGTAGCTGGCCGCATCCACGCGCTCATGCCGCCAGCCCGAACGCATTTCGCCAGGCGTGGAGATCAATGGCGCGTGCAATGTCGCCAGCAGCGGCGCAGGCAATACATCGGTGCGGTGGCCGGTGTGTGCGAGCAACCACTGCGCCATGTCGCTGGCGCTGGCATTGACGCCGGCAGCAGGGGCAAGACGGTAGTAGGTCGGCTTGGGCGTCAGCGATACCCAACCGTTGCGGCTGCGCACGTGCGGGCGCGCCCAATGCGGGCTGGCCTGGATGCCGGCCAGACCCATGCTGGCATCGTTCATGCCAAGCGGCTTGAAGATGCGTCGCTCCACCGACTGCTCATAGAAACTGCCGGAGGCGGCAAAGACCACGTCACCCACCAGACTGAAAGCGACGTTTTGATACGCGTAGCAATCGCCGGGCGCACACCGCAGCGGCGCGGCAGCCAGCTTGTGGCTCAGTGAGTAATAGTCGACGTTGGATTCGATATCGCGGTCGTAGGCATTACGGGTCAGGCCGACGCGATGACTGAGCACTTCGGCGACGGTGAGCTGGCGGGTGGCGACGTTGTCGCTCAGCTGGAAGCCGGGCACGTAGTCGACCACCTTACTGTCCCAACGCAACACGCCATCGTTGACCAGCAGGCCCGCCATCGTGCCGGCGAAGGCCTTGGACAGCGACGCCAGGCGGAAGACGGTATGCGCATCGACCGGTTGTGGGTGATTGACGTCGGTCACGCCGTAGCCGCGCGCGCTGAGCACCTTGCCGCCCTGCACGATCGCCATCGCCATGCCGGGTACGCGGTTGCCGTAGGTCAACTGATCGGCCATCGATTCGAATGCCGCCACGTCGAAACCTGCGGCCGGCGCCAACACGCTACTGGCCGGCAGCGCGGTGCGATATGGAAGCGGGGCGGTGGGCGACTGCGCAATGGTCGCCGGCTGCAACGCAGAAGCGGTGGGCGCGGGCGTCTGTGCTGTGGAAGAGAGGGCCAGAGGCAATAACGCCCCAAGCAGCCCGATGGCCAACGGACGGAACCGTCGGCGCCTGCGCATTACTGTCATGGTTGTCCCGCCTGTTCCACTGCTTGCAGCGATTCTAGCGCCGCGCTTCGCAATAGCACAAACTGCCGGAAGATGAATGGGCATCATATTGATCCTATTGACGATTTGGGTTCAGAAATCGGGCCCGGGTAGGGGCCATGGCGACTCCAAGTGGAGTGCATGCAAAGAGGATTGCAAGCGCCATGCCGGGCGGCCCACGCGCGCGTCGCAGCGTCCTGTCCCCGCCGCTGGTGGTGCCGCGCCGCATCGGCTAACTTGCGCGCTACTTCGTCAGGTGCTGCCGCTGCCATGTTTTTTCTGTCGGGCTCGTTCGCACGGGCGGTGTTGACGCCATGACCGGCCACTCTGCGCCGCGTTCGGCGGCGGGCCGTCTACGCGCGGCGCTACGTAGCTCGCCACCGCTGGCGTGGTCGTTCCTGTATTTCTTCTGCCTGCTCAGTGGGTACTACGTGCTACGCCCGGTGCGTGAGGCGATGGGTGCATCGTCGGATGTGGCCGCTTTGTTTCCGGCCGGCATGATCGGTTTCTTCACTGCGCACGGCATGCCGCTCAAGGACTTCACCTTGCAGGTGCTGTTCACCTGCACCTTCCTGATCATGCTGTTGCTGCAGCCGGTGTATGGCGCGGTGGTCAGCCGTTATCCGCGGCGCGTGTTCCTGCCGCTGGTCTACGGCTTCTTCATTGCGACCCTGCTGTTGTTCTACGTGCTGTTCGACACCGGCATGCCGGGGCGCGGTATGGCGTTCTTTCTGTGGCTGACGGTCTTCAACCTGTTTGCCGTGGCGGTGTTCTGGAGCTTCATGGCCGATGTCTTCAGCAATGCCGAAGCGCGCAACTACTACGGCTATATCGGCGCGGCCGGCACCCTGGGCGCATTTGTTGGGCCGATCCTCACCCGCAGCCTGGTCGAGCGCATCGGCATTGCGCACCTGATGCTGGTGTCGGCTGGGTTCCTGACGGTCTGTGTGGTCTGCGTGCTGCGTCTGCGCTTGTGGGCGGTGGCACGCGAGCAGGCGCGCCAATTGGATTCCGGCGAGGTGCCGATGGGTGGCGACGTGCTCGGCGGCCTCAAGCTGATCGTGCGCGAGCCGTTGCTGCGTTGGCTGGCGTTGATGACCTTGTTCGGCGTGGGTGTGGGCACCTTGCTCTACAACGAGCAGGCAGCGCTGGTGCGGCGGCTCTATACCGATGCGGCGGCCAGCACGGCGTATTACGCCAGCATCGACCTGGCGGTGAATGCACTCGCGTTGGTGCTGCAATTGCTGGTGACGCGCGCGCTGCTGTCGCGCTTCGGCATCGCACCGGCATTGTTGATCCCGGGGGTGGCCATCACCTTGGGATATGCAGTGCTGGCGGCCTCGCCATTGCCGCTGATGATCGCCATCGTGCAGGTAATCACGCGCTCCAGCGAGTTCGCACTGGCCAAGCCTGCGCGCGAAACCCTATACACGCGGGTCAGCCGCGAATGGCGCTACAAGGCCGGTGCGGCGATCGATACGGTGGTCTATCGCGGCGGCGACCTGAGCTTTGTGTGGATCCACAAGGTGGTGTCGGGCATGGGGTCCACTGCGGTATTCGGTGTCGGTCTGTTGGCGGCGGTCGGCATGACGCTGGGGACGTTCGGCTTGCTGCGCGAGGCACGCAAGTTGCCTGCAGAGCGCGATGGTGTGGCGGACGGGCGCGCAGCGGAATCGCAAGGCAACTAACGCCTTCCGTTTGGGTGTGTTGTGGCTGCGCTTGGCGCCCGCTTGGCGTCCTTGCCTGGACATCCACGGCGCGATGACGCACACAGTGCGTGCGGCCAATCGCTGATGACCTGTGTCGCCTGCATGGCGTCTATCCCGATGCGAGGCGCGCCATCGGCGGTCATCTGACGGCGGTCATCTTATGATGGCCCGCATGCGTTGCCGCTCACCATGCGCCGGCCATTGCCGCGCCGGTCACGGCAGCCTCCTCGCGAAGCGGCGTGCGTCGTGCCGGACAGACGGAACTGTATCGCGGCTATGCTTGCCGTCACGCCCACACGACTTTCTCGCCATGTCCTTGTTCGCAATCATCGCCGGCATCCTTGTCGGCTTGCTGCATGTCTACGTCCTGGTGCTGGAAATGGCGCTGTGGACGCACCCTTTGGGCCTGAAGACCTT
Organism: Xanthomonas vesicatoria ATCC 35937; assembly: GCF_001908725.1. Classification (NCBI taxonomy): domain Bacteria; kingdom Pseudomonadati; phylum Pseudomonadota; class Gammaproteobacteria; order Lysobacterales; family Lysobacteraceae; genus Xanthomonas; species Xanthomonas vesicatoria. The sequence continues at coordinate 1,386,648 of NZ_CP018725.1, read as the reverse complement.
CCGCAACACACGGGAGAAGGCCGAGGCAACACGCGTGCTGGCGGCCAACCAGGGCCTCTACAACGGCTTTCTTGCTGCAGGCCTGCTCTGGGGCGCGCTGGCGGCACGTGTCGATGTGCTGAGCTTCTTCCTGGGCTGCGTGGTGGTGGCGGGCTGTTACGGCGCCTATAGCGTCAACCGTCGCATCTTCTTCGTGCAGGCCTTTCCGGCGTTGATCGCACTCGCGTTGGTGTGGCTGCCGCAGTGAGGCAGCGTCGGTAGCAGGTTCGCCACTCCCAGGAACGGGGCTGTCTGCAATATGGCGTCACCGGTCACTGACCACCCGGCATCGCGTGCGGGCCCAGGTCTGCAAGACATCGACTGAGACTTCGCGATCGGCAGTTCAGGGTTGCTGGCAGCCTAGCCGGGTAATGGACGAGACCCACACACAACGACGGCGGGCTAAAAGCCCGCCGTCGTTATAAATCATCCAGAGCTGAGTCTTACGCCGCCTCGCGCGGCTGCTGTACTTGCCGCTTGTCGTAGAAGCTCGCCGCACGCAGCTCGTGCGGATCGAAATCGTCCACGGTGATGGTGTCCATCATGATCTCGCGCAGTTCTTCCAGCAGCTTGCGCTCGTCCAGCGTGATCACGCCCTCGGCCACGGCTTCGTCCAGCTGCGCCGGGAAATCCAGCGCCTCGATGCCCTTGGTCTTGAGTGCCTTGAGGAACTTGCGCTCCACCGGCTCGGCCATCACCGCCTTGGTCAGGTAGCTGGCGATACGGCCGCCCGGGTTGTTGTCGCATGGGGTCAGGAACACGCCCTGGGCCAACCGGTCGCGTGCTTCGTTGGGCGCCATCAGGATCGATGCCACGCGGTGGCCCAGGCGGTCGCCCGGCGCTTCGGCACGACGGCCCAACGGGAAGATCAGCACCCACATCAACCAGCCGACCGGACGGATCGGGAAGTTGCGCAGGGCAGCCGACAGCGCGGTTTCGATCTTGTGCACGCTGTCGTGGAAGGCCCAGGCCAGCAACGGCTGGTCGGTGGCCGGTGCGCCTTCGTCGTGATAGCGCTTGAGCATCGCGCTGGTCATGTAGATGTGGCTCAGCACATCGCCCAGACGCCCTGACAAGGATTCCTTGAACTTCAACTTGCCGCCCAGCATCAGCATCGACACGTCGGCCATCAATGCCAGGTTGGCCGAGTAACGGTCCAGCTTGCGAAAGAAGCGCCGCGTGTAGGCATCGCCCGGCGCCGCACCGATGCGCGCACCGGTCAGGCCAAACCAGAACGAACGCACGGCATTGGAAATACCGAAGCGGATATGCCCGAACAGACTCTGGTCGAACTCCTCCAGACCGCGGCGCGTATCCGGATCCTGCGCCGCCTTCATTTCCTTCATCACCCACGGATGGCACAGGATCGCGCCCTGGCCGAAGATCAGCAGGCTGCGGGTCATGATGTTGGCGCCTTCCACGGTCACGCCGATCGGTGCGGCCTGCCAGGCGCGGCCGGCAAAGTTGCGCGGCCCCAGGATGATGCCCTTGCCGCCAATCACATCCATCATGTCGCTGACCACTTCGCGGCCCATGGTGGTGCAGTGGTACTTGGCGATCGCCGACGGCACCGACGGCACATCGCCACGGTCGACCGCTGCGGCAGTGGCCTGCGCCAGCGCACTGATCGCATACGCCTTGCCGCCGATGCGCGCCAGCGCTTCTTCCACGCCCTCGAAGCGACCGACCGACAGGCCGAACTGCTTACGGATGCGCGCATACGCACCGGTCACCACCGCCGCATACTTGCCGCCGCCGCTGGCAGTGGAGGGCAGGGTGATCGAACGACCCACTGCCAGACACTCGTTGAGCATGTTCCAGCCCTTGCCCACCATCTCCACGCCGCCGATCAATTGGCTCAGCGGGATGAACACTTCTTCGCCATGGATCGGGCCATTTTGGAACGGCGAATTCAACGGGAAATGACGGCGGCCGATTTCCACGCCAGGTGTCTCGCGCGGCAGCAGCGCCAAGGTAATGCCGATGTCCTTCTTGTCGCCGATCAAGCCGTCCGGATCGTACGCACGGAACGCCAGGCCGATCAGCGAGGCGACCGGTGCCAGGGTGATGTAGCGCTTGTCGAAGGTGAGCTTGACGCCGAGCACATTGGCCCCATTCCACTCGCCCTTGCACACGATGCCGTAATCCGGAATCGAGGTCGCGTCCGAGCCGGCGAACGGACCGGTCAGACCGAAACACGGCACCTCTGCACCGACTGCCAGACGCGGTAGGTAATAGTCTTTCTGTTCCGGGGTGCCGTAATGCAGCAACAGCTCACCCGGCCCGAGCGAGTTCGGCACGCCGACGGTGGAACTGACCACACTGGAGATCGAGGACAGCTTCTGGATCACCTTGTGGTGCGCCAGCGCGCTGAAACCCAGGCCGCCGTACTGCTTAGGAATGATCATGCCGAAGAACTTGTTCTTCTTGATGAAGTCCCACAGCTCCGGCGGAAGGTCGGCGTGGACATGGGTGATTTCCCAGTCGTTGACCATCTTGCACAGCTCTTCCACCGGGCCGTCCAGGAACGCCTGCTCTTCGGCGGTCAGCTGCGCCTTGGGGTAATTGAGCAGCTTCTGCCAATCCGGATCACCGGTGAACAGTTCGCCCTCGAAACCGACCGAGCCGGTTTCCAGCGCGATACGCTCGGTCTGCGACAGCGGTGGCAGGACCTTGCGAAAAAACGCCATCAGCGGCGTGGTCAGCAGCGGCTTGCGCAGGAACGGCAACAGCACCGGAGCGGACACCAGCACCACGAGCGCCGCGGCGACGATGGTGGCAGTGAGATTGGCACCCAGCAGCCAGCACGCCACCAGCACACAGGCGCTGATCGCAACCCAGGTGGCAAGGCGCATGCGGTGATAGGCAGCGATACCCGCCGCCAGGATGACGAGGAGGAACGGTGCAACGATGCTCATGGTCTTGCTCCAGTGACATGCTCGGTAATGTTGGACGCTGCGATGGTGCCAACCGGGGGCAGTGCGTCCAGATAATGCAACACGGTTGCGGTAAACGTGGTGTTGTCGTCGCCAGCCAGCATGTGCGTGGCATCGGGCAAATGCACGTGTTGCGCATGCGGGGCGATCGACAGGAATTCGGCGATGTTGTCCGGCGTGACCAGATCGCTGCGCCCGCCGCTGATCAACAGCATCGGACAACGTACCTGTGCTGCGGCTTCCATCAAGGCGTGCTGCTGCAGCTGCGCATCCTGGCCGGCCAGTTCGTCGACCAGGCGCGGATCCCAGTGCCAATGCCAACGGCCATTCGCGCGCTCACGCAGCAATGCTTGTAACTGATGCGTCGTCTTGCGGGGACGATGCGGCAGATAGGCGGCGATTGCATCGGCCGCCGCATCCAGCGAGGCAAATCCATCCGGGTGCGCGGTCATGAAGCGCAGGACGCGTTCCACGCCCGCGGTATCCCATCGCGGCGTGATGTCGACCAACACGATCGCACGGAACAACCCCGGCCAGCGTGCCTCGGCAAGTAACCCGAACAGGCCGCCCATCGAGGCCGCAACCAGGACCGGCGGCTCGGGCTGCTCGCCTGCCAGCACGATCAAGTCGTCGGTGAACTGCGTGGGCGAATAGGGCAGACCGACCGCATTGAAGCTCGAATCGCCATGGCCGCGCGCATCGTACGAAAGTGCGCGGTAGCCGGCCTGCGCCAGCGTGGTTGCCGTCGCTTCCCATGCATGCCGCGTCTGTCCAAACCCATGCGCCAGCACCACCGTCGGTGCGTGCTGCGCACCCCTTACCGACACGGCCAGTTCCATGTCGCCAGCGCTGACGCGCGACAGAGTCCCAATGGGGGCAAGCGTAGAGGGAGAGGTAACCATACCTAATGGTATGGTTACCGCCCGCCTACTGTCAATACTCCCTCGTATGGACAGTTAAGCCGTTGAATCATCGTAGTTGTCTGTCATTTTTGTGATGCATACTGCAACTGACTCAGGCGTATGGTTAAATCGCGCCATGAACGACACCACTGAATCCAGCCCCACCACATCCCGTGCCAGTTCCGGTCGCGGCAACCGCCTCAGTGCGGACGATTGGGCACAGGCCGCGCTGGACCTGATCGCCGAACAGGGCGTAGGCGCCGTCGCTGTCGAGCCACTGGCGCGCCGCCTCGGCGTCACCAAGGGAAGTTTCTACTGGCATTTCCCCTCGCGCGACGCGTTGTTGCAAGCCGCCCTGGAGCGCTGGGAAATCTTCGAACAGAAGGAAGTGTTCGGCAGTCTGGAAGACGTGCCCGACCCGAGCGCCCGCCTGCGCGCGCTATTTCAACTGGTTGCACACGAAGTCACGCCGCACGTGATCTATAGCGAACTGCTCAAGGCACTCGACCACCCGGCCGTGCGCCCGGTCATCGACCGCGTCTCGCAACGTCGCCTCGACTACCTGATCGCCTCGTTTCGCCAGGCCGGCCTGTCACGCACCGACGCCCAGCACCGCGCCCGTCTGGCCTACGCGGCTTATGTCGGCTTCCTGCAGCTCTCGCTGCAGCTGCAGCAACCCAAGCAGGCCCGCGAAGAATTCGAATCCTACGTCGAACATGTGATTCAGACCTTGATTCCTGGGTAATGCCACCCAGAGCGATCGTTGGACGTATCAACGCGAGAGCCAATAAAACCACTAGAAAAAAGCCGCGATTCTTTCGAATCGCGGCTTTTTGTTTGCGTTACAGCGTATGCAACCTGCCTATCAGAACTTCTGGGTGTAGCGCATGTAATAGAAACGACCCGGAATTTCGTACTGCGAGTCGAAGCTATTGGCAAACGCGGTCGCAGCTTGCGGCGGATCGCGGTCGAAAGCGTTGTTCACGCCAACGGTAACGCGAGCATTCCACGGAGCCTTCCAGTAAGCGGCCAGATCGGTGTAGGTCACGCTCGGCACGTGGTTACGCGGAGCGGCGACCGCACCGATGGTACGGTTCGGATCCGAGCACAGCAGCGCGACGTTGGCCGGGGTGGCGACGTTGGCGCCGGTGCAGTTTTCAACCTGCGAGCTGTAGTAACGCATCGAGGCCGAACCGCCGACATCGCCCAATTCCCAGTTGAGCATCAGGTTGGAGCGGATGCGCCAGTTGTTGTCGCGAGCAGAGCCGCCACGGTACAGGCCAACACGGGTTTCCGGATCCTGCAGCGGCTTTTCGACCACGAACTTGCTCATGTAGGTCGAATCCCACACCACGCTAAAGCTGCCCCATGCGGTGTCCGGCAGGCGGTAGCCCACGGTCAGGTCGTAGCCTTCGGCTTCGATCCTGGCGATGTTGTTGGGCACTGCGAGCAGGTTCGATACTTCACCAGTCGGTTCGCGCTGAATCAGCGAGCAGGCGTTGGTGATGCCGGCCAGGTAGCAGCTGTCCAGGGTCTCCTGCACGGTCTGCGTATCGATGGCATCTTCGATCTCAATGTTCCACCAGTCGAGCGAGACATCCAGACCAGTCACCCAACCCGGGCTGTAGACGAAGCCCAAGGTCTTGGACGTCGAGGTTTCCGGCTGCAGGTTCGGGTTGCCGCCGGTGGCGGTACGCACCTGCGGGTTGGCCTGAGCGTAGGCAGGCACTGCGCCGCACGAGCCCGGGCGGGTGCCGTTGACGGAGCCGTCGCTGAACGAGCCTGCGCACGGGTCGCGCACGTCTTCGAACGTATCGCTCACACCCTGGAACAGCTCATTGATCGACGGGGCACGGAAGCCCTGCGACCAGTTACCACGGATCATCAGGTCCGTGATCGGCTTCCAGCGGAAACCGAACTTGCTGTTGGTGGTGTCGCCGAAGTTGCTGTAATCCGAATAACGCGTGGCCAGGCTGAAGTCGAGCAACTGGGCGCCCGGCAGGTCAGCCAGCAGCGGCACGGCGAGTTCGAGGTAAGCTTCGTCCAGCTTGTAGCCGCCGTTGGTGGCGGTACGCGCATTTCCGGTGGTATCGCCAGAGTTGATCAGCGCGTCCGGATCGTCAAAGCCCGACTCTTCGCGGTGTTCAGCGCCCAAGGAGAATGCAAACGCGCCCCCCTGCAGATCGAACAGTTCGCCGCCGATGTTGCCGAAGTAAGTCTTCTGCTCATATCCGTACAGGTCATGTGCATTGAAACCGGCGTAGCTCAGCATTTCCGGGGTCAACGAACCCGGGCCGCTCAGCATGTTCATCGGGACGCAGCCGTCGATGGTGCTGGCAGCGGTGCCGCAACGTGCAACGCCGCCTGCGTCAACGAAGGACGGGCCAAGTGCATTGCGTAGCGCAGAAATGTTGAACAGACCCGTGGTGCGATCGGTCTGGTCGTTCTTGCCGTAGAACATACCGGCTTCCCAGCTGAAGAAGCGCTGGCCAACTTCGAAGTCACCCTCGAATGCGCCGCTGAAACCGAACGTCTTGACGTTCTGAGTGAAAATGCGGCCGCCGGTCTCTTCAGCACGGTACTGGATGTAGTCGATATCGCGGCCAGTGTTGTTATAGATGTTGCTGGCAGAGATGACGATGTCTGCACCATTGGTGCCAGGTGCGGAGCGACCCAGCACGACCGGCATCGGCGCGAGGATCTGGCTCGATTCACGCTCGTTGTAGGTGACCGTGGTCTTGAAGCGCACGTTGTCGGTGATCGACAGGCCGGCGTCGGCAAACACCGACTTACGTTCCTGCGGGGTCACCAGATAGTTGGCTGGCGCGAAGTTGTAGCTGTCGGCAGCCGTGTAATTGCGCGAGGTCGTACCACCGTTGTTGGTGATGGAGAACCCAGGCGTTCCATTGAAACGCGTTGCGCCGAATGTCGGAGCGCCGGTGGTGGGATCGGTGCCAGTCGGTCCAAAGATGCCGAAACGCCCGCCCGGAATCGTGGTGCTGTTGCCGGTGCCGGCAACGGCGCCGAAGACCGGCACTGCGGAAATCTCGCGATCGCCCGACCACACCGGCTCTTCCTTGACATAGCCAACACCCAACGTGGCGTGCCAACGATCGCCGGTCGAGCCGATGGTGAAGTCGTAGGACTCGCGGCTGCCATCACCCTTGTCGTACTGGCCGAAATAAGCATTCGCTTCGGCGCCATCGAAGTTCTGGCGCAGAATGATGTTGACCACGCCGGAGATGGCGTCGGAGCCGTAGATCGTGGAGGCGCCGTCCTTCAGGACTTCGATGCGCTCGACGGCTGCAGTCGGAATCGTGTTGAGGTCGACTGCGCCGCCCAGGCCCGTACCGCCGACCCAACGACGACCATTAACCAGCACCAGGGTGCGGTTGGAACCGAGGTTACGCAGGTTGACGCGTGTTTCGCCGTTGCCGCCATTGTTGACGTTGCTGTTGAGCGCCGAACCACCCGAGCTGATGTTCTGGATCACGTCGCCAATCGAGGTCAGACCCTGCGATTCGATCTGCTGACGGCTCATGCTGAAGACCGGCTGCGATGTTTCGACGTCGGCGCGCTTGATGCGTGAGCCGGTCACTTCGATCTTGTCAAGGTTAGTGGTGCCGGCTTCCTGAGCGATGGCGGTACCGGTACCGCCCACACCCACGACAAGCGCGAGGACAACTGCATCGCGCAGCTTGTTGGACTTGCAATTCATTAGCTCTCTCTCCAAGTGATCTTGGGTACTGCCAAGGGTTGTTTGCCTGTCGGGGGTTCCGAAGAAGCGGATCCAAAACGTCAGGGTGAACCGATGGTATATGCGTTGCGCCAGGAATTAAAGTCCCGTTAACGAAAAAGAAGGAAGTCGTGAAAAAGTGCCGTTTCAGGCGTTCCTGAACGAAAAACGCCACCGATTATGTGATCGGTGGCGTTCTTGGAATTTCGTTTCAGGTCAGGTGCTTACAGGTCTTGCTCATACCTGACATAAGGGATTGTGCCGTCACTGTTGCTCTCGTTGTTTGGAGCAAACGGGTTCTTGCCGCGGGAGATGACGTTCTCCGCGCCGACTGTCAACTGGCCGCTCCAGGGAGTGCGCCAAGTCAGGCCGAGGCCCAGGCCTTCCCATTTTTCCGGCTGGCCGGGGACATCGACAACGCGGCCGATGACATTGGCGCTGAAGGCACCGTAGCCGCCGCCGACACTAAGGGTTTTGCTGTCCCACTGGTCGGCGATTGCCGGAGAGACATCTGCGAGCGGGACTAGGCGCGCGCGCGCATAGGTTCCGCCAATTGACACAAAGCCTTCGCGGCCGATGTTTTTCTGACCGAAGACAGTCAGATCGTTTTGCTCGACGCGGGTCAGCGGTGCCTTGCCGGCACCGATCAGCCAGGCTGGCAGGGTATCGCGACCGGCACCAGCGGTGACGCCGACGCGGGCATTGCCACGATTGAAGCCCAACGTGCCGGAGACGCGACGGGATGCGGCGGCGCTGTCCTCTTCGTCGTCGCCGATGCCGGCCAGCAGGCAGTGACTGGCGAGGCCGCTGATGTTGGTGCCGCGGCTGCTGTTGCAGAGCAGGCCCAGCGAATCACCCGACGTCAGGCCGAACGCGGCATCCAGCGAATTGCGGCCGAAATGCCAGCGTGCGCCAGCCTTCTGCTCACCGGTGGGCTCCAGGTACAGAAAGGCCTCCACCTTGCCGCTGCCCTTGTTCCACACCGGCAGGATGGTGCTCTCGCGCAGCTGCTGTGATGCCGATTGCGCATGCACGCCCGCAGTCGCCGCAAGGGCAACCAGCAAAGCGAGCGGAAGGCGCAAAAGATGTCGCATACCAGAGTTCAGACCCAGGGGCAGTTGTTAAGTTCCCGAGAGCGGGCGATGAGAATGCTAGGGTGTTTATGATTATTTAACAAGTAGTCACGCTCCCCGGAACGCACCCTGATGCTATCTATTGCAACCGTTCCGGCGCTTGCTGAGACGGCTGCGCCGTGCTGAAAAGTACGGTCAACTCAGTCAACGGAAAGTGATACTCGCGGCCGCAGAACTCGCACCGCACCTCCACCTCGCCGGTCTCTTCGGCGGCTGCGCGGGCCTCTTCTTCGCCCAGCGATTGCAGCATCGAGGCAACCCGCTCGCGTGAGCAAGAGCACCCGAAGCTCAACGGTTTGCCGCCCAGCAGCTGCGGGTCTTCTTCGTGGAACAGGCGGTGCAGCAGGTCTTCGCCGGCCACCGACAACAGCTCGGGCGCGCCGAGGGTGTCGAACAGGGCGCCGATGCGGGTCCAGCCGTCGTTGTCGCCTTCGTCGCCAGGCAGTTTCTGCAGCAGCAGGCCGGCAGCCTGATCCGGGCCGGCCGCCAGCAACAGGCGGGTCGGCAGCTGCTCGGACTGCTGGAAATAGGTTTCGAAGGCTTCGGCCAAATCCGGAGCCTGCATGCCGACCAGGCTCTGGTAGCGCTGTGGTTCGCGCGGGTCCAGACCGGGGTTTTCGATGGTGATCGCTAGCAGCGCGGCTTCGCCGAGCTCGCGCAGGTCGGTGGGCGCGTCGGCGCCCTCGGCCAGTTGCACGATGCCGCGCAAGGTGCCCGCGGCCGTGCATTCGGCAAACAGGGTGCGCAGGGTCTCGTTGCCGCGCAATTGCACCGATAGACGTCCGTCGACCTTGGTATGGCCGGTGAACAGCGCGGCCGCCACGGCCGCTTCGCCCAGCAGCTGGCGTGCGGCAGGCGGATATTCGGCTGCGCCCTGAACGTCGTGCCAGGCCTTGGTCAGACGTACGTGGACACCGCGGACACCGGCGGCAGGCAGCAGGAAACGGGAAAGCTGATCGTGATCGGTCATGGAGACATCGGACGTAAGGGACGCTGGTTGCCGGATAATGCGGCAGGCATCGGGATCGAAGGGCGAAGCGAACTAATGGGGACGGATGCATGGGATGGCAAGCAGGTGGGGTCACCGCGGCGCAGGCACTGGCTGCGTTGGATTCTCGCAGCGCCGCTGCTGTTCGCCGCAGCGAGTGTGCTGCAGGTGCTGGTGCTGCGGGTGGTCGATCCGCCGATCAGCAGCATGATGGTCGGGCGCTATCTGGAGGCCTGGGGCGAGGGGGACGGGAGCTTTTCGCTGCATCAGCAGTGGCGCGATTACGATCAGATCGCCGCCAGCCTTCCGATTTCGGTGGTCGCTGCCGAAGATCAGCAGTTTCCGATGCACCACGGGTTTGACCTGCAGGCCATCGAAAAAGCGCGCGACCACAATGCACGCGGCGGGCGCGTGCGCGGGGCCAGCACGATCAGCCAGCAGGTCGCCAAGAACGTCTTTCTGTGGCAGGGCCGCAGCTGGGTGCGCAAGGGCCTGGAGGCCTGGTACACCGTGTTGATCGAGCTGTTCTGGCCCAAGCAGCGCATTCTGGAGATGTACCTCAACGTGGCCGAGTTTGGTGACGGCGTCTACGGCGCGCAGGCGGCTGCGCGGCAGTTCTGGGGGAAGGATGCGGCGGGCCTGTCGCCGGCCGAATCGGCGCGTCTGGCCGCCGTCCTGCCCTCCCCACGTCGTTACGATGCGCGCCGGCCGGGCGCTTACGTGCAGCGACGCACCGCCTGGATCCAGCGGCAGGCGCGTCAGCTGGGCGGTGCCGCGTATCTGCAGGCACCGTGAGGTGAGCATCATCGACACTGCCCAGTTGCCGGCCTCCACCGAACGCCTCACGGTGGTCATTGCTGCCTTCAACGAAGAAACCAGTATTCCGCTGTTGCATCCGCGCCTGTCTGCGGTGCTGGCGGACTTGCATGGGTTACAGACGCGTGTGTTGTACGTCGACGACGGCAGCACCGACGGCACGTGGGATGTTCTGCAGGCGCTGGTGCAGCACGATGCGCAGGTCAGCGCGATGCGGTTGTCGCGCAATTTTGGCAAGGAAGTAGCGGTGTCGGCAGGTCTGGATCATGTGCTGCCGGGTGCGGTGGTGCTGCTTGATGCTGACGGCCAGGATCCGCCGGAACTGATTCCCGAGTTCGTCGCTCTGTGGCGCGCGGGCTACGACAATATCTTTGGGACGCGCATCTTTCGTGAGGGCGAGAGCTGGCTCAAGCGCGGCGCCGCGCACGCGTTTTATCGGGTAATTCGGCGTTTGTCGCGCACGCCGATTCCAGCCGATACCGGCGATTTCCGATTGCTCTCACCACGCGTCGTGCAGGCCTTGCAGCAGCTGCGCGAACGCCACCGTTTCATGAAGGGACTATTCGGGTGGGTGGGATTTCGTCAGCTGGCAGTGCCGTACCGACGCGCGCCACGCTTGTCCGGGGATAGCAAGTTCACCGTTTGGCGGCTCTGGAATTTTGCGTTGGATGGCATCACCAGCTTTTCCACGGTGCCACTGCGCGCTGCCACCTACCTGGGCCTGATGACGGCGCTGGTGGCATTTGTGTTCGGCGTCTGGGTGGTGGTCAAGGCGGCGCTGATTGGCGATCCGGTGGCTGGCTGGCCGACCATGATGTCGGTGATCCTGTTTCTGGGCGGCATCCAGTTGATTGCACTCGGATTGATCGGCGAGTACCTGGGCCGCTTGTATGACGAGGCCAAGCAGCGCCCGCTGTACCTGGTCGATACCCTTCGCGGCGCGGTGGGAGTAGTCTGCGACGACCAGACCAAGCGCGGAGCGGGCCATGCAGACCGTACGACAGCTGTTGGGGACCAAACAGGTTGAGGTATTCGCAGTTGCGGCCGATGCTGCAGTGATCGAGGCAATCCGGCTGATGGCCGAGAGGGGCATTGGTGCGGTACTGGTGATGGACGGGGAGCGGCTCGTCGGCATCGTGTCCGAGCGCGACTACGCGCGCAAAGTAGTGCTGCGCGATCGCTCGTCGGCCACCACCAGCGTGGCGGAAATCATGAGCTCGCAAGTGGTGACCGTATCGCCGTCGGAGACCGTGGAGCGCTGCATGCAGTTGATGACGGACGGCCGTTTCCGCCACCTTCCGGTGGTCGAAAACGGCCGCGTGCAAAGCGTCATCTCGATCGGCGATCTGGTCAAGGCGGTGATCGAGGCTCAGCAGCAGGATATTGACCAATTGCAGCGCTATATCGCCAGTTGAGCGGTTTTCCGGCCAACGGTTGCTGGCGGGGTGTCGCTCTGCCGGCTGGCTGTTCGTGCAACTGCTGTCACCCATGCACGTCGAGGGCGACCTTGGGCCGGCTACCAAAAACTGAGTGGGCTGTCGTCGGGTGTGCGGACGGCGCGCAGGCCGGTGTGTACGGGTGGTACATGAGCAATCCCGCACCGACCCGCGCCCGCTGGAGGATGCATCGTAGTTTTTGTCAGCTGCGCTGAGCGTTACTCGGCGGCGGCGCGGTCACTGCGCGTACTTGCCACCGCAGTCGCTGTCCTTGCCGGGGCCGGGTTCGAACGTGGCAAGCAGCGCTGCGGGTGGCGCGATGGTGCCCAGGGCAACGGCAATGGCGCCGCGCAGGCCGAGTGCCTTGAAATCCGGGCGGAAGGACGGATCCTTGAAGGTGCCGCCAATCCGCAATGGCGAACGCAGGCTCAGGATGCTGCGATCCTTCGGGCGTGGACGAAGCAGCAGATCGAGCGTTTCGTTTTTGAGGCTGATGTTGCCTTCGCCGACGATGATGGTGTCGGTACTGTCGAAGGCCAGTGCGCGTGATTGCATCAGGCCATCCTGCACGCCAAAGTCGCCGAAGATGCAGCGCACCGGGATCTGGCGGTCCTTGGTGACCAGATATTTCAGCGATTCGGCAATGTCCAGGCCGGCCAGTTCCATGATCAGGTTGCCCACGTGACCGCGGCCCATGCCGACACCGATCGAGCCGTCCGCGGTGCCGAGCATTGCGGCGATCGAATTGCCGCGGCCACGCAGATCCAGTTCGCCGCCGATCGCGCCTGATGCCTGCTTGGCGAGGGTGGCGTCTGGAAAGAGCCGATCCAGCCGGATGCCGCGGATGCCTGCTTTCAGCTGCGTAACGATAACGGGGTTGCGCGCATCCATGCGGATGGTCGAACGGATGTCTCCACCGGCCACGCCGAAATTCAGCGGGTCCAGTTGCAGCAGGCCGTCCTTCAACTTCAGCGTTGCATCCATGTCGTCGAGTGGCCAGGACGGTGCATTGATGCGCTGCGCGCGCCAACGCACCTGTGCATCCATCGCGCGTAGTTTGGACAGGTCGTAGGGCGTGGTCGGCAGGATGCGCGCGCTTGCGGCAAGTTGTGCTGCCTGCTTTTTCTGCTCCGCATTGGCCGACTCGTCGGTGCCGGTCTTGGGTGGCGCGCCGACAAACCCAGCCAGGTCGTCGAAATCGAGCCGCTTGGATGCCAGGTCCGCACGCAGCAACGGGCGCTTGTTGCGCAGGTCCACCTCGGCCGTGCCGGACAGATCGCTGTCGCCGGCGGTGCCGGTAAACCTCTCGTAGCGCCAGACATCGCCATCGCGGCGTAGCCGGCCATCGAGCGTGTACGGTGGCGTCGATGGCATGGCGACGCCGGTCAGCGGGTACAGGTCTTCCATGTCCTGGCCACTAAGTGCCATCTGCAGATCGAAGACGCGGAACTGAAACGGGTTGGTCAGCGTGCCCCGCACATGCGTGCGGGTGGCGCCGGCACTACCGCGCAGATCGATACGGAACGGGTGTTCGCTCTGGCTCAACTCAAGCGGCGAGGCGGTGTCGCCTTTCAGCGTGAAGGGATAGCCCTTCCAGCGGCCCTTGCCGTCGATGCCGATCGGCGCTGCACGTTGATCGCTACGCGGAGGCGCCAGGCTGTTGATGGCGACATCGATATCCGAGCGCGAGGCGTCGTCGATGTATTGCAGCCGGCCCTTGGTGACCAGTAGTCGGCCGAGCCGCGGCATGCTGCCATCGCTATTCCGATCATCGAACACCCAGTTGCCCGGATGCGTGTCGTTGCCCGCTTCCAGCAGGACGCTGGGCTGCTCTAGGCGGATTTCCGGCAGCCGCACCTTGCCGCGTAGCAGGGGCCACAGCTCAACATCGATCTCGGCAGCGTTCATTTCTGCCATTGCGCCGCGCTTGGACCACGTTGCGTTGCCCAACTGCAGGCGCTCGCCGCGAACGGTGGTGGTGCGGCCCAGGTCCACGTGCAGATGCCCCAGATGGAAATCGCGGCCGGTCTTGGCGCTGACGATGCGCTCGACCGGGCCGCGTAGCCAGTTCCAGTCGAATAGCAGCACGAAGACCACCAGGATGGCGGCAACACTGCCAAGCCCGATCAGCCAGCGTCGACGACGAGGCATACCGGAGGCGTGGGGATCGGCGGCACGGGTCACGTTGTTCACGTGCGCATGGTTGGCGATGTGTCGTGCACGGCGCGCGAACACGCCGACGAGGCGGTCATACCACTTGTTCGATCACCGCAACGAAGTGGCAGGCGCTACCGGCCAATACGAACAGATGCCAGATTGCGTGGAAATAGCGTTGGGTGTCGCGTTGGTAAAAATACGTGCCCAGGGTATAGAACAGCCCTCCCGCCAGTAGCCAGCACAGAGACCAGGTATCGACCGAGCGCAGCAGCGGCTGGATCGCCACGATGATCAACCAACCCATGGCCAGGTAAAGGACCGTCGACAGCAAGCGAAAACGGCCGGTGAAGAACAGCTTGAAGATCACCCCGGCGGCGGCGATCGTCCAGATGGCGGCAAATAATCCCCAGCCCCACGTACCACGCAGGTTGATCAGCGTAAATGGCGTGTAGGTGCCGGCGATCAACAGATAGATCGCGCAATGATCCAGCACCTGCAGGCGCGCCTTGGCGCCAGGATGCGGGATGGCGTGGAACAGCGTGGAGGCGACGTAAAGCAATACCAACGTGGCACTGAACACGATGGAGGTAGCCAATTGCCAGCCATCACCATAGATGGCGGCCAGCGTAATCAGCACCGAACCACCGGCCAGGGCAGCAATGGCACCCAGGCCGTGGGTCACGGCACTGGCGATTTCGTCGCGCAGGTCGGTCGAGGGGGAGGCGTCTGCGTTCATTCCAAAAAGGTACCGCAACTGCACGCCAATCGCATCGCCGGCCGCTGCGCTCTCTTGTCGATCCTGGCCGTTCTCAGTCGATGGCCTTGGCGTGCGCATGTTCGCGCGTCGCCGAGAAGCGCACGTCCGGCGCACGTTCCTGCGCCAGCTGCAGGTTGACGCGCGTGGGGGCGAGATAGACCAGCTGGCCGGCCGCATCGATGCCCAGATTGCCGGCGTTCTTTTCGCGGAATTCCTCCAGCTTCTTGGCGTTGTCGCAATGTACCCAGCGTGCGGTGGTGACGCTGACCGGCTCGAAGATGGCATCCACGCCGTATTCGTCCTTGAGCCGGTAGGCCACCACGTCGAACTGCAGCACGCCCACGGCGCCCAGGATCAGGTCGTTGCTCATCAATGGGCGGAAGAACTGCGTGGCGCCCTCCTCGGACAGCTGCGCCAGGCCCTTTTGCAGTTGCTTGAGCTTGAGCGGGTCGCGCAGGCGCGCGCGGCGGAACAGCTCCGGTGCGAAGTTGGGAATGCCGGTGAACGACAGCGATTCGCCTTCGGTGAAGGTGTCGCCGATCGAAATGGTGCCGTGGTTGTGGATGCCGATGACATCGCCCGGCCAGGCTTCGGCGGCGATCTCGCGGTCGCTTGCCATGAAGGTCAGCGCGTTGGCGAGCTTGAGGTCCTTGCCGCTGCGCACGTGCAGCGCCTTCATGCCGGCGGTGAACTTGCCCGAGCACACCCGCATGAACGCCACGCGGTCGCGATGCTGCGGGTCCATGTTGGCCTGGATCTTGAACACGAAGCCGCTGAGCTTGGCCTCGGTGGCCTCGACGCGGCGGCCGGTGGTGTCGCGCGCCTGCGGCGGCGGTGCGTGCTCGATGAAGAAATCCAGCAGGGGCTGCACGCCGAAGTTGTTGACGCCGGAGCCGAAGAACACCGGTGTCTGCCGGCCTGCGCGGTAGGCGTCCACATCGAAGGCGTTGCTGGCGCCTTGCACCAGTTCCAGCTCGTCGCGCAACTCGGCCAGCATCTGCTCGCCGATCTTTTCTGCCAGGCCGGGTGCGTCCAGCGACGGGAAGATGGTCGAATCCTGGCGGGTGAAGTTGCGGCCCTGTTCGTACAGGTGCACCTCGCCGGTGATCAGATGCACCACGCCCTTCAAACGCTGGCCCATGCCGATCGGCCAGGTGACCGGAGCGCACTGGATGCCGAGTATGGTTTCCACTTCATCCAGCAGATCAATCGGGTTCTTGCCCTCGCGATCTAGCTTGTTGATGAAGGTCATGATGGGGGTGTCGCGCAGGCGACAGACTTCCATCAGTTTGATGGTGCGTTCTTCCACGCCCTTGGCCACGTCGATCACCATCAGCGCCGAGTCCACCGCGGTGAGTACGCGATAGGTGTCCTCGCCGAAGTCGGCATGGCCGGGGGTGTCGAGCAGGTTGATCACCTTGCCCTCGTACGGGAATTGCATCACCGAGGAAGTCACCGAGATGCCGCGCTCTTTTTCCAACGCCATCCAGTCCGAGGTGGCATGACGGGCGGCCTTGCGGCCCTTCACCGAGCCGGCCATCTGGATCGCACCGCCGAACAGCAGCAGCTTCTCCGTCAACGTGGTCTTGCCCGCATCGGGGTGGGAAATGATGGCGAAGGTGCGGCGGCGCGCGGCTTCGTTGGAGACTTCGGACATGGGCAGGTCGCGCCCGGTCGGACGCCTGTGGAAACTGAGGAAGCCGGTGATTATAGCGGCTTCGACGCAGCGGGCCCTTGCCGGCCGGCTGTCGGGTGGCATCGGGCCGCCAGGCGCGTTACGGGGCCGGGGAGGGGAAGTGCAGCTCGCCCTGCGGGCCCAGCATTCGAAACGGCACAGACACCAGCTGCAGATCGGCATTGCGCTGCACCGAAAAATGCAGGTGCGCGGCGGTGCTGTAGCCGGTATTGCCGGAGGCGCCCAGCCGCTCGCCGGTGCCGACCCGCTGGCCGGCGCGCACCGCCACGCCATGCGGGGCCAGATGGGCGTAAAGCGCCATACTGCCGTCGGCATGCAGCACGCGCACCAGATTGCCGCCGCCGGCGCCGGGGTCGTCGGCGCTGCTATCGGCGACGTCCTGGCGTATCTCCATGACTAGACCTTCGCGCGCCGCCAACACCGGCGTGCCCTCGGGCAAGGCGAAGTCCACCGCATACCAGTTGGGCAGATCGGCATGGCTGAACTGGCCGCCGAAGCCCTGATCCACCTGCACCGGCGCATCGCGGAACGGTAGCTGATAGCGCACTGGCTGCGGCTGCGGCTGCGCCCGCGGATCGCCGGGCACCACGTCGAGTTTGAGTCCCAGTCCGCCTAGCGTGCGCTGGTTGCTTGCCGGGTAAAGCCGCGCCAGCAAGCGACGCTCGTGCGCAGCCAGCAGCAGCGTGAGCGGCAGCTGCGGCACGGCGCGGTAATCCTCGCTGGCCGGGGCGCTGAGCCGGACCTGCGCGGGCCCGGCCAGTAGATTGGTGACCCACGCCAGATAGACCGGCGCCTGCCACTCCAGTTGCAGGGCCGGGCCGGTGCCGGTTGAGGCAATGGCTGCCTGCGCTGGCGTGGTGGCAGGGGAGGCGGGTGCCGCGCCGTTCCAATGCCAGCGTTGTTGCGCAGCGGCAGGCGGCGTTGCTGCCAGCAGAGCAGCGACCAACACTGGAACACCTGCGGGGAAAAAAGGGCGGAAGACGCGGTGGTGCACGCGATGGGCTTGAGCGAACGGGGGCGCAAGTATGCGTTGCATTACGGTGGCCGGTGGTATCGGATGAAAACATATCTCTCCATCCGTATGAAGCGATTGACATCGTAAAAAGGCAGTGGCATCTTAGCCTCACCATCGAGACCGGCGGAGGGACAGGCCCTTTGATGCCGGGGCAGCCAGCGGAGCACGCAAGTGCCCGCGTTTGGTGCCAAATCCTGCGGGGACCTCCGCGTCCGCCGAAAGATGGTTCGAATCGTGCCTTGCGCACGTCGAACGCGAGCTCCCGCGAAGCTCGATGGCCGATCCACCCCGGATATCGCCATGAGCCTCGTGACTACAGCATCGCCAACGACAACCGATTATTCAGATCTTCCCGCCCGCGACTTCGACGGCGCCATCGCGTTGCGCGGCGACATCGCCGTGTCGCTGCCGATGCGCCATGCCGGCATGCGCGAGGTGCGCCTGCGCTACGAATTGCTCGGCGCTGCCAATGCGCCGGTGGTGTTCGTGGCGGGCGGCATCTCGGCCCATCGGCACCTTGCGGCGAATGCTGTTTTCCCTGAGAAGGGCTGGGTAGATGGCTTGGTCGGCGCGGGCCGTGCGCTCGACCCGGCATCGCGCCGGCTGTTGGCGATCGACTTTCTCGGCGCCGATGGCACGCTGGATGCGCCGATCGATACCGCTGATCAGGCCGATGCGATCGCCGCATTGCTGGATGCGCTGGGGATCGCGCGCCTGCACGGCTTTGTCGGCTATTCGTACGGCGCGCTGGTCGGGCTGCAATTCGCCACCCGCCATGCCGGCCGCGTCGGCACCTTGATTGCGGTGAGCGGGGCGCATCGCGCGCATCCGTATGCCGCGGCGTGGCGGGCGCTGCAGCGCCGCGCGGTGGCACTGGGCCAGCTGCAATGCGCAGAAAATCATGGGCTGGCGCTGGCACGGCAGTTCGCCATGCTGAGCTACCGCACGCCGGAAGAATTCAGTGAGCGCTTCGATGCGCCGCCGGAAGTGATCAACGGCCGCGTGCGTGTGGCCGCCGAAGACTATCTGGATGCCGCCGGTGCGCAATACGTGGCGCGTACGCCGGTGACCGCGTACCTGCGCCTGTCCGAATCCATCGACCTGCATCGCATCGACCCGGCGCTGGTCAAGGTGCCCACCGTGGTGGTGGCGGTGGAGGGTGATCGCCTGGTGCCACTGGCCGACATGGTCAGCCTGGTCGAAGGCTTGGGGCCGCGCGGCAGCCTGCGTGTGCTGCGTTCGCCGTACGGCCACGACGCTTTCCTGAAAGAAATCGATCGCATCGACGCGATCCTCACTACTGCCCTTCGCCTCACCGGAGAAACCGCATGAGCTATCGTGACCCCGCCGACGCCCCCTGTACCGCCGCCACTGCCGCCGTGCGCGCAGGCATCGACCGCGATACCGCCTACGGCGCGGTGACCCCGCCGATCGTGCTGTCGTCGAACTTTTCCTTCGACGGGTTCGGCAACAAGCGCCAATACGACTACACCCGCAGCGGCAATCCCACCCGCGATCTGCTCGGCGAGGCGTTGGCCGAACTGGAAGGCGGTGCAGGTGGCGTCATCACTTCCACCGGCATGGGCGCGATCAACCTGGTGCTTAACGCCGTGCTGCAGCCGGGCGATACGCTGGTGGTGCCGCACGATGCCTACGGCGGCAGCTGGCGGCTGTTCAATGCGCTGGCCAAGAAGGGCCATTTCGCGCTGATCACCGCCGACCTCACCGACCCGCGCTCGCTGGCCGATGCACTGGCGCAGTCGCCCAAGCTGGTGCTGATCGAAACCCCGTCCAATCCACTGCTGCGCATCACCGACCTGCGCTTTGTCATCGAAGCGGCGAAGAAAGTAGGTGCGTTGACCGTGGTCGATAACACCTTCCTGTCGCCAGCGCTGCAGAAGCCGCTGGAATTCGGCGCGGATCTGGTGCTGCATTCCACCACCAAGTACATCAACGGCCATAGCGATGTGGTGGGCGGCGCGGTGGTGGCGCGCGATGCGGAGCTGCATCAGCAGTTGGTGTGGTGGGCCAATGCGCTGGGCCTGACCGGCTCGCCGTTCGATGCCTTCCTCACCCTGCGTGGCCTGCGCACCCTGGATGCGCGCCTGCGTGTGCATCAGGAAAATGCCGATGCGATCGCCGCGCTGCTGGACGGGCATGCGGTGGTCAATCAGGTGTATTTCCCCGGGCTGGCGACCCATCCTGGCCATGCCTTGGCGGCGCGCCAGCAGAAGGGCTTCGGCGCGATGATGAGTTTCGAATTGAACGGTGGCGAAGCGGCGGTACGCGCCTTCGTCGATGGGTTGCGCTACTTCACGCTGGCCGAATCGCTGGGTGGCGTGGAAAGCCTGATCGCCCATCCGGCCTCGATGACGCATGCGGCGATGACCGCCGAAGCGCGTGCGGCGGCCGGCATTTCCGATGGATTGCTGCGCTTGTCGATCGGGATCGAATCGGCCGAAGACTTGCTGATCGACCTGCGCGCCGGGTTGGCGCGCGCCGAAGCGACCCTGACCACCACCAACCGCAAACAGGTCGACGCGTGAGCAGCGTGCAGCCTGTGTCGCGACAGGCGTCCGTGGCGACGGTCGCACCCACGCCACGTCTGGCGTTGCTGGGCACCGGCACCGTGGGCCGGGCTTTCGTGACGCGCTACACGGCGTTGCAGCAGCGTCAGCTGCGCTTGCCGCGTTTCGATTGGCTGGCCAATTCGCGGATCGCCCAGGATTGTGGCGTGAGCGCAGCGCAGGCGTTGCTGCAGGCCAACGCCGCGCCACGTGGTCAGGCGGTCTTGCAGCCGTGGGCCGAAACCGTGGCGCTGCGTGCGGGCGATGTGCTGGTGGATGCCACCGCCAGCGATGTGGTGGCCGATTGGCATGTGGAGTGGTTGGGCCGCGGCGTGCATGTGGTGACTGCCAACAAGCTGGGCCAGGGCACGGCGTTGTCGCGCGCGCAGGCACTGCTTGCCGCCCGCCACGCCACCGGCGCGTATTATGGCGATAGCGCCACCGTGGGCGCCGGGTTGCCGGTGTTGAGCAGCGTGCGCGCACTGGTGGCAGGTGGCGACCATATCCATTCGATCGAGGGTGTGCTGTCCGGATCGTTGGCATGGCTGTTTCATCGCTACGACGGCAGCGGCGCGTTTTCGCAGTGCGTGCGAGAGGCGGTGGCATCGGGTTACACCGAGCCGGACCCGCGGATCGACCTGTCCGGCGAAGATGTGCGGCGCAAGCTGTTGATCCTGGCGCGTGCGGCCGGCTGGCAACTGGAGGCCGAACAGGTGCACGTGCAGTCGCTGGTGCCTGCCAGCCTCACCGGCGTGCCCATCGATGCACTGGATGCACGCCTGGGCGAACTCGATGCCGCCGTGAGCGCGCGCTGGCAACAGGCACGCGCAGCCGGGCGGTGTCTGCGTTTTGTGGGCCGCGTGGACGCGCATGGTGCAAGCGTGGGTCTGCGTGAGCTGGCACTGGATCATCCCCTGGCTGGCGGCGCCGGAACCGACAACCGTGTCGCGATCAGCAGCGACCGTTACCGCGAGCAACCGTTGCTGATCCAGGGCCCGGGTGCCGGCGCGGAAGTGACGGCGGCCGCCTTGTTGGACGACGTGCTGCGGATCGTGGCAGGTTGATGCAATCGTTGGTCGGGAGATGCAGTGCATCTCCTGCAGGTGTACCGATGAGGTGTGCAGGCGTCTTGGTTGGTGGCCGTTAGGCCAACAGATCATCTGCGGGTTGCATGCGCTTTGCCGCGTTGTAATGTTGTCTGTGCACTAACGTGCCCGCTTACTCGCGTAACGGTTATTTGCCAATGAGGGTTGCGGACGATACTGCCGTTGCCTGTCGTGGTCATCTTCTCGCTCTGCGGATGGCCGCAACCGGGAATACCCGGCTGCGGTGCGCATGAGAAATAACGTTGGGCATCGCGTTGCCGTGCGCCGTTGCAGTTACTGCGCGATCGCCTTCAACAGTGCGGCATTGAACCGCGCCGGGTCCTGCACCTGCGGCGAGTGCCCCAGGTCGGCAAATTCGATCAAGGTCGCCTTCGGTATGGCCGCGGCTGCCTGCTTGCCCAGCTTGGCGTAGTCGCCGACGCGTGCCTTGACCTCCGGCGGTGCGGTGTCCTTGCCGATCGCGGTGCGGTCCTTGAGACCGATAAACAGCGTGGTCGGGACCGTCAGTTTGGGCAGCTCATACACGACCGGTTGGTTGAAGACCATGTCGTAGGTCAGCGCCTGATTCCAGGCGACCGCCTGCTTGCCGTTGCCCAGCGACATGCCGGCCTGCATGCGCGCCCAGCGTTCGAATTCAGGCTTCCATTGACCGGCGTAATACACGTCCATCTGATACTTCTTGATGCGCTCGAAACTGATCTTCAGCTCGTTGTCGTACCAGGCATCAACGCTGCGCCACGGAATGCCTTCGGCCTTCCAGTCTTCCAGGCCGATCGGGTCGACCAGCGCCAGATGCTCGGTGGCCTGTGGGTACATCAGCGCGTAGCGGATCGCGAGCATGCCGCCCATCGAATGGCCGACAACCACGGCGCGGTCGATACCCAGGTTTTTCAGCAATGCGTGGGTGTTGTCGGCCAACTGCGCAAACGAGAATTGGTAGGCGGCGGGTTTGCTGGATTTGCAGAAGCCCACCTGGTCCGGCACGATGACGCGGTAGCCGGCCTTGCTTAGCGCGGCGATGCTGGATTCCCAGGTGGCCGCGCAGAAATTCTTGCCATGCAGCAGCACGGCGGTGTGCCCGTTCGGTTTACCGGTGGGTGCGACATCCAGATATGCCATTTCCAACGGCTGCTGCTGCGAGGTGAGCGCGTAGGTCTTGACCGGGTAGGGGTAATCGAAGCCTTCCAGGCGCGGGCCATAGCTGGCCTCCTGGGCCATCAGCGGGCCGCAGGCCAGGGTGAGTCCGAGTGCGCAGGCGAGATGTCGCATCGTGTTCTCCATCCGGGATCTGTGCGGGAAGGCTACACGGCGCACCGTGGTGGAGGCGTGGATCCTGGCGGTTCCGCAGCGGGTGCGTTTTGTCGTGGGCGCTTAGGGTGCGTGCGGGTTGCCCCCATCCGCCCTTCGAGCAGTTTCTTGCTGAAGCGGGGGGAGTGAAGATGCCATCTTTCCGCTTTCAGCTGCTGCGGTTTTAGCGAACGACACTCGTTGCATCGCTACGTTTGGCGCTGCGAGTGAGGCATGCGCCGTGTCGCTGGCGTTCTCAGGGCAGGCTGGCGTGTCGTATGGCCTTCTGCAGGAAACGCAGTGTGACGTGGTGGCATTTTCCGCCAGGCGCGCTGGCAGTTTGCGTGATGCAGCAGCGGCGGTCGAACGGATGCATCAACCCGACGCTTGGCGGTGCGCGTTAGCCAGCGACCCATTGAGCCTGCGCTGGTTCCATTGCGCAGGCCGAGCATGCCGTACGCTCGCGCACTAGCGCAGAGTCCGCATTCCTCTCCTGTGCGCAAACGCATTCCAATCCTGTGCACGGACGGCGCATTGAAGTGCCATCGGCAGACTCAGCACTCGATGACGTTCACCGCCAGTCCGCCGCGGCTGGTTTCCTTGTACTTGTCCTGCATGTCGCGGCCGGTGTCGCGCATGGTCTTGATGACCTTGTCGAGCGAGACCTTGTGCTTGCCATCGCCGCGCATGGCCATGCGGCTGGCGTTGATGGCCTTGACCGCGCCCATGGCATTGCGTTCGATGCAGGGGATCTGCACCAGCCCGCCGATCGGGTCGCAGGTCAGTCCAAGGTTGTGTTCCATGCCGATTTCCGCGGCGTTTTCGATCTGGCCCGGGTTGCCGCCAAGCGCAGCAACCAGACCGCCGGCCGCCATCGAGCAGGCCACGCCCACTTCGCCCTGGCAACCGACTTCGGCACCGGAGATCGAGGCGTTCTCTTTGTAGAGAATGCCGATGGCCGCAGCGGTGAGCAGGAAGTCGAAGATGCGCTGCTCGGACGCGCCGGGGCAGAAGCGGTCGAAGTAATGCAGCACCGCCGGGATGATGCCGGCTGCGCCGTTGGTGGGTGCGGTGACCACGCGGCCGCCGGCTGCGTTTTCTTCGTTGACCGCCAGGGCATACAGGTTGACCCAGTCCAGCGTGGTCAGCGGGTCGCGCATGGCAGCTTCGGGTTTGGACGACAGTTCGCGATACAACGCCGGTGCACGCCGCGACACGTTCAAGCCGCCCGGCAATGTGCCTTCCTGGCGGATGCCGCGCTCCACGCAGGATTGCATCGCCGCCCATAGTTCGCGCAGGCCGTCGCGAATCTCGTCTTCGCTGCGCCAGCTTTTTTCGTTTTCGAACATCAGCGCGGCGATGCTCAAACCGCTGCGTGCGCATTGGGCCAACAGTTCGTCGCCACTGAGGAACGGGTAGGGCAGCGGTGTTTCGTCGGCCACGATGCGGTCGTCGGCGGCATCGTCCTGGTTGACCACGAAGCCGCCACCCACCGAGTAGTAATCGCGGGTGGCGATCACACCTTCGTCGGCATCGTAGGCAGTGAAGCGCATGCCGTTGGTGTGGTACGGCAGCTTCTGTCGCTTGTTCATCGGCAGGTCGCGCTTTTCGTCGAAGCCGATGGTGTGCTGGCCCATGAGGGTGATGCGCTTGCTGGAACGGATGCGCTCCAGCGTGGCGGGAATGATGTCCGGGTCGATCAGGTTGGGGCGGTGGCCTTCCAGGCCGAGCAGCACGGCCTTGTCGGTGCCATGGCCGCGGCCGGTCAGGGCCAGCGAGCCGAACACCTCGGCGCGGATGCGCACCACATCGGGCAGGCGGCCGGCGTCGAGCAGCCAGCGATGCACGAAGCGTTCTGCGGCGCGCATCGGCCCCACGGTATGGGAGGAACTCGGACCGATGCCGATCTTGAACAGGTCGAACGTGCTGACAGCCATGCTTGCCGAAGAGGTGAGCGTAAAGGCGGCTATTCTAGTCGCTCGATGATTGCGGCACGGCTGCAGCGCAGCATGAGACCTGTTCAATGGCCCTGACCCTGTACCAGCGCGACGATTGCCACCTGTGCGACCAGGCCGTGGAGGTGCTGGCACAGGCACGCGCCGGCGAGTTCAGCAGCGTGTTCATTGACGACGATTTGGCGCTAGAGTCCGCTTATGGTGAGCGTGTGCCGGTGTTGCGCGATGCGGATGGGCGCGAGTTGGGCTGGCCATTCGACAGCCGGCGTTTGTGCGAGTGGTTAAACGCCGGCTCGCGATGATGCGGCGTGCGCGCACTCTGTATGCGCCAGAGTTGGATTCCGAAAGGCTGAAAATGACTTCGCGCCGGTCTGGTGCAGAGCGGATGAACGTGGCCTTCGCTGCAGGGCGGACGATCTGCCACTTGGCTGCCGGGTCCTTGCCCGCCCACCATCGCGGGATACGCTGCAAGTACGTCTTTGTAAGCGCTTACGTGCATGCATGCCGCGTACGGTCCCGCGATGCTGGGCGGGCAAGGACCAATCGAGATGGTCGGTGTGCACGGTAAGAGCGGTGCCGGATGCGTCTCGTTCGATCACGAAGCATCGGTTGCACGTCTGACGCACGCCGCGCTACGGACAGCTTTTCAGAAGAGCGCCGACCAACTGTTTGGTGCGGTGTCCTCGCCGGTTGCTGGACCGTGTGGCGGCATGGATGCTGCCACCGAGCCCTCAGGGACGGGTTCACGGCGTGTCCCGCGAGCGGTGAGGGCGCCGCATCCTCGACGCTGTGAGTTTGCTGCACGGCCCTTGCCCGCCCACCATCGCGGGACACGATGCAAGTACGTCCCTGTAAGCTCTTACGCGGCAGCCATGCCGCGTAAGGTCCCGCGACGGTGAGCGGGCAAGGACCAGTCGAGTTGGTCGGTGCGCAAGGTAGGGCGCAGTGCTCGATACGCCTTGTTTCATCATGACGCATCGGCTCGATGTCTGATGGGCGCCGCACCCTCGACTCACTAAGCCTTGACCACATCCAACAAGATGCGGCTAACAGACCGCTCTGGTCGGCCGCCCGTTCAAGGTGTCAGCCGTATTGATTCAATGGCACCACTGCTGCTCGCAGGGCACGCCATCGTGGTCGCCGTCCATTGCGGTATTTGGGCAATGCTGCAACACGTAAGTAGCATCGTCGCAGGAGGTCATCTGCGAGCAATGCGTGCGCCCGCCACAGCTGTAGTGCGGTGTGGAAGCGGGCGTAGTGGACGTTTTGCTTGCCGATGCAGGTGCCGTTACTGCAGGCGAGCCCTGACCTGTCGCGCGGTCTGGAAGCGTCGTGGCTGCCGGTACTCGTGCCGGTGCCGGTACTGCTGGCGAATTTTCAGTGAGCCCAGCGTCTGGAGTGAGCGCGTCCCGGTTGAGATACGCATAGCCGCCAGCGCCTGCCACAAGCAAGAGCAGGATGACTTTGCCAAGCCCGAGGGCGCTAGTCGGCGATGGCGAACGCGCCGCTGCATACGCACGGCGTGGGCCACGCCCCGGTGCATGGGCTCCGCCGCGCATCACGCGCACGGCTTGCCGTCGCCCATCCTTGCCGGGTTCGATCTCGAAGGAAATCAGTTCGCCAATGCGTGGTGCGTCCGCGCTGCGTGGAAACGCGGAGATGTGTACAAACACCTCGTCCCCGGGCTGCGCCGGGGTGATGAAGCCGAAGCCACGATCGGCATTCCAGCGGGTCAACGTCCCGTGTGTACGCATTGCGGCATCCCTGAGTGGATGCCAAAGTCTAGCTGTCTCGCGGTGTCATACGGCCGCCGAGCATAAAAAAGCGGCGGACCCGACGAGGTAGTCCGCCGCTCAGTGGCCGCGTCCGGTTGCGGCCTGTGGCCTTACTTCGCCTTCAACACGACCTTGGTGCTGATCGCGGTTTCGTTGGGAATGGTCTTGGTGTCGGCCCAGTCGCCGCCGCCCACGCCGAAGTCCAGCCGCTTCACGACCGCCTTGCCCGCCAGCACCGGCTGCGCGCCCGGTGTCCAGGTGAAGGTCAGCGTGACCGGCTTGCTGACGCCGCGCAGTTCCAGGGTGCCGTCGGCCGCGTATTGATTTCCGCCCAGCGCACGGAACTTGTCGGCGCGATAGCGCGCGGTGGCGAACTTGGCGACATTGAAAAAGTCCGGGCCTTGCAGAGTCGAATCGCGGTCGTTGTTGCCGCTGATCGCACTCGCCAGCGGAATGCGCACATCGAGCTTGGCCGCTGCCGGATTGGCCGGGTCGAAACTCAGCGTGGTGTCGAAAGCGGGGAACTTGCCGGTGAACACTTCGCCGTCGTACTTGCTGGCAAATACCAGCGACGAGCCGGGCGCCTGGACGTAGTCGGCGGCCAGCACTGGCGCGGTGGCGAAGGTGGCGACCAGCGACGCGGCGACCAGAAGGGGAGAGGCGAACAACTTGGACGACATGGGAAATCCTTAAGGTTTGGAGGATAGCCAGCCGCGCGGCAACATCCGCGCCAGGGTGGCATCACGCTGGAAAAGGTGGTGGTACAGCGCCGCGCCGGCATGCGCCAGCACCACGGCAATCAATAACCAAAAGCCCCACTCGTGAATGGCGTGGGAGGTGGCGCGTAGCTGCTCGTCCGGGCCACTGAGCTTGGGCACCGCGATCAGGCCGAACCAGCGGAACGGGCGCAGGCCGCTGCTGGAGTCGTACAACCAGCCCGACAGCGGCATGGCGAAGATCATGGCGTACAGCAGCCAATGGGTCAGCCCGGCGATCCGTTCCTGCCAGCGCGGGGTGCCCGCCACCGGCGGCGGGGCGCCTGCGTACAGGCGCCACCCCAGCCGCGCGATCACCAGCGCCAGCACGGTCAGGCCTAGCGATTTGTGCGCGGTATAGACCCAGAAGTATTTCGGTGTCTTTGGCAATTCGCCCATGGTCAGGCCGACGATTCCCAGCACCAGAATCAGCAGCGCGATCAACCAATGCAGGGTCTGGCTGACACCGCCCCAGCGCTCGATGTTTTTCAGGCTCATGTTCCCGATTCCTGGTTGGCGGGCGCGTCAGTGGTAGCAGGTTCGGCCTGCGGCGGCATTGCATCATCATCGGCGCGGCCTTCGCGCACGGCTTCTGCTTCGATGCGCAATTCCACGGTGTCGCCGATCATCGATTTCCATGCATCGATCCCGAACTCCGCCCGGCTCAGCGTGGCGGTTGCCGAGAACCCGGCAGTGCGGCGAAACGGCGGCAGCGGGTGGCGCTTGAGCGCGTTGAGGGTGACCTCCAGCGTCACCGGCCGGGTGACGCCGTGCAGGGTCAGGTTGCCGCTGACCTTGGCATGGTTCTCGCCGCTGGCCTCCACGCGCGTGGAGACGAAATGCGCGTCGGGAAAGCGCTCGGCATCGAGTAGGTTGCGTGCCAGGGTGGCCTCGTTCCACTTGGCATCGCCCAGGTCGGCGCGGTGCAACGGCACAGTGACGTCCAGCCGTGCGGACGCCCAGTTGTCCGGGTCGAAGACCAGGCTGCCGGTACTGCCGGACACCGTGCCCAATGCCTTGGAAAAGCCGGCATGTTCGACCGCAAACAGCACCCGGGTGTGCACCGGATCCAGCGCATAGCGCACCGGTGCGGCGGAGGCGGCCAGGCTGGTCAATGCCAGGGCGGGAAGCAGCAGCAGGCGGGCGAGTGGCGTCATGGGCGGATTCTAGACACATCCCGGCGCTGCGCGCGCGGCTTGCACTTGCAACGATCCATTGCGAGCATGCCGGCTGGACGTGGAAAGGATTCCCGCATGCGCGGTCTGTTACTGGGGTTGCTCGTTGCGTTGATGGTGTTGCCGGCCCTGGCTGAGGTGCCTGCCATCCCGCGCTTTCGCATCGTGGGTGCCGCCGAAGGCCTGCCCTCGACCATGATTACCGCAATCGCACAGGATCGTGCGGGTTATTTGTGGATGACCACCACCGATGGCCTGGTTCGGTATGACGGCGCCGAGTTCAAGGTATGGCGTAACGATCCGACCGATCGCTATTCGCTGCGCAGCAATGCCCTGCAGGCGATGTATATCGACGACCAGGATCGTATCTGGCTGGCGCTGGCGGGTGCCGGGCTGGCAATGCTGAGCGCCGATCGCAGCAAATTCACGGCATATCTGCCCGGCGACGTTCCCGCGCTGTCGATGGGAGATATCTATGCCATTGCCGGCCGTGGCGATGAGATCTGGCTTGGCATGTCGACCGGAAATGTCTTGCGCCTGGACGCCAAGGGGAATTTCAGCTCACTCGATCTTGCCAGGATGGAAGACCCGCTAGACCCCAATCCGGTCTATGCCCTGGCCCTGGACGACCGTGAGCGCATGTGGATCGGGACACTCGGCGGTTTGGCGTACTTCGACGGGCTGGCCTTGCACCGTGTGCGACCGGATGGCGACGCCAGCGGCATCAATGCGCTGCAGTGGGTAGGGCAGCGGTTATGGACCTCCTCGGACACCGGGCTGCGATACATGGATGCCTCTGGTGGGTGGCATACGCCCACCTGGGCCTCGATGTTTGCGGCAGGCAATCGGGTCTGGACGGTGGCCGATGCCGGAGATGGTGAATTCTGGCTCGGCACCGAGCAAGGGCTATGGCACACCCGTGCCGGTCATCCACCCACGCCGGTCAACAATGGTGACGAACCGTTGGTTTCCAATCGTCATGTGACCACCATCTGGCGAAGTCCGCACGGAGGGATCTGGGTGCCCCTGCATGGCCGTGGGCTCGCCTACCTGCGCGAGGACTGGCGTCGCACGGCAGCCTTCAAGCAGGTGAACGATCAGGGCAAAGGCATCTCTTGCAGCCTCGCACCGGCCACTCGCTCTGGCGGCCTGTGGCAGTTCGACAGCAGTGGCAGGTTGCTGCGCTACGACACGTCGTCTGGCGCCTTGGTGCAGACCGGAGTGCAGCATCCTGATCTGCGTGAGATGGAAGTCGCATCCACGCTGGAAGACAGTCGCGGGCAGCTCTGGCTCGGTAACGCGCGGCATGTACTGTCGCGTCTGGACATGGCAACTGGGGAGCTGACGCATTTCACCGGGGATGGACCCGCCGAGGCGGTGCTGTGGATCGGGGAGCCTGGCGATGGCACCGTGTGGACTGCGTTCGAGCAAGTGATCCAGCGACGCGACCTAGCCACTGGGCGCGTCCTGGAGACGATCTCCCCAAACGAGCTGCATGGCCTGAAGGAGTTTCCGTACTACCAAATCAGCATGGGGCCGGATGGGCGCGTGTGGATCAGCGCCACCGGCGGCGTGTATGCCTGGCATGCCGACACGCATCGATTCATGCTGGTGCCCGGGCTGGATGTCGACTTTATCCAGCGCTTTGTCGTCAAAGATCGCAAACGTATCTGGCTTTACATGGCCGGTAGCATCGAGCGCTGGGAGCAACGTGATGGCGTCTGGAAACAGGTAAGCCGCATTCGCGCTGCCGAAGGATTTCCCGCCATGGACGCTTACGGCCTCGAGCTGGATGCGCTTGGTCGTGTGTGGATGTCCGGCCCGCGTGGCCTATGGCGCATCGATCCACGGACAACGCCTGCAAAGATCCGCAGTTTCAGTGCGCGTGATGGGTTGACCAGCCAGGAGTTCAGTAGGCACTGTCTGCTGATGTCCAACAACGGTGTGTTGGTGGGTGGGACCGCCGATGGATTCACGCTGCTGATCGATACCAACGCGCCGGACGTTCCCTCGTTTACCCCGCAGATGCGGCTGGAAGCGGTGAGCGTCCAGCACGGCGATCGACGTCGCGCATTGCCGATCGGCGGTGGCTTTTCGCTGGTGCCGAGCGATCGCCAGTTGCGCATCAATATGCGGCTGCTGTCTTTCATCGACCCGATGGCGAACCGTTATCGCACGCGATTGAAAGGCTTTGACAACGATTGGGTCGAGCATGGCGCTGCGGGCATGCGCGAATTTTCATCGCTGCCGCCGGGCAATTATGTGCTTGAGATGCAGGGTGTCGATCCGCTCGGCAATGCTTCGCAGGTGCAATCGTTGCAGTTTTCGGTGCTGCCACCCTGGTGGCGTAGCGATGTCGGCATTGCGTTGATCTGCATGATCGGCCTGCTGCTCAGCGCGTTGCTTGCCGCAGCCTACCGGCATCGCGTACGCATGCGCGCGCAATGGCAAGTGGCACAGCATAAGCGCGAGTTGGCCGAGCAGGCATCGTTGGCCAAGACGCGTTTTCTGGCGACGTTGGGGCATGAGGTGCGCACGCCAATGACCGGTGTGCTGGGAATGAGCGAGTTGCTGCTGCAGACATCGCTGGATGCGCGCCAGCAAGGCTATGCGAGCGCGATCCAGTCGGCCGGCAAGCACTTGCTGCGTTTGGTCAACGATGCACTGGATTTGGCGCGGATCGAAGCCGGCAAGCTGCCGCTGGACAATCGCGATTTCGATCTGCGCCTGCTGATCGGGCAGGCGGTTGAATTGGTCCGTCCCAGCGCCGAGCAGAAGCAGCTGGCGTTCGAGTGCGCACTGGATGACGCGCTGCCGCCGGCACTGCATGGCGATGCCAGCCGGGTGCAGCAGATCCTGCTCAATCTACTCTTCAATGCGGTCAAGTTCACCGAGCGCGGTGGCGTGCAATTACGCGTGTCGGCGTTGCCGCAGAGCCCTGCACAAGGCATTCGGGTGGAGGTGTGCGACACCGGTCCCGGTATGAGCGCCGAGCAACGTGGGCGGCTGTTCCAGCGCTTCGAACAGGCCGAAGGCGCGCTGACCCTGGCCCGGCATGGCGGCAGTGGATTGGGCCTGGCGATCTGCCGCGAGCTCGCCGCGGCAATGGGCGGCGCGGTGAGCGTGGACAGTGAACTGGGGCAGGGCGCGTGCTTTGTGGTGGAGCTGCCGCTGCGTTGGGTGACGACGTTGCCTGCAGCAGCACCGGCTCCGGCACGCGCCGTCGCTGCCCGGGATCAAGCGCCGCTGCAGTTGCTGCTGGTGGAAGATGACCCGACCGTGGCGCAGGTGATCGTGGGGCTGCTGCAGACACGCGGGCACCAGGTTACCCATGTCTTGCACGGGTTGGCCGCCTTGGCAGAGGTGAGCACGCGTCGCTTCGACGCCGGGTTGTGCGACCTGGATCTGCCTGGCCTCGACGGCGCCGCGTTAGTGGCACAAATGCGCGCACGCGGAGTGCGCTTCCCGATCGTGGCGGTAACTGCACGGGCCGATGCCGATGCCGAGCCGCAGGCCATGGTGGCGGGCTGCAATGGGTTCCTGCGCAAGCCGGTTACCGGCGAGCTGTTGGCGAGCGCCCTGGCACGTGTGCTTGCCGACGCTGCGGACTCGCCCGGTGACAGCGCCGTCGGCTAGAACCAGTGTGGTGGAGCAGGTACAGTGCAGTGCGACTGGGGAGTGCGTGCGATCGACGCGTGGCTCGAAAAGAATGACGATGAAACAGGTAGTCCTGTCCGTGCTTGCTGTTATGGCGCATATCAAGTGAGGCAAGGCGTACTTGCTCATGCTCGATGTGGCCCGCACTATGCTGTGACCTGCAGTGAAATTTTTATGTCACGCCTCCGTCTGTGTTCCATTCAGTCGCACCCTTGCTGCACTGTGGTTGGTCCTATTGGTCCTATTGGTCACAGCGGTGCCCGTGCTCGCCTTTGCGGCAGTGCCGACGACGCCTGTGCCAATCCAACTCACTGTGGCCGACGGACTTCCTTCCAACACAGTGAACGACTTTGCCGAGGATCGGAACGGCTATCTATGGCTGGCAACGGCCGATGGTCTGGCCAGATTCGATGGGCGGAGTTACCGCATCTGGCGGATGGAGGACGGGCTCACAGATAATCTTGTCTGGGCGATGGGAGTCGATGCTGACGACGGGCTGTGGGTCGGTTTCGATAATGGTGGCGCGGGTGTTCTGGATGCTAAACAGCGCGCATTCAAACCGTTGGAGAGTACACAGTTTCCTGAGTTAAAACGCGCCACCGTGTGGGCGATTGCGCAGACACCCGACGGCGATCTATGGTTTGGAACTTCAAAAAACGGACTGTATCGGCGGCGACCGGACGGCAGTATGCAGCGTTTCACGTTTGTGGCAGATGATGCGCAGAGTTTGCCGTCTGACCGAGTGACTGCATTGCGGGTTACATCCGCCGGGGCGCTTTGGATCGGAAGCAACGGAGGCCTCGCACGATGGAATGGGATGTCTTTCGATCGTAAGGAGTTGCCAGGAAATAGTCAGTTTTCTAATGGGCTACGCCTTGGCTCCAACGATGACTTATGGGTTGCCGACAGCAATAACGTACTTTATCGACTCAACTCTGGCGGAAATTTTGTTCCGCAACCTTGGGAGCATGCAGGCGACGGCGAGCACGTCGTGGGCATGTTGTTGCGTGATCGACGCGGGCACTATTGGTTGGACACAATGTCCGGTCTGGGAATCTCTGACGGTAGGCAAGTCCAAAATGTGCCTCTCTATAGCTCATCGGCACATGGACTGGTTAAGCCGAGTTGGGGAAGTGCCTACGAGGATCGCGAAGGTGGCTTGTGGTTTGCCAGTCTCAATGGCGGTCTTTGGCATCTACCACCTAATTGGAGCACTTTTTCAGTGTTGTCGTACCACGCGGACGATCCGCAATCGCTGGCCAATCCTCTTGTAAGGGCCACGGCAACATCGGCATCCGGTGGATTGTGGGTTGCTGGTACGCGGGGAGCGCTAGAACGCTTGGATCCTGCTACCGGCAAGCTGGAACGTCACCTTCGTCCTATCTCGGGTATGCGTTGGCCCATGTGCATGCTGGAGAGCAAAAGGGGCTACGTCTGGATTGGGTTGGCGGAATCTCTGGTGCGTTATGATCCACAGACCCGGCAACGAAAGCACTGGTCATTGTCCACGGCGCCCCATGTCGTATCGGACATGGTGACGCCCGACTTTGTAGCAATGGATACGCACAATCAACTTTGGATTTCGCTAACCAAGACGGGTTTGCAGATTCGCGATGAGGACGGCCGGCTTATTCGTGAAATTGAACGGGGTAACCATGGGTTGGATGACTCCAACGTCTATGACCTCAGGCTCGGTCCCGATGGGCAGATGTGGCTTGCCAGCACGACGGGTTTAAGGCGCTGGGATCCGAAAGCTGACACGTTCGTCATGGTTCGAGGTGCGCCTGCTTCAACGAACTATGTATTTCGTTTCACCGACTCGGGCGTTGTCTGGATCGGGTTGATGGGCGAGTTGCGTCGTTACTTATGGGATGGCACCCAACTCAAACATCTGGACACGATTGACGGTAGGCAAGAGTTCCCGATGGTAGCGCCTAACGGACTTGTCGTGGACAGTGCAGGCGTGGCGTGGGTATCGAGCGCGCGCGGTCTGATCAGGGTGGACCCTGCCAGCAAAATGGTGCGGGTCTACGGAGTTCACGATGGGCTCCCCAATCAGCAATTTCAGGAAAATACGCTTGTACAAGCAACGGGCGGGCAGATTCTAGGCGGGACGCCTGATGGCGTTGTGCTGTTTGATCCAAGCCAAATGCGTCCGAATACACGCCAGCCGCCGCTACTGATCGAGCGCGTAGGCCTGCGTCGTGGCGAGCGCGGACTGGATGTCACCGGTGTCGAGCCGCTACAGCTGCAGGACGACGATCGCGATCTGCATATCGTCGCGCGCATGCCGACCTTCACTCATTCGGAGTCAACCAGCTATCGCTTTCGTTTAAGCGGTTACGACCCGGACTGGATCGACGTCGGGCCCAGTGGCGAGCGCTTGTTTTCGCGCCTGCCATCGGGGCATTACATATTGGAAGTGCAGGGGCGGACTGCAGACGGCATCTGGTCGGCGAGCCAGACCTTACGTTTTCAGGTGCTGCCGCCATGGTGGCTGGCGCCATGGGGCTTGGGCCTGCTGGGCCTGCTGAGCGTGTGCGTGGTCGTTGCAGCCATTTTATTGTACCGCCGCCGTCTACGGCGCTTGAATGCCTGGCAGTTGGCGGTGCACAAGCAAGAAGTTGCCGAGCAGGCATCGCTCGCCAAGACGCGTTTTTTGGCAACGCTCGGCCATGAGGTACGCACGCCGATGACCGGGGTGCTGGGCATGAGCGAGTTGCTGCTCAAGACCTCGCTGGACACCAAGCAGCGCAGCTATACCGATTCGATCCGTCGTGCGGGTGCGCATCTGCTGCGGCTGGTCAACGATGCGCTGGATCTGGCGCGCATCGAATCCGGGCGGCTGGAACTGGACCTGGAGCCGTTTTCGGTGCGCCAGCTCGTGGCCGAGGTCCAAGCGCTAATGGCACCGTTGGCGCAGGAGCGCGGCCTGCGCTTCAGCCTGGAAATCGGCCTGCTTGGCGATATCACCGCTAGCGGCGATTCCACCCGCATCCGGCAGATCCTGCTCAATTTGCTCAGCAACGCGATCAAGTTCACCGAGCGCGGCGTGGTGGGCCTGAAGTTGACCACGCTCGGTTCATATCAAGGCCTGCGTTTTGAGGTGGCCGACACGGGTCCGGGCATCAATGCCGAACAGAAGGCACGCCTGTTCCAGCGCTTCGAGCAGGGTGATGGCGCCAGGACCAGCTCGCGCTACGGTGGCAGTGGTCTGGGCTTGGCGATCTGCCAGGAACTGGCCCTGGCGATGGGCGGGCATATCGAGGTGATCAGCCGGCTCGGCGCCGGGACGAAGTTCGTGGTGGATCTGCCGCTGCGCTGGGTAGCCTCGGATGCGCCGCTCGGCGGCGAAGCGGGGCGTGCCGGCGCTGCGGTCGCGCCGCAGTGCATCTTGCTGGTGGAGGACGACCCGACCATCGCCGAGGTCATCGTCGGCCTGCTGCGGGCCCAGGGACATTCGGTGGTACATGCACCGCACGGACTGGCCGCGTTGACCGAAGCCGCCGACAACACCTTCGATCTGGCGTTACTGGATCTGGATCTGCCCGGCCTGGATGGTTTCGCATTGGCGCGACAACTGCGCGTGTTCGGTAACCGGATGCCGCTGATCGCGGTGACCGCGCGCGCCGACGAAGCCGCCGAACCAAATGCGCGGGAAGCCGGGTTCGACTGCTTCCTGCGCAAGCCGCTGACCGGCGAGATGCTCGCCGATACCATTGCCGAGGCGCTGCGCAACACGCGCTGACAGACAGCGCCGATGCCCCGACCTGAGCGGGCATCGATTGGGTGTGATGCAGGGCGTTCGCCGGGCAGCAGCGATGTGAGCCGTGCTTCAAGGCCGTGATGATCTGGCCAGGGGATGAAAGTTCTTCCGGCACAATGTCAGCCTCGCGCCCGGTGCTCGCAGCCACTGGGGCACACGGCGGGTGTGTCAACGATGCTACCGCCTCCCATCCTGGAGACGGGGTGCATGCGCAGCCGTACGCGCAGCGTCGGGCTTGCCCGCATCGCGCGTGGCCCCCACTATGCGCCGACTTGTCGTGAAACTGATCCGGTGCACTTTCTATCCCGCTTGCCCCATCGGCTGCTCGCTGTGCTCTGGGTATGCCTGTGTCTGGCAGTGCTTCCCGTGCAGGCGCGTACGCCAGCGACACCGGTACCGATCCAGCTGACGATCGCAGACGGATTACCGTCGGACACGATCAATGAATTGACCGAGGACAAACAAGGGTATCTGTGGCTTGCCAGCGATGACGGCTTGGCCAGGTTCGATGGCCGCAACTACCGCATCTGGCGGATGGAAGATGGCCTGACCAGCAACGTGGTCTGGACCGTCTGTGTCGACACCAAGGACCGGGTGTGGATGGGCTTCGAAGACGGCGGCGTTGGCTATCTGGAAGCGGACACGCGCACATTCAAGCGGCTGGAAGATCCGCAGTTTCCGGAACTGCGCGATGCCATGGTGTGGACATTGGCAACGGCACCGGATGGCGCTCTGTGGATCGGAACCGCCAAGCAGGGTGTGTACCGCTATCGGCCGGACGGACGCATGCAGCACTTCTCCGCGACCGCCAGTGAGCCCTACCGGCTGCCGTCCGATAGCGTCGTAGGTCTAGAGGCCGCCGCTGACGGCTCGATGTGGATCGGCACCTGGAGCGGGCTTGCGCACTGGGACGGTCAACGCATGCAGCGCGTCCCGCTTCCGGTTGCAGACCAGACCGTCAACAGGCTTTCCAAGGAAGCGGACGGCAAGGTGCTATGGGTTTCCGACTTTGCAGGCAACGCGTTTCGGCTCGATACCGTTGGGGGGGCCATCACGCGCCCGTGGCAGAGCGTTGCGACCAAGCCGCAGGTCAGGAGCGTGCTGCTGCATGATCGACGCGGGCGCTATTGGCTGGACATCGACGCCGGTTTGGGCATCAGCACTGACGGTTCGTCCGTCGACAGGGTGCCGACCTACAGTGCATCGGCGCACGGCCTGGTCAACCGGAACTGGATCACCTCCTATCAGGATCGCGAAGGCGGGCTGTGGTTTGCCAGCCTCGAGGGCGGTCTGTGGCATCTGCCGCCGCGGTGGGACACCTTTGCAGTGTTCTCGCATCACAAGGATGACGCGCAGTCGCTGGCCAACCCGTCGATTACCGCCGCAGCGCCGTCGGCCGCAGGCGGGGTCTGGCTGACAGGCTCGCATGGTGCGCTTGAATACTTCGATCCGGCGACCGGTCGAGTCAAGCTGCATTTGCCCAATATCGATCCGATCCGCGTCCCTGACACCGTGTTCGAAAGCAGGCAGGGGGTGGTCTGGATCGGTGTACAGGGAACGCTGGTGCGGTACGACCCGCGCACACGTCAGGTCAAGCGCTGGCCGCTGTTGCAGAGTGTCGATCCCGCGGCCGACCCCGATATTGCGGGCAGGCCGGGCCGGATGGCCGAAGATGCGCAAGGGCGCATCTGGGTAGCGCTGATGACCCAGGGCATACAGCTGTGGAGCGGCGAGGGGCAACTGCTCAGGACGATCGATTACGGAAGCCACGGCCTGAAGGCGCTGACCGTGCTGGACAAGCGGATTGGACCGGATGGGCAGATCTGGCTGAGCAACAACGCCGGTCTGTGGCGGTGGGACCCGCAGTCCGACCGATTCATCGCGGTTCCCGGCGCTGCTGATCTGCCAACGTACGTGTTCCGCCTGGGAGATGGCGGCATCGTCTGGGCAGGGCTGGTAGGCGAATTGCGGCGATACCTGTGGGATGGCTCGCAGCTCAAGCAGCTGGACACGGTGGGCAAGGAGCAGGAGTTTCCGAAAGTGGCGCCGACCGGCATGGTGGTCGATGCCGGTGGCGTGGCCTGGGTGTCCAGTCATCGTGGACTGATCCGTGTCGATCCCGGCAGCAAGCTGGTCCGCGTGTACAACGTGCACGATGGGCTGCCCAGCTCGCCCATGCAGGTGGCCTCGTTGGTGCAGGCAAGCGGCGGGCAGATATTGGGTGGCACGTCCGATGGCGTTGTGGTGTTCGATCCGTCCACGATGCGCCCCAATTTACGTCGGCCACCGTTGTTGATCGAACGGGTGGGGTTGCGACGTGGCGAGCGTGGGCTGGATGTCACCGGCGTCGTGCCGCTGCAGATACAGGACGGCGACCGCGACTTGCACATCGTGGCGCGTATGCCGACCTTCACCAATCCCGAATCAACCAGTTACCGCTTCCGCCTCAGCGGTTACGATCCGGACTGGATTGATGTCGGGCCCAGTGGCGAGCGCTTGTTTTCGCGCCTGCCATCGGGGCATTACACACTGGAAGTGCAGGGGCGGACTGCGGACGGCATCTGGTCGGCAAGCCAGACACTGCGCTTTCAGGTGTTGCCGCCATGGTGGCTGTCGCCGTGGGGGCTGACTGCGCTCGGTCTGCTGGCAGTGTGCCTGTTCGCCACAATGGTCTTGCTCTATCGCCGTCGTCTGCGCCGGTTGAATGCCTGGCAGTTGGCGGTGCACAAACAGGAACTGGCCGAGCAGGCATCGCTCGCCAAGACGCGTTTTTTGGCAACGCTCGGCCACGAAGTCCGCACGCCGATGACCGGTGTGCTGGGCATGAGCGAGTTGTTGCTCAAGACCTCGCAGGATGCCACGCAACGCAGCTACACCGAATCGATCCGTCGTGCGGGTGCGCATCTGTTGCGGTTGGTCAACGATGCGCTGGATCTTGCGCGCATCGAGTCCGGGCGACTTGAGCTGGATCTGCAGCCGTTCTCGGTGCGTCAACTGGTGGCCGAGGTGGAGGCGTTGATGGCGCCGTTGGCGCAGGAGCGCGGCCTGCGGTTCAGCCTGGAAATCGGTCTGCTTGGCGATATCACCGCCAGCGGCGACCCCACCCGTATCCGGCAGATCCTGCTCAATCTGCTCAGCAACGCGATCAAGTTCACCGAGCGCGGCGTGGTTGGTTTGAAGTTGACCACGCTGGGGACGTATCAGGGCCTGCGCTTCGAAGTCGCAGATACCGGCCCGGGCATCAATGCCGACCAAAAGGCACGCCTGTTTCAGCGCTTCGAGCAGGGCGATGGCGCCAAGACCACCTCGCGCTACGGCGGCAGTGGTCTGGGCTTGGCGATCTGCCAGGAACTGGCCCTGGCGATGGGCGGGCATATCGAAGTCATCAGTCGTCTGGGCGCCGGGACGCGATTTGTCGTGGACCTGCCGCTGCGCTGGGTGGCCTCCAACGCTGCGCTCAGCGGTGAAGTGACGCGTGCCAGCGCGGCCATCGCGCCGCAGCGCATCCTGCTGGTGGAAGACGAACCGACCATTGCCGAGGTCATCGTCGGCCTGCTGCGCTCGCAGGGGCACTCGGTAGTGCATGCGCCGCACGGTTTGGCTGCCCTGACCGAAGCTGCCGACAACACGTTCGACCTGGCGCTGCTGGATCTGGATCTGCCCGGGTTGGACGGGTTCGCACTGGCGCGTCAACTGCGCGTGTTCGGCTACGAGATGCCGCTGATTGCGGTGACCGCGCGTTCCGATGAGGCCGCCGAGCCAACCGCCAAGGAGGCCGGCTTCGACAGTTTCCTGCGCAAGCCGCTGACCGGCGACATGCTGGCTGACACCATCGCCGATGCACTGCGGCGGGGCCGCCCGCGCGAGGACATTTAGAGCTACCGACCGCTCAGGGCGCCGATGCCATGCACGGCGCGCACGCGTGACATGGCACCTGATCGACGGCGTGTGGCGGATTACTCGGCCACCGCTTCCACTTCCTTCGGGTGCGGCCGCGTCTCGGCCAGCTGCCAGAAGATCAGCGTCGACGACAGCGTGATACCGCCCACGCACAGGAAGGTGGCATGCAGCGCCGCAGTGGCGCCGTGCGTATCGCCCAGATGGGTGTCGAAGGCGGCCAGCAGGCTGCCGGCCGCTGCGGCGCCAAAACCGGTCGCCAACATCATCACCATCGACAACAGGCTGTTGCCCGGGCTGGCCTGATCGCGATCCAGGTCGCGCAGGGTAACGGTATTCATCACGGTAAATTGCAGCGAATTGACGCCGCCGAAGCAGGCCAGTTGCAGTAGCCGCAACCACAACGGCTGGCCCACATCGATCAGCGCGAAGCTGGCCATCGCCAGCCCCACCAGCACGGTATTGACCATCAAGGTGTTGCGGTAGCCAAAACGCCCAACCAGCTTCACCGCCGCGCGCTTTGCAGCCATGCCGGCCAGCGCCACTGGCACCATCATCAGCCCGGCATTCATCGGGCTCATCTCCAGGCCCACCTGCAGCAACAGCGGAATCAAGAACGGCATCGACCCACTGCCGACGCGTGCGAACAGGTTGCCCAGGATGCCGATGCGATAACTCGCCACCTTGAACAGCGCCAACGGAAACAGCGCGTTGCCGGTATTGCCCGCATGCAGCCAATAGCCGGCCAGGGCAGCCAGCCCGCCGATTGCCAGCAACATCACAAACGCATGCTGCAGGCCGAGTTCGGATATGCCATCCAGCGCAAGCGACAACGCCACCATGCCGAAGGCCAGCATCAGATAGCCGACCAGATCGAAGCGCCTCTGTGCATCGCCGTAATGGTCCGGCATGATCTTCAGCGCGGCGATGAAGCCGATGATGCCGATCGGCAGGTTGATCAAGAACACCCAGTGCCAGGACGCCACTTCCACCAGCCACCCGCCCAGCGTTGGGCCGATCAACGGGCCGATCAGCGCGGGGATGGCGATAAAGCTCATGGCGCGCAGAAAATCTTCGCGCGCCACCGTCTTGAGTACCGCCAGCCGGCCCACCGGCAACAGCATCGCCCCGCCGATGCCTTGCACGATACGCGCACCCACCAGCTGCGGCAGTTGCTGCGCTGCTGCGCACAGCAACGAGCCCAGCGTGAATACGATGATCGCCGCCAAGAAGGTGCGTCGTGTTCCGAAGCGATCGGCGATCCAGCCCGATGCCGGGATGAACATCGCCACCGCCAGCGCATAGCTGAAAACCACCGACTGCATCTGCAGCGGGCTTTCGTGCAGGCTGCGCGCCATCGACGGCAACGCCGTATTGACGATGGTCGCATCCAGCATCTGCATGAAGATCGCCAGCGACACCAGCCATAACAGCGGCTTGATGGTGGCGTAGGCGCGCAGGACAGGAGCAGAAGGAGGCATCGGGATCGCCATCGGAAGGACAGCGCATTCTCTCAGCGTCGCTGTGCAGAGCGTCTGATCCGCCCGCAATTCT
This sequence comes from Xanthomonas vesicatoria ATCC 35937, assembly GCF_001908725.1. Taxonomy (NCBI): domain Bacteria; kingdom Pseudomonadati; phylum Pseudomonadota; class Gammaproteobacteria; order Lysobacterales; family Lysobacteraceae; genus Xanthomonas; species Xanthomonas vesicatoria. The sequence continues at coordinate 1,345,543 of NZ_CP018725.1, read as the reverse complement.
TTTTAGCGCCTTTAACGAGTCTCGCCAAGGCAAGCGGTCCGCACTGCCGAATGGCGCCGCCGCATTACTGCCAAGTCACAGCAGATCACATCGATTCAATAACGTGAAGTTGCCCATGGCACGCAAGGGCTAACACGATAAATACGTTCTGCTTCACGCTGTCGTCCAATGCCGTTGTTATCACGCATTCTCTACAGTTGGGCGATAACCGTGCTGTTGCATGCGCATCATCAAACGGTGATCGACAGCGAATCGCGGCGCTGTCGATCACGCCGTGCATCAGCGCTTGCTCAAGCTCTGCACCGCTTCCACCAGTACGCCGACATGATCCGGATTCATGTCCGGCGACATGCCGTGGCCAAGGTTGAACACGTGGCCCTCGCGCGAGCCGCCGTTGCCTTGCGCGTAGCTGTCCAGGGTCTTGCCGACCTCGGCGCGGATCGCCTCGGGCGAGCCGTACAAGGTGGCCGGGTCCAGGTTGCCCTGCAGGGCGACGCGGCCGCCTGCGCGCTGCGCGGCGTCGGCCAACGAGATGGTCCAGTCCACGCCCACCGCTTCGGCGCCGCTGGCGGCCAGATCGGCCACGTAGGCGCCGTTACCCTTGCCGAACAACACCAGCGGGGTGCGCTCGGCACCGTCGCCGCGCTCCAGCTCACGCGCGATGCGGGTCAGGTAGGGCAGCGAGAATTCGCGGTACATCGCCGGCGACAGTACGCCACCCCAGGTATCGAACACCTGCAGCGCCTGCGCGCCGGCCGCGCGCTGTGCCGACAGATAGGCGATCACCGCATCGGTGACGGTGCTGAGCAGGTGGTGCAGCACATCCGGTGCGTTGAAGGCCATGGCCTTGATGCGCGCGTATTCCTTGCTGCCGCCACCTTCGATCATGTAACAGGCCAGCGTCCACGGGCTGCCGGAAAAGCCGATCAGCGGCACCGCGCCATCGAGCTCGCGGCGGATCAGGCGCACCGCATCCATCACGTAGCGCAGCTCGGTTTCCATGTCCGGCACGCCCAGGCGATGGATGGCGGCGGCATCGCGCACCGGGTGACGAAACTTGGGGCCTTCGCCTTCGACGAAATACAGCTCCAGGCCCATCGCATCGGGGATGGTCAGGATGTCGGAGAACAGGATCGCCGCATCCAGCGGAAACCGCTGCAGTGGCTGCAAGGTGACCTCGCAGGCGATGTCCGGGTTCTTGGCCATGCCCAGGAAACTGCCGGCGCGCGCGCGGGTGGCGCGGTACTCCGGTAAGTAG